>NZ_SNYJ01000003.1 GCF_004363045.1 Aureibacillus halotolerans
CAAGCTTGAGCTTGGAAACCTGCTCGTCTAACCAATGAAAGTTAATCGGGATTAGCCATTTACCAAAAGAAGAAAGTCGTGTATGCTTGTCCATGGTTGATCCTTTGCTTTGGATTTGGACAGGTGACCACCTCTCCCTCCATTGTAAAGGGTTTTTTCATTGTATAACGACTTGTTTATTGAACATTCTTTGTATTTTTAATGATCAGTACCTTTTAATGCAACGCTAGTGTTGCTATGTATATCTATTTAATCGGATGTATCTAGTAAAGGCTCTGAACCTTATTTATTTCTATTGTGATAAAGAATACACTAAAAAGTCAAATGGCAGCATGAAGTTACTGGCCACACTCCACAACAACACCGTCTCATATGCCCTTCACGTTTGGAAACTTCTGTTGACAATTTCATCGCTATGTATTATTTTGAGAATGAACAGTTCATTCTTAATGTGTCTTCTTAAATAATTTGGAAAGGAGAAAATCAACTATGCCTTCCTTTTCGCAGTCCTCAACGATAAATGTTGCCATTAAACGATCTACCGATGAAGTTTATGAGTACGCCTTTGACTTAGATAATTTTCCGGAATGGGTGAGCTTTTGTACGTCCATTCGCAAGGAGAACGAGACCTGGGTAATGGAAACTACTTACGGATCCATGAAGATAAAGATTACTGAACGAAATGGCTTTGGTGTGATCGATCATTACGTATCCCCTGCTCCTGATATGGTCATGTATGATGCCATGCGCATCTTGCCAAACGGGATTCACAGCGAGGTCTTTATGACGGTGTTTCAAGGTGACTGGATGTCAGATGAAGATTATCAACAGGCTATTGAGATGTCTAAAGAAGATCTGCACAACCTTAAAAGCATAATGGAAGGATCATTTTAATTGTATAACTGGAGGGAATTCATATGACAAATGCTAACTTCACGGCATCAACAGGTAAAACAGATCGTGCCATTGTTATTGGAGGAGGAATTGCCGGGTTATTGGCAGCCAAAGTGCTGTCCGAGTATTATAATGAAGTGTTGATCGTAGACAGAGATGCTTTTCCTGATAAGCCAGAAAACCGCCCCGGCACTCCTCAAGCTTATCATAACCACCGATTGAGCCCGCGCGGCAGTCTGATTTTTAGCCGATACTTTCCTGGCTTTATTGATGATTTGCTGACGAATGGTGCCCCTTCCGCTCAGGGTGAATCAAACTTGATGATCCATCAAGATGGGAGCAAGGTTTTAGTCGGTCAAGGGAAAGAAGCGAAATTTAGCAGGGCGCTGCTTGAATGGGTTATTCGCAAACAAGTTCAAGTCATTCCCCATATCCAGTTTCTTGAAAAGAAAGATGTACTCAGTCTACAGACGTCACCGGATCGGACTGCGGTTACCGGTGTTCTAATTCAAGAACGCGGTGCAACCGACCGGCTGAAACACACACTAACAGCAGACCTGGTCGTTGATACGAGCGGGCGTTTCTCCAAGACCGTCCGATGGCTTACGGAAGTTGGTTATGATGTACCTAAGCCAGAATTATTGAAAGTAGCTCTTGGTTACAGTACTCGCCAATACAAGGTCCCTTCCGGCCAAAAGCTCCCATGGGATGTCATCCGTTTGGAAGGCGTTCCCTCCACAGGAGCTTATTCAGGAGTATTTTCTACTATTGAAAACAACATAGCAGAAATGCTACTCTGGAATGTAGGAGGTCGTTACCCTTCGACCGATATCGATCAGTTTGAACGAGAGATTGCCCACTTGGACAACCCGGTGTTTGTGGAGACGCTGAAAGAACTTGAACCGATTTCCACTCCACGAGGTTACCGTATGCCCGAATTGGTTCGTCAGCACTTTGACAAGATGGAACGCTGGCCATCCGGCTTTCTGGTGATGGGAGATGCTTTCTGTTATTTTGATCCAATCTATGGCCAAGGAATGACAGTTGCAGCTATAGAGGCTGAAGTTCTAGACGCATGCCTTAGAGATCAGGTCGAGCGCCCCAAGTCCGGTTTCGAGCTTTCCGTGCTCAAGAAAATGCAGAATGCGATTGAACCTGCTTGGTGGTTGAATTGTGTGGCTGATTTGCGCTGTCCAGGAGTAGAACATGCCGGCTCTGTGCCTCTTAAAGGAGTGGAGTTTGCACAGCGTTGCTTGGGCTTCATCCTTAAACAGGCTATGGCACAACCCAATGACGATTTATATGGTTTATATTGGCTTGTAAATTCTGTATTTGTGCACCCGCGTGAGCTATTCAATCCGCAAATGCTAACTGCCCTTGCAAACAGTTCACCCGAGGGACAGCAACTAGTGGTTGAACTCACTAAAGGGTTCAACGTGTCTCTTGAAGAACGGTTTGCACAAGAAATTCCTTCTTTTGAAAATGCGTCCTTTGCTTCAATAGACCAGCTCATGATGCCGCAGGAATAAACAAATCTTGTAGGCATCATGGTCATCAGCTTTTAAAGAAATATCACTGATTAAGGAGGGAAAAATGGACCAATGGCACCATTATCCGAAGAACAACTGATCCAAAAACGAGAGATTCGCAGAGAACAAATTATTGAAGCCGCCTTTAAAGTGTTTGCACACCGAGGATTGAACCGTGCGAAAATGACCATGATTGCGGAAGAAGCCGGTCTCAGTGCTGGTCAACTATATCGTTTTTTCGAATCCAAAGAAGAGCTATTTAGTACGCTTATCCATCGGGCCATGAAAGAATCTATCAATGGCATTGAATCGATTTATGAGCTTCCAGGCACACCGTACGAAAAGTTGAAAATGTTTACACAAAGTGTGTTCGAGGATGAAAGTTCCCGATACCCCTTTATGCTTATTCAGCAGGCTCATACAGCTGATGAGATGCCACACGAGGTCAAGCAAATCATAAAACAGTTCTCGATGAAAAATTACTTTGAGATTTTATTGCCTTTGTTCAAAGAAGGTCAGAAGATGAAAGAATTTGTGGAAGGTGATCTTGAGGAACTGATTTCCTCTTACCTGATCATGTTTTCCGCACTGGCTACGTTCAACATGCCTGTCGATGAGCACTTCGAATTACCTAAGGCAGAAATATTCTTACGGGTTATAACCGGTCCAAAAGCGTAACCCGGATCAAACAAAAAATGTACCAGGGGGAACCGAACAGGTTGCCCCTCTGCTATTCTCGTCTACTCCTTAAAAGTTCTCCGCAAATTAATGCTGATGCGGAACCAGTTGCCTACAATACTGCCCTAGTCTAATTGCTTTCACAATAATCATAATAGGCATATGTATTTTCTAACAACAATTCTATGTCCTCATGACTTAGGTCAAAGGTGCTCGCATTCAAACTATTACCGCTCTGCGCAGTAATAGTGATCAGAAACTTATTGTTGAGCGTCGGTTCAACTCTTACCTTACTATGATCAACATCATTTTCACGAGGTAACTCATAAAATAAACGCGAACGATGTGTCTCACTACGATTTACATCACGGAGTAAATCGACTAAGAGACATAGTTCAGTATTATTAAATCTCGCAACAAGTAAAGACCCTAGAGATTTGACCTGCAAATCCACCTGATAATAACCGTCAGAAAAATAGGTTAAATCAACAAATTCAAGCGTAGGCTTTTCCTCCACTTTAAAAATAATACTATTGGTTGTTTCACTGTTACTCATCAGTTTCCTCCTTATTGGTTTACAATTTATCGCCTTATCCGCCATTAAAGCGAACCGTCTAGGCAATCACACAATGTTATGTCCAGTATGCTTGCCATCAAAGACTGCTGCTGTTTATCCTCACACGCAGTATGTGCTCCAGAATTAAGAAATATAAATGGTTCATCAATGATTGGTCGCGTCTGCGGAAAAACCAATCTTCTTCAAAGTCTCAATTAACGTTTCTTGTTCTTCCTCATTAAGCACATTGAAAAGCTTTTCAACCTCCACTGCATGCTGAGGAAAAAGTTCCTCCATAAACACTTTGCCTCGTCCAGAGATGTCAGCAAAAAAAATACGTTTATCTTCCGGGTTTTGCCTGCGATTTACAAAACCTTTTTTCGCCAGTTGATTCACGATATAAGTGGTGCTCCCTACTGGTACGAGAATTTTTTCTCCAATGGAATGAATCGTTTGAGTGCCTCGATGATACAACAGTTCAAGGACAGCAAATTCACTTAGATTAAGTCCATGAATCGAGATATTGTCCTGTAATGTGTCGTGGACCGATCGATTGGCCCTCGACAGTACAATTAATAGCTTTAAAGCACGTTCTTTACTATCCAAATTCCTCACCTTTCCATTTCTATTCCGTGTATTTCTATTGGCTCCGTCCTTGTTTACAATATTTATGGTATCATATGAACTTCAACTTTCAAACCAATAAGCATAAAAAAGCCTGCTAATTCAACGTTTTAGCAGGCAGAATTAATACTATTTAATGTCTTTACACTACTCATAAAGGACCAACTAGTCAAATCCTAAAATTGTTTTTGTCGATAGATCTTTCCTGAAATGAACACAGATACGAGCAAAACGACAATTGTGATTCCCAGAAGAGTGAAGGATAATTGCTCCGCTGAGAAATTTCGAATTAATTCTAAAGGATCCAATACACTATTTTCTAAATTGAGGGTGTCAGCATTTTGGATAATATAACTGCTGATGAATACAATGACCAGGTTGACATACATGGCAACTCTAGCACCTACTAGGTAAAAAAATGGATAGTAGATTGCAGCGGAAAACCCCATGACCGATATGCTAAGGGGCAAAATAAACAACAAGCTTACCTCAAAGGATGGAAGCAGTAAATTGAGGACAATCATAGTGAGAACTAATCCTAATCCAAACAATAGTGCAAAGACGTACTTAGATGCGACAATGTCTCGTCGTTTTACAGGCAAACTATTCATAAGGGTGTCAACCTTATTGTTATTTCTATACTCGGTCATGCCACTCATAAAAGGATAGAAACTACCTAACAGCATAGCTATATAAATAGGCATCTGGACCTCAAAAAGAAAGAAGCTTACGAGGGCCAAACTAAAGAGCAGTAGAATCGTTGACCGATTGACCATCCATTCTTTTAACAACAAATTAGCCACGTTTCTCTCTCCTTCCCATATAAACCATGATGTCTTCCAACGAAGCGGATTCTGAAACGATGTGGTCTCCCATGAGTTTTTTTACTTTTTCAGGCTCATTTGTCAAGCCTTCAAACCCCACAGGTGTTTCAATCACATCAATGAACAGGCTGCGGATGTCTTCATCTAACAATTCTTTTGCACCTTTTACGAGGAGGTATTGATCTCTGATTGAATCTTTGTCGTCATGAAAGACTATGTTGCCGTTATGAATAAAAGTGATGTAATCAGCGATGCGTTCCAAGTCCGTTGTAATGTGAGAAGAAAAGAAAATCGTTTTATTCTCGTCCTGGATCACTTCGGATAGGATATCAAGAACCTCTCTTCGAACAACAGGATCTAATCCGGATGTCGGCTCATCCATAAGAATGAAATCTGCATGATGAGATAAAGCAATGGCTAAAGACAACTTCATTTTCATACCTGTGGACAGATGCTTAATTTTCTTCTTCCACGGAAGGTCAAAATCAGCCATATATTTCTTAAACAGTGTATCATCCCATTTTTTATAAAATGGAGCAATGACCTTCTTCATTTGTTCAGAGGTCATGTGATCATAAAACGGATTTTCAGCGTACACAAAACCAATTCGTTGCTTGATTTCCTTTGCGTGTTTTTTGTGTTCTTGGCCAAATAACTCGATTGTTCCCGAGTCTTCGTGAATCAGATTCATTATCAATTTTATGGTAGTGGTTTTACCGGAGCCGTTTGGTCCAATAAACCCTGTTATGAACCCCTTCTTGACTGGGAAAGAAACATTATTCAATGCAAATCCATCATAGGATTTATTCACATTGTGTAAGACGACAGCATTTTCCATTATTATTCATCCTCCTCATACAGCATTTCTAGCATTTCTTTCAGTTGTTCAAGACTGATGCCTAAGCTTTTGCTTTCTGTAATGAGTTCCAAGAGCCTTTCTTCAACCACTCTTAATCGCTTTTCTTGGATGAGATCATTGTTTTGCCCAGCAACAAATGAGCCTCTTCCTACAAAGGATGTGATAAATCCCTCTTTCTCTAGTTCTTCATAGGCTCTTTTCGTTGTAATTACACTGATCCGCAAATCTTGGGCAAGTCGTCGCATCGAAGGAAGTGGTTCACCTTCTTTGATCTCATCCCTTAAAATCGATTGCTTAATTTGGTTTTTAACTTGCTCATAAATGGGTTCTTTGGAATGGTTCGAAATAATAATATTCATGAAATTCCTCTTCACTGTGTTTGGTGAACTCATTGTTATGATTGTACATACACACTATATACAATTAAAAAAAGAAAGTCAACTCTGGTGGATATTTTCTAGAATCTGTTGATCATAAAGTGTCTTCCTTTTAGCATTGAAAAACATCAAAAATAACCACCGAATTCGCTATCCATTCGATGGTTATCGATCTTGCATTATTTTACAGCAGCTGTTAAAAAAACCGGTAATGTTTTTCATTGAGTCATTCAAAAACACCTCCACGATTTACGTGAAGGTGTTTGTTTATGTTACACAAGTCGAGAGGATTTGAATTCAATAGACACGTTAATGACTTCGCCAACTTTGGCGGAATCAAGGACAAAGGTGCCGTTATTGTAACGATCCTTTGGCTTTAACTCAGCGATATCAACAAGTTGAGTCGTAGACGGTGTGGTCACGGCGACAGTATTTTCTACCGTGACAAGAAGCGCTCCAGCTAATCGGTGCGGCGATTGCTTCAGCTCTCGCAGCATGACGGCACCGCGCTTGGCACGAGATGTGATGTCAAATTCATTAATGCCCATTATCTTGACTGAACCACGTTTTGTGGCAACGAATAGTATGTGTGGGTCCGTATGTTCAGGGATACATATGCCTGCTACAACAACATCGTCGTCCTTCAAATTAATGGCCTTTACCCCTGCAGCACGTAAGCCTACGGTAGACACTTCATCTTCTGCAAACCGTAAACCATAGCCACCCTCTGTCGCTATAAATACAGAGGCTTGTCCATTCGTCTTCGCGACCGACACAACCTCATCATTGCCCTTCACCTGAATGGCAACAAGCGGTTTCGAGTACCTTGTTGCCTGGTAGAGCTGGACGGCTGTTCGTTTTACCATACCTTGCTTCGTAACAAACGTAAAGAAGCTGTTGCTTTCCTCATCAAATGAGCGAATGTATACAGCGCCGATTACCCGATCTTCCTTGTTAACTGACATGAGGTTGGCAATGTGTTGGCCAGGGTCCTTCCAGCGGATGTCAGGTAATTCGTGCACCGGAAAATAGAGAAATTGTCCACGGTTTGTAAACACAAGCAAGGTGTCTGTTGTTTTAATTTCTTTTTGGTACAACAGCACATCCCCATCCTTCATGCCAAACCCATCTCCATTTGAGGCGTTAAAGGAACGAACACTCGTACGTTTAATGTACCCTTCTTTCGTCACTGTGACCATGACATCTTCCTGCGGTACCATCACCTCAAGCTTTATTTCAAGCTCTTCAATGTCATTCTCAATCACAGTTTTACGGTCATCGCTATACCGTTTCTTCATGTCTTTTAACTCTTTTTTCATGACGGAAAAAAGAACGGACTCTTTAGAAAGGACACCTTCGAGCTCAGCAATTTTGCCTGCAAGCTCCTTTGCTTCTTGTTCGAGTGAGGTCACATCCGTATTGGTCAAACGATACAGCTGCAAAGAAACGATCGCTTCTGCTTGCTCTTCTGTAAAGGCAAAGCGTTCAATCAAATTGTCCTTCGCATTTCGTTTGTCAAGTGATGCGCGGATAGTTTCAATGACTTCATCAAGGATGGATAGCGCCTTGATCAAGCCTTCCACCACATGCTCACGCTCTTGCGCTTTCTTGAGCTGATATTCCGTTCTCTTTGTAATTACATCGCGGCGATGCCCGATGTAGGCATCAAGGACGTTAGGCAGGCTCATTAGCTTTGGTGTACGATTGTTGATGGCCACCATATTATAGCTATAGGACACTTGAAGGTCGGTGTTTTTATAAAGGTAATTTAATATGCCCTTCTCATCGGCATCCTTTTTCAGATCAATCACAATGCGGAGACCGTTGCGATCCGACTCATCTCGAACCTCGCTGATCCCCTCAACTTTACGGTCTAATCGAAGCTCATCAATTTTACGAACGAGGGTTGCCTTGTTTACTTCATAAGGAATTTCTGAAATCGCAATTTGGCGCTTGCCTCCCCGCAGCTCTTCAATCTCCGACGAACTACGAATGACAAAGCGTCCCCGTCCAGTCTCAAATGCTTTTTTGATTCCGTCTCTACCCTGGATGGTACCACCCGTTGGAAAATCCGGTCCTTTCATAACGGTCATTAAGTCATCGACTGTGCACTGATCTTTGTCTATACGCATAATCACCGCATCAATGACTTCACCGAGATGGTGAGGCGGAATATCGGTCGCATACCCAGCTGAGATCCCAGTTGATCCGTTGACGAGCAAATTGGGGAACATCGCCGGAAACACGACAGGCTCTTCAATCGTGTCATCAAAATTTGGTACAAATTCCACTGTGTGCTGATCAATATCCTTAACGAGCTCGGATGCAATTTTCGAAAGTCTTGCCTCGGTATATCTCATCGCTGCTGGTGGGTCTCCGTCAACACTTCCGTTGTTTCCGTGCATTTCTACCAATGGAAAGCGCAGCTTCCAATCCTGACTCATTCGAACCATTGCCTCATACACAGAGGAATCACCATGTGGATGGTAGTTACCAATGACCGTTCCGACTGTTTTTGCGGCTTTTCGAAACGGTTTGTCAGCCACATTTCCTTCATGATGCATCGCATAAAGGATTCGGCGCTGAACGGGCTTTAAGCCATCTCTCGCGTCAGGCAATGCACGTTCCTGGATAATGTATTTACTGTAGCGCCCGAAGCGATCACCAAGCACATCTTCGAGCGGCATTTCTCTAAAAATTTCTGATTCTGGCACGACTGACGCCCCCTTTTACATCAAACTTCATTTCCTTCTATAACAGCTGTTCATTGTCTAGGATGCTGCCTTCCTCTTCTAGTCCAAAATCGACGTGGGATTCGATCCACTTTCTGCGGGGCTCTACTTTGTCTCCCATCAGCGTTGTTACCCGACGCTCCACCTTTGCGAGGTCCTCAATCTGGACACGTATCAATGTTCTCGTTTCAGGATCCATTGTCGTTTCCCAAAGCTGATCAGCGTTCATCTCACCTAACCCTTTATACCGCTGTAAGATGTAGCCTTTGCCAACTTGCTTGATGGCATCTTTGAGTTCTTCATCTGCCCATGCGTAGACGACTTTTTCTTTCTTGCCTGAGCCTTTGCTGACCTTGTAGAGCGGAGGCAAAGCAATATAGACTTTTCCTTGCTCAACAAGTGCCCGCATATAGCGGTAAAAAAAGGTTAATAGCAACACTTGAATGTGCGCGCCATCGGTATCCGCATCGGTCATAATTATAATTTTGTCGTACAGCACATCATTTACATCAAAGTCCGATCCAACACCCGCCCCAATTGTATGGATGATGGTGCTGATTTCCTCGTTTTTCATGATGTCCTGAAGCTTCGCTTTTTCCGTATTGATGACCTTTCCTCGAAGCGGAAGAATCGCTTGGAATTTTCGATCTCGTCCTTGCTTTGCAGAACCTCCAGCAGAATCACCCTCGACAAGGTAAAGCTCATTGCGTGCCGGATTTCGTGACTGCGCAGGTGTGAGCTTGCCGCTCAACAATGAATCTTTTTTCCGTTTCTTCTTGCCGTTCCTTGCTTCTTCTCTTGCCTTACGAGCAGCTTCTCTCGCCTGCTGCGCACGAACCGACTTTTGAACGAGTGAAGTTGCGATATCTGGGTTTTCGCGAAGGTAATATGTGAGCTTCTCAGACACGACAGCATCGACAGCTGCCCGTGCCTCACTTGTGCCAAGCTTGCCCTTTGTTTGGCCTTCAAACTGAAGCTTTTCTTCAGGCACACGCACAGAAATAACAGCCGTAAGACCTTCACGAATATCTGAACCGTCCAGGTTTTTGTCCTTTTCCTTTAACAAACCTGCCGTTCGTGCATAATCGTTAAACACTCTCGTCATCGCTGTTTTTGCGCCCGCTTCGTGCGTTCCGCCATCCTTCGTCCGAACATTGTTAACGAAAGACAATGTGTTCTCTGAAAAGCCATCGTGAAATTGAAACGAATATTCTATTTCAATCCCGGCGCTTTCCCCTTCGACAAATGCCACAGGGTGGAGTTCGTCCTTGTCTTCGTTTAAGTAGGCGACAAACGCTTGGATGCCTGCTTCGTAGAGGTAGTCTTCCTGAACACCATGCCGGTCATCGATGAGCGATATTTTCAACCCTTTTAGGAGGAACGCAGACTCCCGTAGGCGTTCAGACAACGTTTCGAATTGAAAGTTTGTTGTGCTAAACATGATTGGATCAGGCTTAAAATGGATCGACGTGCCGTTTTTCTTTGTTGCCCCTTTTTCTTCTAGAGCAGTGACAGGCTTGCCGCCGTTCTCAAATCGCTGTGAATAGGTCTGACCACTGCGATGAATGGTGACTTCAAGAAATTCGCTGAGGGCATTCACTACGGATGCGCCTACACCATGCAAGCCACCACTCGTTTTGTAGCCACCTTGGCCAAACTTACCGCCTGCGTGCAGCACAGTAAATATGACTTCAGTTGTTGGTTTTCCTGTTCGGTGCATCCCGGTTGGCATGCCTCGGCCATTGTCCGTCACAGTAATGGACTGATCCTTATGTATACGCACCACGATTTGCGTGCAGTAGCCTCCTAATGCTTCGTCCACTGCATTATCCACAATTTCATAAACGAGATGATGCAGCCCTTTGGAATCCGTGCTGCCAATATACATTCCAGGACGTTTCCGAACGGCATCTAACCCTTCAAGAACCTGAATGGCATCATCATTGTACTCAAA
Source organism: Aureibacillus halotolerans (assembly GCF_004363045.1). Taxonomy (NCBI): domain Bacteria; kingdom Bacillati; phylum Bacillota; class Bacilli; order Caryophanales; family Bacillaceae; genus Aureibacillus; species Aureibacillus halotolerans. The sequence goes on from NZ_SNYJ01000003.1 coordinate 11,028, forward strand.
AGAACTCACGTATCGCTGCTCCCTTCTCCTTCATGCTCTCTCTTCATCCTATCATAACAAGAACACACGTTCCATACTACAACGCTTCTTAGTTTATTGTAGCCGTAAGTTCATAAAAAAAACAACTGCTTCTGTAGGAAAGCGTTGCATAAAACCTCTCATTTCACGCAAACTACACGTAAATTTCCAAGGAGGCTGTCTCATGAAAATCGCGATATGGCGTCATGTATTGCTCGTCTCTACATTGTTAAGTGTCGGCTTATTTACGGTTTTGTTTACTGGTGGAGAACATCATGCACGTGCAAAACAAGATAAAATCGTTTTTACAAATGTTGTTGGCACATGTGAACATTGCGAGGTTACACCAGATAAGGTGATGAAAAAACTGCTCGGTGTGCAAAATACGTATATGACGACAGAAGGCCATTTAATCGTTTGGTATGACGACGAAGCCACGCGTCCAGAATGGCTGGCACAATCACTAAAATCGTCTGGGTATAAGCCAAAAGGCGTTCTTAAGTAAACCTATAAAATATGAATTGACCTTACTCTCATCATGACATTCGTAATGGCTGCAACGATTATGATCACAATCATTGAATACAAAAATGATCCACCACCAAGAACGAAGCCACCAAACACAATAATCATTGCATCAATTCCAAAAATAAATGAGCTGACATGAATGGGTGTCACGCTAGACAGGCACTGGGCAAGTAGATCAATCGCCCCAGTGCCTGTGTGCTGACGAAGCATCAATCCTACCCCAACCCCAATAAAAAGACCACCCCACACAGCACTCATATACACCGGCCAGTGCCACCAGCTATGCATTGGCGATAATAAATCGATAAACAACGTCGAGGCAATTAAGCCTTGCACTGCATTGATAAAATACATTCTAAAATAGAACCATGCGAATAAATAGATTGGAAAGCTAATACATAAGATCATAAGACCCACATTCGTTCCAAACATATATTTCATAAGCAGGCTGAGGCCAACAACCCCACCATCAAGCAAATGGTGAGGGATGACAAAGCCATTAATGCCAATGCTAAATAAAAAGCTGCCCAAGAAAATCGCCAAGTATTTTTTCATTTGTGTCCTCCTGTAGCTGACTCTGTGTGAGACAGTATATGTTAGACACACGTTGGCTAGTCCAATGCCTTAGTAGGCATTAGTCTGAAATGCACCAGTTGATTGGTGTTAAACCGAATTGCTCAAGCGCTGCATTGCTCTTTGAAAAGGGCTTGCTGCCAAAAAATCCACGATGAGCGGAAAGAGGACTGGGGTGTGGGGCTTCAAACACTTGATGTTTCGTTAGATCAAGCAGCTTGCGCTTTTCACGCGCGTGGCTGCCCCAAAGCAAAAAAATGACAGGCGTATCTCGTTCATTTAACACGTTTATAATGGCGTCGGTAAAAAACTCCCAGCCTTGCCCTCGATGGGAAGCTGCTTGACCCTGTCGTACAGTTAAGGAGGTGTTCAACAAAAGGACACCTTCCTTGGCCCATTGCACAAGTGACCCATGTGTGGGAATTGGACAACCTAAATCATCGTTCAGTTCTTTGTACATATTTCGAAGACTGGGAGGCACATCGACCCCTTTTTGCACAGAAAAGCTAAGCCCATGTGCTTGCTGAGGCCCGTGGTAAGGATCTTGGCCGAGGATCACGACTTTGGTGTTTTGATAAGAGGTATAATGCAAGGCGTTAAAAATATCATTCATATGCGGATAAATCGTTGTCCTCGTGTACTCATTTTTAAGAAATGATCGGAGCTTTACATAATACGGTTTTTCAAACTCCTCACCAATAATGTCGTTCCAATCATTTTTTAGAATGTCTTTTGGCATATTAATTCCTCATTTTATCGGTTGTATAGTCGTATGTAACTGCTGAAAACTATCCTTTTTCAAAGAGTAAGGAGCGTTGTGCTGTGTCATCTCTTCTCTTGTGACAAAGCAGTATGGAATTGAGACCTCTTGTGGTGTAGTGAAAGGAAAAGGGTGCATGATGACTGTCTCCGTACGAGGCCACCACCCGACCACTGGATGGTTTCGGAGCGCAGGGGAACGGTATGGGAATCCTTGTTTGTACCACGGCCACTCCTCTTCTTTTTTTCTTCCAGGATGATTCAAACACAAATAAAGTGATAGGTGATCACAAAACTGAAGCAACTCAAACGCATGTTGAAGGTCTTTTTCCGGAAGATTCACGTTTCCTTTCAGCCTCTTTTGGCGTGCTGCTTCCGCTCTAACAAACGCTACTTCTTCGTCAGCTAATGGACGGTCATGTTCAAAAAAAGACGTCATATGTAAACTGCATAGCAAACCAGCTACTGCATCCTGCTCTTCTACTCCGTTAATGCCTTCTGTGTATGCCTGGACTTTTGGAGCTGGTGGGTAATCTTCGAACGAATACGGAGCATTTGTATGTTCATTCCAAAGGAGTGTTCGATCCAACGATCTCCAGCCAATATCATGCGACGTTACGGCGAAGAGCCACTCGTCTTCAGAGATATTCGTAAAAGAACGCATTTGTGGCAGCAAACCGTAAGCTAATTCGCCTGACAACAGTCCGTGGTCATGCTGGCGAATGCAAATAAAGCCATCTTGATGCTGTTTTATGATCATGGGTTACACCTTCTTTTCGTCAGTGTATCATTGATTAGGGCAGGAAAAAAGACCGTTTTAAACGGTCTCAGGCTTTTGACAAGCGCTCGCTTTCTTCGTTGCTTCGCCGTGAGCGGTGCTCATTGCCCGAAAAGGCAACTCCGCTCCTCTCAAGGCTTTGCGCCTCGAAAGACAAGCGCTTTCAATGCGCCTGAACATTGATGGCTTTTGACAAGTGCTCGCTTTCTTCGTTGCTTTGCCGTAAATGGTGCTCATTGCCCGAAAAGGCAACATGCGCTCCTCTCAAGGCTTTGCGCCTCGAAAGACAAGCGCTTTCAATGCGCCTGAACATTGATGGCTTTTGACAAGTGCTCGCTTTCTTCGTTGCTTTGCCGTAAATGGTGCTCATTGCCCGAAAAGGCAACATGCGCTCCTCTCAAGGCTTTGCGCCTCGGTAGACAAGCGCTTTCAATGCGCCTGAACATTGATGGCTTTTGACAAGCGCTCGCTTTCTTCGTTGCTTCGCCGTAAATGGTGCTCATTGCCCGAAAAGGCAACATGCGCTCCTCTCAAGGCTTTGCGCCTCGGAAGACAAGCGCTTTCAATGCCTGAACATTGATGGCTTTTGATAAGCGCTTGCTTTCTTCGTTGCTTTGCATTGAGCGGTGCGCTTTTCCCGAGAAGGCAACCGTGCTTCCCCTCAAGAATAAGCGCCTCAAAAGATAAGCGCTTTCAATACGCCTTGAACGATGATGGTCTGGAACCTCATCCTAGGCTTTTGATAAGCGCTTGGTTTATTTGCTTCGTTATAGGGTGCTCTTGATTCTCGAAATGCCTATGACTTTATGCTGCACCAACAGGATCTTGCTGATGGTTGTTATCTGTCTCGCGTAAACGTTTTGTCAGCAGCATGAACGTCTCACGATCTTTTTCCATTAATGCGATGTCAACCATATTCAACAGCTGTCCTCTTTCCATTAAATCAAATACAGGCAGCCTTTTTACGAGATTTTGAAAGGTCACGATTTTTTTATGAACAAGGGAAGAATGATCACATTCTGTAACAGTCACTTTCACTGATCCATTCACTTCTTCGTAAGATTCTACATATCCAATAAACATTTCATCATTTACTGTTCTACCGCTTACCCAGTCTCCAACTCGTAGCCAATTATTTTGATCGTGTGCCATGCTGCTCACCTTCCCTTCACTTTTTTATGCAGGCACTTAATATAAGCTATTACGTTACAATCTATATACCCGATTGTTCGTGAGGCTAAACGCGATGGGCGTCTAGTTTGCGATGGCCTGTTCAAGACGTGATTTGTTTGTCTTCTGAATAAAAAGAGATGGTGTCTCCAAATCTTCCTCCACCAAGCGCTTTTCGATAATAGCAATTCGCTTATGAATGGCGCCATCAAAGTTCTTCACTCGTGCATACAAATCATCTAAAAACAAATCCCTCGGACGACCAAAACGATGCGCCTCTTCTATAATCTCGCCAATTAAATCATCATCGAGCATTATCTCATTAAAGTATTCGTCAAATGTATTGATACGCTGACGCTCCAGCAACGCGTCTTCAAAGTCTTCAAACAACGCATTGAAATCTTTGGAAATTTCAAAGATAAATTGTTCGTAAATCATGGTTTTCTCCTTTCTACTACAGTTCGCTTTGCGAAGATAAAGCCTATTCAATCTTTTGCTTCTGAACTATATTACTATGCAGTAATGTGCTTTTAATCGTGTGTAAACGCCTCAGGCTTTTAAGAAACGAGCGCTTTCAATGCGCCTGTTTTTTGAGACTTTGCAAATCGCATCTTATCAATTACATCTTTTTAGTGCTTTTTCAACCAATTTTGTTGGTTAACGGTTGAAAATGAAGCTACATGATCTTTCTCATTTTATACATCCTTTACGATGACCCAAAAACGGCTATTAGTGAGACTCCTGTGGGAAAGCGAGCCAAGCGAGACCCCACAGAGCGTGAACACGCTCGAGGAGGCGCAGCAGAAGCCCGGCGGCAAAGAAAACACGACGAGGTCTTTTCGAGTCGATGTTGCACTTGTACCCTTTAGGGTGAAAGCGAACGTATAGCCGGTTGCCTATAGAGATGTTTTCTAGCTATACTTTGTGCGAAAACAAGCACCAAAATCCATTCTGAATTAAAATAAGATCTAAATTACCGGAAAGAGCATTAGTTTCTGCATTAAAACGCAGCTAGAGAATAGCGATCATTATTCGACCGACCTCTTGCTTTTCTCAGGAGGGCGTTTGGAATGGTGTGAGTTGATGCAAGTGTTGGATGGACTTTTCATTGATAGACATGACGGGTCGAGGGCATTGTTCTATAAGCCTGTTGTGGTATGTCGTCCTTCGAAGTGGCCATAACCTAGGTGACCTTTTCATTTTTCGAAGGACAATTAAGTCGATGTGTTCGGCAATTGCAAAATCAGAAATTGAAATCACTGGATCGCCACCTACCACTTTGAATTCGGCATGCAAGCCGTTTTTCCAAAGTATTCTTCGAGCTGGGCGAAACATTTCTTCTGCTGCCATTTTCCATCGCTTTTGTTTTAGTCGGAAAGGAGTTTCTTCTGAAGGTGAGGTGCTAGTGGACGTGGCAATAAGGTACGAAACGCCTTGAATGGCTGCTGGCTTCGCTCCCTCCCTCTCACTAATCACGGCAAGGAGAATGAGTTGACTGCCTGACGCTTCTAGTAATGGGGCAACTACATCAATGGCATCTAAACATTTTAAAGATCCATCCAATACAACGGCTACCTTCTTCAACCCCACTCGTAAAGCACCTCCTGAAATAGTAGTTTTTAGAATTTTCCCCCATATAATCGATTTTAAACACAGAAGCTCAATGAACTTCTTGCTCTTCTAATAAAACATCATTGCGGCGCATGACAATGTTTGTTATAGTGGATGCAACGATAGAATTCATTCTATCAATTCAATTAAATAATTAAATTGGGTAGAGGTGCGGTAACCATTAGTAAACTGTTGGAGGCAATGAGGCCAATGAAGCAGTTGAAAGGGGGAATCGCCGAAGCAGGAAGATGACTCAAACGTCTGTCTGCTGGTTTTGTATTGAATAAATGCAGAACTGTCATATAGTGAATAACTATGTGGAGGGCTATCTCTTGCAATAGAGGCACATGACGTGATGTTTCTAGCAGCAACGAGACGCTTATTTTCTCGGATGCTGCTTTTTTTCGCATCATGGATTAACTTAGCCATACCCTCTCGTCTCTGACGACTGCTACACAAAATTAAGACACTTTTTTGGAGGGTTTTTTATGTATTTTGGACGAATTATGACAGCGATGGCGACGCCATTTGATCACCAACAGCGAGTTGATGTGGAAGGCATCCATACACTCGTCAATCATTTAATATCAACGGGCACAGACGCGATCATCGCGTGTGGGACGACTGGAGAAAGCCCAGTGCTTAGTGATGAAGAAAGAGCACTCGTTATCTCTGAAACGGTGAAAGCCGCTAAAAAACGTGTGCCTGTCATTGCGGGAACCGGCTCAAATAACACAGCCCAATCGATTGCAGTAACGAAATCAGCTGAGGTTCTTGGGGCAGATGGGATCATGCTCGTTACCCCCTATTACAATCGCCCAAGCCAAGAAGGTTTGTTTCAACATTTCAGTGCTATTGTGAAGGAAACGAAATTGCCCGTCATGCTTTACAATGTACCTGGTCGCACAGCGGTGAATTTGCTAGCAGACACAGTCATTCGTTTATCTGCTTTAGACAATGTGGTTGCCTTGAAAGAAGCCACAGATGATTTTACGAAAATCTCGGCTATTATCGAAGGAACGCCAAACGATTTTCATGTATATACAGGCGAGGACCATTTAACCTTACCTGCAGTTGCCGTAGGTTGCTCTGGTGTCGTCTCAGTGGCAAGCCATCTTTTTGGCGCAGAAATGAACAAAATGCTTGATGCGTATTTCAACGGGTCACCTGCTTTAGCCGCTCAAATTCATCGAGATCTAACACCTCGGATGAAGGCATTGTTCATGGCTCCGAGCCCTTCTCCACTAAAAGCAGCTTTAACGTATACAGGACTTCCGGCTGGTTCTGTTCGACTGCCGTTACTGCCTTTGGATGAAGCGGAAACTGAACAATTGACAAGCACTTTATTTGGTCCGCGTATTGTTTCACAGCAACAAAAAAACATCCCTTGAATTGGGATGTAACGACATATGTTGCCCCCTTCATCCTTTCTATGGATGAAGGGGTTTTTCATATTCAAAGCTTCTTTAATGAGGTTCAAGCTGTTTGATTTTTCGCTAAGTCTGCGAACAGCGCTTTCACATTGTTTAAAGACAATTCGGCAGCCCAGAGACATTCTTCTGGTCCTTCGAATTCAACAGACACGTAACCATCATAAGAAGCTGCTACACGTCGCGCGATTGCTGAAAGATCAACGCCACCGTCCCCAATAACGGTCCCCCTTAGATAAGAGCCATAGGGCGTTTGAATCCAATGCCCACCAGGAGTTCGTTCACCTCTGCGAATGAGGAAATCCTTAAAATGAACCATCGATGCAAGCTCAAGCGTCTTCATCACCGAAGCTTCAGGCTCCTCGTCAACACATAAATAGTTACCGACATCTAACGTTAAAGCAAAGTTAGTTTCATTTACTGCCGCAATAAGTCGGGATACACGCTCTGCGCCTTGTACATAAAAGCCATGATTTTCAACACTCGTCGTAATCTCTGCCCCTTTTGCGTATTGTGCCACTTCACGACAAGCGTCAGCGAGCGCTGATAAATCACGGTCGAAATGGTTGATCGTGAGACGATCATCACGATGGCTCGCAACGTCATGGCGCATGCGCTTTACACCAAGCGCTTCAGCAATATCGACTTCACGTTTCAAGCGCTCAACCTCAGCAGTGGACACTTGCCCGTCATCGGTGAGCACTTGACCGCCAATTGCATAATTTGAAATTTCGAGACCAATGTCCTGGCCTTTTTTACGAATATCTCTAGCCACTTGCACGTTCACATCAAAGCCGATTGGGACAATCTCTATATGCTCTGCCCCTTTTTCCTTTATCCATTCCATCGCACCAAAAATGTCAAAATGGCCAGAAGAAATCGCACGAGAAACACTGTATGAACTGACACCAAATTTCATGACCGCACACCCTTTCACTTTCGTATTTTAGTCTATGAAAATTCCATCATTTCAGCTTTTCCTAGAGGATTTCAAAAAAAACCTCTAGAAGAAACCCCGTTGAAATGTATTCATCGTCTCACACATTCGATAACTTTCGACATAATCCTTCTCTATTGACCAAAAAAATAAAATAAACCTCCAAAAAGAGGAGGTTTAAAGGTGTAAAAAATTCAATTCATAGGCAGCTCAAAAAAACAGGCGCACCATTTATATCGCTTCTTCTTGCTCACGGGGGCTTTTGTAGCGGTTTCTGCCGTGAGACCGACATTCATCTGAGCATGACCGTCTGTACGATTCTTCACACTCATCACAACACACATGAAGTCGATTGCATTCCGGATTTGCGCAATTAACATAACGGTCCTCAGGCTTCCCACAATAATAACATTTGCCAACCACTTTATCGCTTTTTTGATTCACAGGAACAGCCATTCGTTCGTCGAAAACAAAGCATTTGCCTTCATACAATTCACCTTGCACTTCTTCATCCTTCCCATAGGTCACAATGCCGCCATGCAATTGATTGACATCTGAGAAGCCTTCATCGAGAAGATACCCTGAGAATTTCTCACAACGAATACCTCCTGTGCAATAGGTAAGAACTTTTTTATCCTTTTGATCAGCGAGGTTCGTCCGAATCCATTCTGGGAGCTCACGAAAGGTTTTTATATCAGGACGGATGGCATTTTTGAAATGACCGATATCAAATTCGTAGTCATTCCGCGCATCAATAATGAGAACGTCCTCATCTTCCATCGCTTTTTTGAAATCCTTTGGTTCAAGATAGGTCCCTGTTTTCTTAATGGGATCAATCGTCTCATCCAATTGCGAATTCACAAGTTCTGGGCGAGATCGTACATGCATTTTTTTGAATGCATGTCCCTCTGCTTCATCAATTTTAAACACAATATCGCTAAACCGCGAATCGGAACGGAGCATATCCATATATTGGTCAGTTTGCTCGACAGTTCCTGACACTGTTCCGTTAATGCCCTCATGAGCAACTAAAATCCTTCCTAGCAAGCCAATTTCTTTGCACATGGCTAAATGGATATCAGCAAAGCTCTCTGGGTCATCAATTGGAACATATTTGTAATATAACAGAACACGATAAGCGCTTCTTGTCATCTTCTTCACCTTCCTATTTACCGTTCATACAACAGTGAATCATACCAAAAAACAACCAAAAAGAAAAGGGGTTAGGATGGATTCATTTGCCTTACAGCAAATTCGATGCCCTGATAGCTGAAAGCACAGCTTGTTCCACGACATAAACACTTAACACAGATAATTGATGGAAGGACGAATGGTTTATGTCCCCAGTGGCCATCGTAAACATAGTGTCTCCATCAAGCATCGTATGGACGGGTCGAATCGTTCTCGCAAGTCCATTGTGGGCAATATCAGCTACCGTTTTGCATTCGTCCTTTGTTAATGGAGCATTTGTCAGAACTGTCCCGATGGTCGTGTTCATCCGTTCCTTCCCCTCCGCCGTATTTCCATGAAGCAGGAGCTCTTCGGTGGACAGTTCATGTCTTACACCAGCTACCTTTTGTCCAGTTGCTGGGTCGTACACATCACCAAAACAGTTGACGGCTACTACAGCGCCCACCTTTAATGGACCAATCTGCAACGCATACTGACCGATCCCACCAAGCATTTGACGATCACGTCCAAGAATCTTTCCAATCGTGGCTCCCGTACCAGCGCCTCTTCGTCCTTCTTCAAATATGGACGTGATATTTTCACATGCCTGTTTTCCCATCGCCGCATCTGGTCGAGACGTGGAACTGCCTTCAGAGAGGTCATACAACACAGCACCGCTTACAATTGGCACGTTTGCGACGCCCGTGTCGAATCCTGCGCCACGTTCTTCAAGGTACTGCATCATGCCATCCGCCACTGCAAGCCCGAAGGCAGAGCCACCCGTAAGGAATAGTCCATGCACGTGGGAAACCAGTCTTCCGGGTTGTAGCGCATCAGTTTCTCTAGTGCCTGGCGCACCACCTCTGACAGAAACGCCGCCCGTGGCGCCTTTTTCGCATAAAAATACGGTAACGCCTGTCTTATTTGCCGCATCTGTGACCTGACCAATGTCAATTCCGTCTATTGCTGAAATTGGGATCTTCTCCATGACCATCCCCCTTTGCTTTTATGAAGGGCAATTTTTTGTCCTCTTAATAACGTAACAAAAGCGATGTAGAATCACATCGCTTCGACGTTTAGATAAAACCAAATCAAGGACTGAATTTCACGATACCAAACTGAATGAAAACGTTTGTTTTACGAGGCGCAAAGGCTTGGGAGGCGCGGAGTTGCCATCAGGGCAATGAGCACCGGACAAGGCACAGCAACGACGAAAGCGAGCGTTTCTCATCAAAACACGATTAGGCTGTATGAAAACGCTTGTCTTTCGAGGCGCAACGTCTTGGGAGGCGCGGAGTTGCCACAAGGGCAATGAGCACCGGACAAGGCACAGCAACGATGAAAGCGAGCGTTTGTCATCAGCCTAATAGAGCTTCCCGTGACGATAGAGCAGACTAACAAGCCGTTTCAACGCAAGAGAAAAACAAACCGCGCGCATCGTATCTGAATCACCTAAGAAAAATGCATCATACACCTTTTGAAAGGTTTTGATCATTTGCTTTGCCATCTCATCATACACTTCTTTTTCCGTATAAATCCGTGTGATTTTTGCCTGCTTCCATTCTAAGTAAGAAACAGTAACCCCACCAGCGTTTACGAGAATATCTGGAATGACGACAGAGCCACGTTTCTGTAAATAGTGGTCTGCCTGTGCGTTCACAGGTGCATTGGCGCCTTCAACAACCACAGTTGCTTTGATGTCCTCCATATTATGCTCTGTGATCTGGTTTTCGATGGCGGCCAGAACAAGGACATCGGTATTGATAGTCAGCACACGCTCTGGAGGGTAAACCTCTGCATCAATACCAGCTTCCTGAAGGGCAGCTTCGTGCTTAGGCAAGTCTCGATGCATCTCCGTATAAGCGATTAATTTCGGAATGTTTAAGCCCTGCTCATTGTAGAGCGTTGTATATCGATCTGATACCGCGACAACTCGGTGTGGAATGTCAGTGCAATGAAAGGCTTCTTTCGCAGCAACACTGCCCACATTACCAAAGCCTTGAATGGCAATATCAATTGGATCAGACGCCTCCGTTTTATTATTCAGAGCTTCAAGGGCTTGCCATTGCGGTTTCTGAACTGCTCGTTTTTGTTCATCAGGACGTTCTTTTTTTTGTTTAAACCAATCATTCAGCAGCCAGAAATAGCTTAAAAATGTGCCTTGCCCAGTTGCCTCACGTCTCCCCAGGGCTCCGCCGTTTTCAACACTTTTCCCGGTAAACGCATTCAAATATTGGTCCCCTGGATTGATGGCCTTGTATTCCCCTACCATCCAATCCATCACACGCTCATCCGTTCCCACATCTGGCGCTGGAATGTCATGTGTCGGTCCTAAATCAGGCGCAAAACGCTGGACATACTTTTTACTAATCGAGTATAACTCACGGTCAGTGAAGTCACGTGGCTGAATGCTGACGCCACCTTTTGCACCACCAAAAGGAAGCTCATGAAGCGCATTTTTCAGCGTCATGAGAAAGGCCAGATTTTCAACCTCTTCTTCATTCACATGCTCGCTAAACCGTATGCCCCCTTTATAAAATCCGCTTACATTGTTGTGTTGCACACGATAAGCGGGAATTCGCACGACATTCCCGGTTGCGCGAGTGACGCGTATGTAACTTTTAATAACTTTGTCAGTCGTTGTAAGAATTTCTTCTGCGGAGGCCAGGTATTTCTTTCGTTCCTCCTCAGAGCAATTCCCCAATAAACTTTGATCTTCTGCAAGATGTACTAATGTTTGTTCGATTAAATGCTTCGTATCATTCGTTGTCAAGATAGATCGTCTCCTTTCAAAGCTATATCTATTTTTACACGTAATGGGAACATATTAAACCACTTTATTCCAATGGATTGATGCTAGACTTCCTCCTGTTCGTACCGAGACCAAAGTTCGTCAAACAAACGAACGGAATCAAGGGATGGCGCGTAATGTTCGAGATAGTGACTGATCTCTTCATACTCAACGGATTGCCTTGGGAAAAGCTGGTCTTGATACAGCTCCTCTGCAAACCGCGCATACGCATCTCTCCCTTTATGTTGTCTATATTTCATCGCGTAATGATAAAAGCTTTTTTTCATCTACTCTCTCTCCTTTTGGGACACCTTTCCTGTGTTTACGGAGTTCCCCTCTATGGCCATCAGACTCCTATGGTTATTCAGTCTTACATTCTATAGCATTATAGTGTGGCATTAAGAGAAACGAAAGGTGGGGTTTTTTGAAAGCCAAAATGCTCTTATTTACTATTTTTTGTAGTGTATTTCTACTTTTACTCTCTCCATTTCAGGAGAATATGTATACATTTGCGATGTCTTCAGCAAAAGAGGATATTGCTGATTTGCAAGATCGGTTGTCATCGCTTGGCTTTTCTCCAGGGAATCAAACAGGTGTTCTTACCGAGGAAACAAAGCAAGCCATTGTGCAGTTCCAAAAATCAAATGAGCTTCCTTCAAGCGGATCAGTTAGTGAGCAGACAAAACGTGAGCTGCACATGGCGACATTAACAAAAGAAGATGTTCAAATGATGGCGAAAATTGTGTACGGCGAAGCACGTGGCGAGTCACTTAAGGGACAAGTGGCTGTTGCAGCAGTGATTATAAACCGACTTCAAGCAGACGGGTTTCCGAATACAATTGAAGACATCATTTTTCAAAAAAATGCGTTTACAGCTATATCTGATGGGCAATATCAGCTAACACCTGATGAAGAAGCTTATGAAGCAGTTTATTATGCCATCAGAGGCTGGGATCCAACGGGCCGTGCATTGTATTATTACAATCCAGATATCGCTACATCTCAGTGGATTTTTACACGGAACACAATAACGAGAATTGGGCAGCATGTTTTTGCCCAATAAGCATACCATTCATCTGCATTGTGCACACTAATGAAAAATCGTTAGGAAGTGGTCTTGCATGCAATATGCCTCCTATGCATGCTCCATCATCGGAACAATTTGCCTAGGGCTTGTGTATGTAAAAATGTTTCGCAAACGATAACTCAGTGCAAAAAACCAGCATCTCCGACTAAAGAGGTGCTGGTTTTTCTATACCTTAAATCAAAAGATTAAAGAGGTCAGGGTCTTTGTTTATGTCGGTATAATGATAACCGGAGTTTTCCATACGTTGAATCAATGGCCAATAATCTTCTCGATGCTTTAGCTCGATTCCAACAAGCGCAGGACCTTGATCTTTATTGTTCTTTTTCGTGTATTCGAATCGCGTAATGTCATCCTCCGGTCCTAACACTTCATGAAGGAATTCGCGTAATGCGCCTGCACGCTGAGGAAAATTCACAATAAAGTAATGCTGGAGTCCTTGATAAATCATGGAGCGGTCCTTGATTTCCTGCATACGGCCGATATCGTTGTTTCCTCCGCTAATAATGCATACGACATTTTTTCCTTTTATTTCATCTCGGTGGAAGTCTAAGGCAGCGACAGGCATTGCACCTGCAGGCTCTGCGACGATGGCATTTTCGTTGTACAGCTCCAACAGTGTTGTACATACCTTGCCTTCTGGCACAACAGTGACACCTTCTAAAATACTCTGGCAAATCTCAAACGTCAGGTCGCCAACACGTTTTACAGCTGCTCCGTCAACAAATTTTTCAATTGTATCGAGCGCAACGACTTCGCCTTTTTCCAGCGAAAGTTTCATCGATGGCGCTCCTTCTGGTTCGACACCATACAACTTCGTATCAGGACTCAAGCTTTTAATATAGGATCCCATCCCTGAGATCATACCGCCACCGCCGATACTAGCAAACACAAAATCCATCGGATCTTCCATTTGGTTCATCATTTCTATTCCAATCGTGCCTTGTCCGGCAATGGTACGCATGTCATCAAATGGATGAATAAAAGTCATGCCATCTTCTTCTTTGCACTTCATGGCTTCTTTATAAGAGTCGTCAAACGTATCACCAGTTAAGATGACCTCGACAAACTCGCCTCCGAATCGCTTCACCTGATTGATTTTTTGTCTAGGTGTTGGCGCAGGCATGAAGATCTTCCCACGAATCTTTAACGCACTACAGGAGTATGCGACACCTTGGGCATGGTTGCCTGCAGAAGCACAAACCACTCCATTCGCTCGTTCCTCTTCACTTAAGCTAACAATCGCATTGTATGCACCGCGAATTTTAAATGATCGAACAATTTGCATGTCCTCTCGCTTTAAGTATACATTGCACTGATAACGCTCTGAAAGCACGGCATTGCGTTGCAGTGGCGTCTGAACTACGACGTCTTTTAAAGTATGATTTGCCACTATGATTTCTTCCATATGCGTTAGTTTTGTTTTCGTCATCGCAGGATGTTCCTTTCATGGCAAGGTGCAATTCCACCTGTCGAGTTTTATCCTTTTATTTAACCATACCCAGTGCACCTTCGTCAAAGCCACTTACCGCCTTGTTTTTCAAGTATTTCTTGGAATTCCGGTTCTGCATATGTCATCATGTTCTTCTAATAACAGCATTCATCTTATCAGACCAATAGATAGTCAATTCATACGAAAACGTCTTTTACTGTATGTAAAAGGGCAATTGAAAAGAAACAGTAGGTCGATTTATTCGGTATAATAAAAAATGCACTAGTGGGATACTAGAACAACCAATGTTGAAATTTAGCCTGCAATTTGAATCGGTCGTGAAACATCGTGGCTAGATCGACAAATAGAAATGGGAGGCACGAAATTTGAAATTACATAAAATAGACCATGTAGGAGTTATCGTAAACGATCTTTCAGCAGCAAAAGCGTTCTTTCTCGATTTTGGTCTAGAGGTAGCAGGTGAATGGGAATCGGAAGGTACATGGATGGGCGAAATCGCAGGCCTTAATGATGGTAAAACAGCATGTGTAGGAATGCGAACGCCAGGCGGCGAGACGTGGATAGAACTCATCCAATTTCTTTCGCCGACAGATGAAAAAGGGATGCAGCAACCTTTTGCGAATTCCCATGGAAATCGCCAGCATATTGCATTTGCGGTTGAAGATATTGAAGCCATTGTTGCCAAATTGAAAGAAAAGGGCAAAGGCGTTTTTAGTGAGATCAGACAGTATGAAGATCAATACAAGTTATGCTTCTGTCGTGGCCCTGAGGGAATTATTTTAGAGTTGGCAGAGCAAATTAAATAACTCGTTACGCCTGTCAAAGAGAAATCTGGCCAGGTTTAACCTTTACCGCTTTCTCTTGTATGTTTTAAATGTATGCTCGTACTTATTTTTCTCATCCACAGTCCCTTCTGAAGAGTCCACTACTTCATACATCGTCCAATCGACCTCGGGAAATGTTGTCGTGCTGTCAAACGTTTCGTGGATATGTGTCACATACAGCAGATCTGCATAGGGCCAGAACAGCTTGTAAATCTCGCTGCCGCCAATGATCATCCAATCTTCATCAGATCGTTCGGAAATAATCGCAAGCATCTCGTCCACCGAATGTACGACGTTTTCCGCTGGCAGACTACCTTCTACATGCGTTGCTCTTGTCAGCACCCAATTTTCCCGTTTTGGAAGGGGTTTATTGCCAAACGATGCATACGTCTTTCGCCCCATTACAACAGGTTTATGTACCGTCATTTGTTTAAAGAACGCCATATCATTTGGCAGGTGCCAAGGCAGGTCGTTGTCTTTCCCTATATGCCCCTTTTCATCCATCGCCCAAATCATTGATATCACTTGTCATCCCTCCTGTTTCGGTTCAAAAACAATGTAAAAAAGCTGCTTCCTATCAGCAGCTTTTCTTACACACTCTATTGCTTTATCTTAACAAAAGTTCGGATGCTTTGCTTACTTTTCTTGCGTAGCATACCCATTTTCATGGCTTTGATGCCACGCCCACGCATCCGCGACGATTGTAGAAAGCTCTGGAGAAGCAGGCACCCACCCAAGAACCTCCTGTGCCTTTTTAGACGATGCGATTAAGACGGCAGGATCTCCAGCACGTCTCGGTGCCGTTTTCGCTGGAATGGCATGTTGCGTCACTTGTCTGCACGTATCGATGACCTGCTTGACAGAGAACCCTTGCCCGTTGCCTAAGTTGAAGACGTCCGTTTTCCCACCATTGTCTAAATACTTGAGCGCCTGAAAATGCGCAGAGGCGAGATCACTCACATGGATATAATCGCGAATGCACGTGCCATCCTCTGTTGGGTAATCGTCTCCAAAAATACTAATATGCTCACGCTGGCCAAGCGCAACCTGCAAGACAAGCGGAATGAGATGCGTTTCAATCGCATGGTCTTCACCGATCTTCCCTGTCGGAGACGCCCCTGCGGCATTGAAATAGCGTAAGCTGACAGACTTCAAGCCATAGGCGTCATCACACCAGGCAAGCATTTTTTCGATCGCCAGCTTTGTTTCACCGTAAGGGTTCGTCGGGTTTGTTGGCAGACTCTCTTTAATTGGCACTTCTGTAGGGTTGCCGTAGGTTGCCGCAGTGGACGAGAACACGAGTTTCTTCACATCGTTCTTGACCATCGCTTGAATGAGTTGTTGTGTGCCTGTGACATTGTTTTCATAATAAGACAAAGGATCTGTAACGCTCTCTCCAACAAGGGATTTCGCAGCAAAATGAACGACAGCGTCAATGGAATGATCTTGAAAAACTTGATCGAGCAACCCTTTGTTTAAGAGGTCGCCTTCAATAAATGTGACACCTGGGATACTTTCTTTATGTCCTGTACGAATGTTATCAAAAACGATGACTTCTTTGCCTTGCGCTTTAAAATAATCAACCGTATGACTGCCAATGTATCCTGCTCCACCAGTGATGAGTATGCTCATATTGTTGCCTCCTCTAGTGCTTTCACTCCGTCGCCTACATCGCTTACATAACATTCTGGCGCCCAGCCGATCGCTTTTTCATACGCAGTTGAAACGTTGGTGATAAATGGCTTAATATGATCCTCATGAACAATGCTTATCGTACAACCTCCAAAGCCAGCACCTGTCATACGTGTCCCGATACAGCCCTGTTCTTTACCCTGAAGGTCAAACAACACGTCCAACTCCTCGCCAGTCACTTCGTATAAGTCACGTAGAGACTTGTGCGAATCAAGCATACATTGACCGAACGTTTCAAGATCATTTTGTTTCAGCGCTGAAACAGCCTTCTGAACACGGCCATTTTCACTCACGACATGCTGAAGACGCGCGACAATAACGTCATCTTTTATGACATGCTTAGAGGACTCCCACTCTTCAATGGTCAAGTCACTAATCGTCTCAATGGCAGGGAACAAAGCACGCAGCTTTTCAACTCCAGCCTCACATTCGCTTCGACGTTCGTTGTATTTGGAATCAGCTAACCCTCTGCGTTTGTTTGTGTTTGTAATGACCAGTTTATAAGCTCCAAGTTCAAGTGGGACAAGCTCAGTATCTAGTGTTTTGCAATTAAGAAATAGCGCTTGGTTTTTCTGTCCATTCGCCACAGCAAATTGATCCATAATGCCGCTATTGACACCAATATAGTCGTTTTCAACACGCTGACACATAAACGCCATTTCCGTTCGTGTCAGGCTAAAGGAAAGTAAATCGGCTACTCCATACGTCGCCACAAGCTCAATGGAGGCGGAAGAAGAAAGCCCAGCTCCGTTTGGGATGTTGCCGTCAAAATAAAAATCTAGTCCTGGCAGTTCACCAAACTGTTTTTGCAGCTCCACTAACACGCCTTTCGGGTAATTCGCCCAACCATGCGTCTTGTCGTAAGCCAATTCAGTCGAATCTATCGTAACGATTTGATCAAATTGAGCACTTCGAAACGTGATTGTCTGATCACTTCTTTTCGCAATCGCCATCGACGTTCCTTTCGTTAATGCGGCGGGAAACACATATCCCCCGTTATAATCTGTATGTTCACCGATGAGGTTCACTCGTCCCGGCGCAAAGTAAACAGATACGTGATCACGATCTGTTTGAAACAGTGCCGAAGCCGTTTCTTTTATCGACATTCTTTCTCACCCTTCTCTTTTTTCTCTTGGAACGCCTCGATTTTAGCTTTCAGGATGGGCGCGTTGTCTTCTATCTTTGTCGGGTTTGCAGCTGCCCAGCCGCCTGTTTCAGAGGACGCATTGTATTTAATAGATGTCTCGCCACGAAGCGGTGGATAAAATTCAATATGAAAGCGATAATAGTTACCTGCATCCGCATCATTGACAGGAGCAGGATGCATCACCATCATATAAGGAAACACCTTATCGTAAATGAGGTCCATTCCACCGACAACATCCTGCAGCAAATGCCCAAGCTCATAACGGACATCTTCCGTCATATCATTCAAGGATGTAATCGATTGCTTAGCAACGACATAGACGCCGTAAGGATAATCATTAAAAAACGGAATGTATGCTAAGAAGTGAGCCGTTTCTGCAACGACTCGAGAGCCAGATGCTTTCTCTTCATCAAGCATATCGTCAAACAAATTCCGACCTGTTTTGTTATAATGGGCTTTGCAGGCATCAAGCTCTGTTCGTACCTTTTTTGGAACAAAAGGATAGGCGTAAACTTGCCCATGCGGATGCGGCATCGTGACGCCAACCTCTTTCCCGCGGTTTTCAAAAATCATGACATATTCGCTTGTCTGCTGCTTCGCTAACCGATCATACGTATTGCTCCATAAGTCAATGAGCTGATTCATATGCTGCCGGCTCAAGTCTGGCATGGTGGCCTGGTGATCGGGAGAGTATAAAATCACTTCACATTGCCCGTACGCTTTTTTTGTTTTGTAAACGCCTCCACCAACATCATCAGGCTCTGGCGGTGTTTGGGACAACACAGGAAAGTCATTTGGGTAAAGCAATACATCGTAATTGTCAGGTACTTTCCCACTTCCTGGACAGAAAGGGCAAAAGTCTTTTGGCATGTCTGGGCGATTTTGTCTTTTTGCTGAAACCATTGTCCAATCATCTAGCAATGGATTATAGCGAAGTTCTGCCATAAATCGATCAACCTCCGACTTTGTTTATTAATTTTATTAAGTTATTGCCCTTATTATACATTTTGATTACAATGAAAGCAATGACAATTATTTATCTTGGAGGTGCCTATGTCGACAAACACGACAAAACCATTAGGAAGTTTTGAACGCATGAAATCGATGAATCGATCGACTGTATTGAACACGATACGCTTACATGCTCCTCTCTCTCGAGCAGATATTGCGAAATCGACACAGCTTACCCCGCCTACGGTCGGTAATCTTGTAAAAGAGCTTCTCGCTGAACGTTTTGTCCGCGAAACCAATATTGGTCCATCGAGTGGCGGACGCAAACCGACAATGCTTGAACTGGACCCAACCTATCATTGTTGTATAGGACTTGATATTAGCTCAACGACAATAAAAGGCGTATTATGTACACTCTTAGGGGATTGCTTACATACTGCAAAACAGCCTCTTCCCTCAAATTGCACGACTGAGGAGCTACTGCAAACAGCGTATACTGTGACGGACCTCCTTTTGGAAAAAAAGCAGGTCGATCAAAAGCTTCATGGCATTGGGATCGCTATGCATGGACTTGTAGATGTGGAGCAAGGGATCTCTTTGTTTGCACCAAACTTAGGGTTACATAACATCCAAATTAGAGAGCGCTTTCAAATTCGGTATGATACGAATGTCATGATTGATAATGATGCCCGAGCAATGGCTCTAGGGGAATCCTGGTTTGGTCAAGGGAAAACGGCAGATTCTTCTGTTCTAATCAATATAGGCAGAGGGGTTGGAGCAGGAATTGTTCTCCAACAACGTCTACAGTATGGCGCTGATGACGTCAGTGGTGAAATTGGCCATATGGTCATCTCTGAAGATGGCCCATTGTGCAGCTGTGGGCAGCGGGGGTGCCTACAGGCGTATATATCAGGACCAGCGATCGCCTCCATTGCAGAGAGCCAGCTGGATGACAATGCATCGTCCCCGCTTCGCTCTCAAAAGAAGCCGCTTACTGGGCTCGATGTGTATACGGCTTATCAGAAAGGAGATGCCCTAGCAGAAGCCGTTTTTGTCCAAGCAGGCAAACGGCTAGGTATCGCTCTTGTCAACATCATACACACATTAAACCCTTCGTTAATTATTCTAGGTGGAGGTGTGTCGTTAGCGGGGAACATTTTATTGCCACCCGCCATAGACATCGTCAAGCGTAGAGGGTTGACGCAAAAAGCTAAAGAGACGACCATCGTGTTGTCTACCCTCAAAGAAAAAGCTGCAAGCATCGGTGCTGTCACACTGTTGTTAGAATCCCTTTTTCAGGAAAGATTTTGATAATACGCATACAATGCCTGGGTACCAAGTTGTCCCATGCCATTCTCAAGCATGCCCTCGTACAATGATGTCGCTTGCTCAAGACCTGGAGTTGGCAAATCAAGTTTTTTTGCTTCCTCTAAGGCGATCCGTAAGTCCTTTAGGAAATGCTCCACGTAAAACCCAGGGGCGGTATCGCCTTTGAGCATTCTTGGACCAAGATTGCTTAAAGACCAGCTACCAGCGGCGCCTGTTTCTATGCTCTTAAGCACATTGGAAGTATCTAGACCAGATGCTTCAGCAAACCTTAAGGCTTCAACCACACCCATCATATTTGAAGCAATGGCAATCTGGTTAGCCATTTTCGTCGTCTGCCCTGCTCCCGCAACTCCTTGATGTATGATTTTCTCCCCCATACACTCGAGAATGGGCATGGCAGCTTGGACATCTGCTGCTTGCCCTCCAACCATGATCGACAGCGTGCCATTTTTCGCACCAATATCACCACCTGAAACGGGCGCATCCAGCAAGCGAAATTTTAATTCTGCTGCCTCTTTATACAATGCCTTAGCAAGTGTTGGAGAAGACGTCGTCATATCAATTAAGAGACTTCCCTTAGGCGCATATCGAAAAAGGCCCTGTTTGCCTCTGTAAACATCATCCACATCATCAGGATAGCCGACCATCGTTATGACCGCGTCAACATCCTTGACACAGGCTTTTATCGTTTCTTTCCATTCGGCTCCTTTTTCAATAAGTGAAGCCGCTTTCGTTTTTGTGCGTGTATAAATGGACACCTGGTGCCCCTGGCTAAGCAATTGGCTTGCCATTCCCCTGCCCATAACCCCTGTACCGATGAATGCAATATTCAATTTTATCAACTCCTCGTTCAATTGGGTTCGTCTTCTAATCCCATCTATCGTATCATATACAGTACGTTTCCATACTATTTCCCCTACCAGCTGTATTCAAAAACGTCATTCTTTCTTCGCCTGCAAGATGCAGCGTATTAACGTCTACATTCAGTTCTTGCCTGGACTGATTCTATCGCTGTAAAATCATCTCGTCTGTTTCTTTAAACCCTATCGATTTGTATAGCATTTTTGCTTGGTCACTTGCTAACAGGCGGACAGTGTTGATTTCTTTTAAAGACAACCAAGCGATTACTTCGTTTGTTAACATTCTTGCATAGCCTTGATTTCTAAATTCATGCTCTACATAGACATCACCGATAAATCCATACTGTGCTTCTTTATAAAAGCAATAAGGTATATCCTCTTTAATAAAAGCCCCAGCACATGCCACAATGGTATGCTCTTGCTCGATGACGAAATGAGTAGCTCTTCCTGCATCATATAACTCTTTGTATGTGTTCTCAACGACCTGAAGGAAATCGTCTCTTAGCATATGTTCTTTTCCAACCTCTTTAAACATCTTTAGTTTCAGTACTGTTATGGCTGAAAGATCTGATAATGTGGCAACCCGTATCAATTTAATTCCTCCCAAAAGAGTTATCGTGAAGATAGTGCAAGGTGACATTTTTATAACACACTCACCGCAAAAGGCCATACATAGGGAGACTCATTTACTGATTTACACAATCCAAGAAGCTAGTAAACCTTGTCTCCCATTTACATAAATAAGTGTTAGGTGATAAAAAAACGCCTCTTCATAATCGAAGAGACGTTTTTTACGTCACACATTCCAAGCTGGCGGGGTGTTATACCCCCATGGAATAGACGCAACTTCATAATGTGCTTGGAAGTCGTCATGGTGGGTATGGTAATGAAAATTAAAGAAATAGCCTTCTTTTGGTGGGTGGTCTCTTCTCACATGGAACCGAAATAGGTCTTCGCCTGTTTCTCCATGGTACAAGTGAAAGATTTTTTCACCTGTGCCTCCCGCAGGAACACTCGTGAATAACAAGTTTTTAATGCTCTGATCATCCATGCCGTTTGCGAAGGTTTCAAAGACAAGCCGCAAACCTGGAACAACTTCTTGCTGAAAAGGAGCTCCCACTTTGGCTTGAATATCGTCGCCAAATTTCTCAACGGAAACATTTGTGGCGTGAGTGGTCGCATATGAAACAAATGTTTCAATCAATTCATCTCGTTGGTTAATGCTAGATGCGGTTTCCTGCCAATCCAGTGGGTCAGGGAAAAAAACAACGGATTGGGAGTCGGCAAAGCGATGCACATCTGTTTTTTCAGTCGCTTTCACATAATGCGGGCGTTTTGGCACATCCCCGTTTGATTCATCATTTTCACTGGCAATGCCAGGTGGTGCAACCGTACCAAACGTTGCCATCGTCACAAGAACGACAAACGTTTTTCTCATCCATAGCTTCATCGTTAACACCCCTCGTTACACAGATTAAATCATTTTCATCAGGACGTACTTTTGCGTATAAACACGGACATTTAAATCTCTAAAAAGAGTTTCAAAGAAAACTTTCGCTAATCACTCACTGCCCTATGGTTTCGCGCATACGTTTGCAGGTCTACAGTTCGAAAAATCAACATTGGAGTGATTATGTAACATCGTTTTATTTGTTGGAAAAAGTGATTCATTCTCTATTATTCTCTCATGTGAACGAAAAAAATGCCAGTTATATAACGCGATATAGGTATAGAGAATAAGAATATGCCAAGCAGCTTCCCCTTCCTCTGCTTGGCATTGAATTCTTTACGGGTAAATAAGAATATGACTTGATACTTTACGTTCTTGTCCACCAGAAGGTCGATTTAATACTTTCCCATTGTAATAAAAGGAACTTGAACCCCCTCCATCAAGAGTAAAGGCATCCTTCACCTGAAAGCTGAGCAGCTTATCCTGAACCTCTTCTAGAGTAACACCACTGCTGTACCCGGCTTGCCTTCCATCTATAACGATAAAAAGCAGGTCTCCATTTGAGAAGTTCCCTATGATGGTTCTTGGCTCACGTTGGCCGGACCATTTGGCAGGGATAGCTAGTTTTTGTCCATTAGCGAGCAATGTGGGGGTAAAGCTCGCCGCTTGAAGAATGTTGTTCTGCTTAATTTCGGCTTGGGTTGTAAAGTTCCCACCAACCAAATGCCCTTGTTTGTTAAACCCGACAACGGAGAGTTTTTTTGCATCGTCATACATTGTGACAATCTGTCCATCAATGACGGTAATTCCTAGAGGTGCAATATCACCGTCGCCCGTGTGCCAAAAACCCCCTGCGTTCACAGCGAGAGTGGCCCCTTTTCGCTTGGCAGCGGCACTTGTTGTTTCGCCACTACTTTTTACTTTATCGTGAGCAAGTGATACGTGTAACGCGTTGCTTGAATGAATACTCACCTTCGCCATATAGCCTTGATATCCAGCACCTTGAAGTGAATACACTTTAATGGTAGACCGGTCACCACTTTTTTGCGAAATCGGATCGCCAAGCAAATTGGAAAGAATTTGCTCAAGCACTTTATCGGATGTCGTCATTTGCGCCTGACTTGTTGTTGTTAAACTAGCGATTTTTTCTTGTTGTTGCGTGTAATACGTTTTCTCTTTTGCAATGGCTTTATTCACGTTCGCGAGTGTCTTTTCAAAGATTCCTATGTTTGTGTTGGTCTCTTCCACTGCGTTTAACACAGAAGTACTTGCTGCCGACACTGTTTCGGTTTCCATTGTTAAGTACTGATTCCAAGCAATCGTTTCCTCGGGAGACTGCCAAAATAGATAGACGAGAAAACCAGCAATCGGTGCGATCGTAAACAAGGACCAAATATGCAACTTCCTACCCATTAGATGCTTCCTCCAACCGTGCTAAAGATTGCTGCAGCTTTTGTAGCTGTTGATTTAACTGATCAATCTCCGTTTGAAGAGCAGCTTTTGAATCATCGTTCCCACTAAGACCTTGGCCAGTGGCTTCGACCTGTGTTTGCAATGCAGCAAGGTTTTTCTGAACATTGACCAGCTCATCTTTCAGACCTGTCATAGACGTTGCCACAGCATCCAACTGTGTTGTGTTCTCTTCTTGAATACTTGCCAGCTGCTGATCAACGTAAGTCTTCGTTGAGACAGAATAATGCTCAGCCGCCTTGTACCCGCCAAATGTGATGCCCCCCCAAACGAGTATTGATAGGGTCCATAATGTCGGTTTTACCCATTTCCTCTTGACCTGTCCATTTACATCTTCTGTTGCTTTACGTCTCTTTTCTAATAACAGCCGCGCTGTTTTAGATTGCATATGTACTCCTCCCCGCGTTTCAGCCTTGTTTGGCTGTGCGAGCCTTTATTAAAGCTTTTATCTGTTTTCTCGTGCAGGATTTTAGTAGAAATAATGACGAGCGACAAGCTTTGTTAAGGCCACGTGATCTATAGATTGCTAAGCATACCGTATCCTTAAAGGCATTTCAACATAGAAACAACAAGGTAATAATATCCATGAAAAACAAGGACTCTCTTTCAAGGATAGAATGCGTACGTCTACACATTTCGTGAAACAAAGCGAATTTTTGCCTGTCCTTGCTTTCGTATATAGGCAAACGAGTAGAATAATGGTATGATGTAAGCGGATAGATTAAGTGGTCGAACGGTGAGTTGATTAACCAGTAAGATTGCACGTCTTTTTTATTCGCTTACATCCGTCCGGCGCGAATGCTAGAGGTTAATGGAGGTCATTCATTTGGATATTATGACAGTATCCCTTACTGCAATGAGTATTATTTCAGCCGTATATTTTATTTACCTAACCCTTACAGATTAAAAGCGTTGAAAAACCCTCCTCCTATTGATATATAGGAAGAGGGTTTTTTATAATTGAGGTTTTTACATCATTAGGACATTTCATCAACCGAATACACATAAAGAAGGATTTTTTTGCGTTCATAGCAGTCTCCTTGTCCTTAAGATAATGCCGCTTAAGGGAATTCAGTGAAATATAATCGAGTCATGACAGGCACGAACTCTATTTCTCCAAATAATTCTTCAACCCATCCAAATCTTTTGCACAAATTTTTCGGAATGTGCCTGCCATTAGTTTACTAAGCAGTTTTGCAATCCCAGTCATCCCTTTAATTTCACCGCGTAAAGTAACCTCTGTAGAATTACCTAATTCTTTAATTGAATACGTATAGAAATGTTCCCCTTTACCGCTTGTCCCTTTTGAACCATCTACGTAAAGGTGAATTTGATTATGCTCCAGACCCGTTACTTTAACTACTTCCGTTGCTTCCTGCCCCATCATTTTCCTTGTTTCTTTCCATCTACTTCCAACTTTCACAGGGCCTTCATCCAACCGCTCTATTCGAACTAGCCCTTGCATCCAATGCTGTGCTGAATCCAAATCCAACAAGCCTTGATATAGTTTTTCTTTCGGAACATGAAAGGTTTCTTTCGTTTCAAATTGGATACTCATACCCCTTTTCCCCCAGAACTCGTTCATTGGCAGACGTGCCTTTTATACATTAAAAATTATGTCCTTGAGTACAGAAGATTTGTTTTCTTGAATTGTCGTCTTAGTGAAATCCTAAAGCAAGATTACAGAAAAACCTTCCTTAAAAAGGAGTTGCGTGAGAAGTTGCGTGCGTTTCTCAAAATCCTAAAAAACTCCCCGAGGTTATTGAGACACCCCGGGGAGTTTTTCTTATGCGTTTTTAACCGTTTGAAAAGCTTGAAGCAGCTGGTCATAAATCTCTTGAGGTTCTGCGCCTTCAATTTCATGGCGGTGAATAAAGTGATGAACACTTTTTCCTTTAAGGATGGCCATTGATGGGGAAGAAGGAGGAATTTCTCCAAAATACTCACGCATTTTGGCAGTCGCCTCTTTGTCTTGTCCAGCAAACACTGTCACAAGCTTGTTTGGTGCTCCATCTTGTTTAACCGCATGCACGGCAGCTGGTCTGGCGAGACCTGCCGCACAACCACAAACAGAATTAACAATGACAAGAGATGTATCCTCATCGCTAAGTGTCTCAATAAACTGATCGACGTTTTCAGCTGTAGTCAGTTCTTCAAATCCTTCACTTGTCAGCTCTCTACGCATTGGTACAACGAGCTGACGCATGTGCTCCTCATATGCAGAAGACATGTAGAATCCCTCCAATTGGTCACATTATGGTTCCTATTTTACTTCACAAAGAACCTAATGTCACGATCATTGCATTTTAGTCCTCAAATAAATCAGTTACGGCACCTTTAGCCGAAGAGGACACTGTACGAGAATACTTTGCGAGAATGCCTCGTTTCACCTTGAGTGGTGGCGCCGTCCATGCCGCACGACGTTTTGCCAATTCTTCATCACTGACATCCATTGATATTTCTTGCTTCTCACTGTCAACCGTTACGAGATCATTGTCTTGAAGAAGTGCGATGTTGCCTCCGACCTGTGCTTCTGGAGCGATGTGTCCAATAACAAGACCATGTGTTCCTCCTGAGAAACGACCGTCTGTTAAGAGAGCAACATTTTCGCCAAGGCCTTTTCCGACGAGGATTGCAGAAAGCGAAAGCATTTCCGGCATCCCTGGTCCCCCACGAGGTCCCTCATAACGAATAACAAGGACATCCCCAGCTTTAATTTCATCGTTTAACACGGCTTGCGTTGCTTCTTCTTCAGTATCAAATACTTTTGCAGGTCCAGTAAGCTTTGTGACCTTCAAGCCTGATACTTTTGCAACGGCGCCTTCTTCTGCCAGGTTTCCACGAAGGATGACAAGTGGACCATCCTTACGTTTTGGCGCATCCAAAGCCGTAATGACCTTTTGACCTTCTTGTAAAGATGGTGCTTCTGCCAAGTTTTCAGCAATTGTTTTGCCTGTAACGGTCATGCAATCGCCATGCAAAAAGCCATTCTCATGCAAAAGCTTCATCACTGCTTGTACGCCACCAGCCTCGTGCAGATCTTGCATCACATACTGACCACTAGGACGAAGATCGGCAATGTGAGGCACTTTCTTTTGCAAGCGTTCAAAATCCTCTAGCTGTAGATCAACGTCAATGGAATGAGCCATCGCCATGAGATGAAGAATGGCATTTGTTGAACCGCCAAGCGCCATGACCACTGTAATCGCATTTTCAAAAGCTTCTTTTGTCATAATATCCTTTGGATAAATACCTAGTTTAAGTAAGTTGACAACAGCCACGCCAGCTTCTTCACAATCCTTTTTCTTCGCTTCAGAAATAGCAGGGTTGGAGGAGCTGCCAGGCAAGCTCATGCCCATTGCTTCAATAGCAGACGCCATCGTATTTGCCGTATACATGCCGCCGCAGCTACCCGCACCAGGACACGAATGACATTCAATCTTATGGAGCTCTTCATCGTCTATTTTCCCAGCGTTATGTTGCCCCACGCCTTCAAAGGCACTTACGATATCAAGGTTTTTTCCATCCAGACGTCCTGGAGCAATCGTCCCTCCGTATACAAACACAGCAGGAACTTGGGTCCGACCAATGGCAATCATACAGCCTGGCATGTTTTTATCACAGCCACCAATCGCAACAAAGGCATCGAGGCTTTCCCCGCCAACAACTGTTTCAATCGAGTCAGCAATCACTTCACGACTTGGCAAAGAAAAACGCATGCCTTCCGTACCCATTGAAATCCCGTCCGCAATCGTAATGGTGTTAAAAATCATCGGTTTTCCGCCAGCGTCGGAAGCCCCTTTTTTGGTTCGTCTAGCCAACTCATCGATGTGAACGTTACATGGCGTCACTTCACTCCACGTACTGGCTACACCTACCATTGGTTTCTTAAAGTCTTCATCAGAAAATCCTACAGCACGAAGCATCGCACGGTTCGGTACACGGTTCGCCCCACCTTCACTGATGACTTTACTCTTGATGCGCAAATCTTTTTCTTGTGTCATACGTATCTCCCTTTTTTGTATGATGGTAAATGAATTTTCAGACAAAAATAAAGATTGGATGTCATAAAACGTTCATTCTCAACAATATATCGTTTTTTCCGCTACTTTTCAATGCTTGCAATGCAATGACCTGCATGATATGTGATTAATACGTTAGCATCCACTTCAGCATTCCAGATGTGACTAAACCAACAAATTACCATGACTTTACAATGAATGTTTAACAAACTAATAACAAAGGGACGAAGAAAGCGAACGTTTTTCAAAAGCATGAGGCTAATAATTGGGATTATTTACTGAACTTTCGCACCTTACATTTGGCAGACCCTCTTATTTATAACTCTATTTTCTCCATAATAGGGACCAATAAAAGATAATAAAATTTACGCAGACTCCTGCGGGAACAGCGCGAGCTGAAGTTCCCGCAGGAAAGCTTGCTTTCCGAGGAAGCTGAAGCCGTGCCCGCGGAAAGCGAAGTATTTTGATGAAGCGGTCGTGATTTCTTTGCCGCTGGAGTCTTGCTAATGGCTGCTTTTATTGATCTTTCGCACCTTGCTCCCACTCAGTCACTACCAGCGTTAAAGATAATTTCTGCTCTGCGTAAGTTGTCTTATTTTGAATCCTTTGATACAGCCTCCGTCATTTGTTTCCAAATAGAGCCCTTTGCTTCTTTTCCTTCGGCAATTCGCTCAATCGCGAGCTGAATTTGCAAGCTCACTTCGAATTCAGGATCATTCGCTGCTTCCTTAAGCTGCGGCAGAACAGAGGCATCTCCCACCTCATACAAGAACATGGCCGCTCGCCAGCGGACAATCTTGTTGCTATCCTGCAAAGCATCAGCCATTGCCGGCATCGCATCTGTCATGCCAAGATCAGACATGGCGTCTCCAGCCGTTCGCCGAACGGTAACAGATGAATCCTTTAATGCCTTTTCTAAATAAGGAAGAACGCGCACGTCCTCGATCATGCCAAAATACATGACGGCATATCGGCGAATGGATGCTTTCTCATCTTGAAGCGCCTTTTCTAACACTGGGAGGTCTTCAACTGTCGGTTCTTTCATGTACTCAAGCTTGCGTAAACGTACTTTCCAGTCTGGAGAGTTTAAATCGTCAAGTGTGACAGTATGGTAATGACTTTCGGTCTCGCTAGCCTGTCCTTCTTGGAGGGCTTTCAGTCGTTCATTTGGATAGAGGGCGACCAATTCCTCGACAAGCGTAGCACCAACATCCTCAAGCGCCCCATAGCGAACGCCATACTCCTCCCACGACCGTTCAAACACAACGTTTTCCTGATCCATTTGCGCTTGCATGACGGCGTCAGTAAAAGCTTGGGGAAGTGCAATTCGCTGCTCTGTTTCCCCATCTGAAAGCTTTAGTTGCATGGGGATCCCTGAAAATTTTTGTACATGGACGCGAACTTCACCAAAGGTTTCCTTCACTTCGGTGACAGCATGCTCCTCATCCTCTTCGCCAAATAATGCTCGAACCTTCGCAAGCACAGGCTTCCAGTCATAGGAAGGCACACGGTCCAATGCGAGAAAGTCTGCGACGTGATAAACGGCTTTCACTCCTTCTATAGAAAGAATTGGTTGAAGCCAAACCGGTGCATCGTCGACATCTTCTTTTTTGTAATGCTCGCTTTTCCCATTGCCAAGTCCTACAGATAGTGTGATCTTCATTGTATGAGGACTGGGAGTAGGTTCGATTGAGACAATATGCATGAGCATCCGCTCCCTTTTCTTGATTTTGACTATATTGTAGCACGGTTCCCCTTCCTATGCAGTTCAGGCAATCGCATGCTATAGTGATAGCAGAGGCAATGCAGAAGGAGGCCGTACGTTTGGACACTCAACTAGCGACTTGTGAGTACGTTCGATGGCAGCATCATCTGTCGGTTGAAGGAAAGCAAGTGAAAGAATATCGCCATACGCTTTTTTTATTACCTGATCGTATACAAAGTGATGAGATTGAATGTTTTTTAACAGATATATTTGATGTATCCTATAGAATGACATCATCAGACGTTGGGTTTTTATACATTCATACGACTGAGGGAATTGTGTCCTTGTACATTAACGAGCCCCCTCACCCGTTCATAAATGCCTTTCATACGACAACCCATTTGTAAGACAAAGCAAAATTGAAGTTGTATAGGTGAGCGATTCCTTGTAAACTATATCGTAATGTTAAAAAAGGAAAGCGGTGACACGAGCAATGCCAATTAATATCCCATCAAACTTACCTGCGAAGGAAGTGCTTGAGAAAGAGAAAATATTCGTTATGGACGAGAGCCGAGCATATTCACAGGATATTCGTCCATTGAATATCGCTATCTTTAATATTATGCCAAAAAAAGAAGAAGCAGAGACGCAGCATTTGCGCTTGCTCAGTAATTCTCCATTGCAATTAAATATTACGCTGCTTCATCCCTCAACACATCTATCCAAGACAACGGACGGCAAGCATTTAAACGCGTTTTATAAAACCTTTGAAGAAGTCAAAGACCGGAATTTTGACGGTATGATTATTACAGGCGCCCCGATTGAACATCTTGATTTCTGTGAAGTGAACTATTGGAATGAACTTAGCGAAATGCTAGATTGGACGAAGACTCACGTAACGTCGACACTGCACGTCTGTTGGGGGGCTCAGGCGGGATTAAAGCATCATTACAACATTGGCAAATTTAAACTAGAGGAAAAGTGCTTTGGCGTCTTTGAACATCAGATTCTTGAACAAAACTGTGACCTCCTCAGAGGCTTTGACGATCGCTTTTTTGTGCCTCATTCACGGCATACCAATACACGCCGTGAGGACATTGAATCTGAAGAAGAGCTGACGCTTCTGTCATACTCTGAAGAAGCAGGCGTGTGCCTCGTTCAAAGCAAAGACAAAAAACAAGTGTTTCTTACCGGCCATCCCGAATACGAGACCCATTCCTTAGCCGACGAGTACAATCGCGATATCACAAATGGGTCACCAATTGATATACCAAAAAATTATTTTATCAACGATCAACCAAGCCAGCTCCCCCTCCACCTCTGGAGAGCACACGCAAACCTCCTCTACATGAACTGGCTCAACTATTACGTTTACCAAGCCACACCATATCAATGGTGAGAAGAAAAGCGGAGCGCCGTACGTTCAGAAGCGTAGGTCAGAACATCATCGGGCAGTGAAATGGTTCTTTCATTTCACTAGTACGAGGATTTCTGCGCCGCAGCTTCTACGGCGTGTAGCTAGACAACGAAAGGTGAAGGCGAGCATGCTTTGAAGCGCAGAGTAGAACATCCCAGGGTGAAGAAATGGTTCTTCACATTTCTCTCACACTGGGATTTCTACCTCGCAGCTTCAGCGAGCCGGAGCTGGACAAAGAAAAGCGCAGGCGAGTGCGCTTTGAAACGGAGGGCGGAATATCCCCAAACAGGGAAATGGTTCTTCACATTTCTCTCGTTTGGGGATTTCTGTCCCGCAGTTTCAGCGAGCCGGAGCTGGACAATGAAAAGCGGAGCGCCGTACGTTCAGAAGCGCAGGCCAGAACATCATCGGGCTGTGAAATGGTTCTTTCATTTCACTAGACCAATGATTTCTGCGCCGCAGCTTCTACGGCGTGTAGCTAGACAATGAAAAGCGGAGCGCCGTGCGTTCAGAAACTCAGATTCGCCCAGCATTATCTTCGAACAGGCTTATTAAAAGTGACTTGCTTTATAAGACAAAAAACAGCGTCGATGACTTGTTATTGGTCATCGACGCTGTTTTTCGTTGGCTGCTTATCTTCATTCTCCAAAATGCTTCCCAATGCCTTTAACTGCTGACCTACTGTACAGTTTTGAATGCAGAATTGATGGGCACTACGCTTGCCCATTCGTTTTTTATTGTGCGTTTTTAAAAAACAGCCTTCACAATATTCATCAAGAAGTTTTCCGACTTCTACAATAGCACTTTTTTGTTTCACTGCCCATCTCCTCCCCTTTCTCTCAATCAGCAGATGAATGACTTTCAATTGATATTCCTAAAAGAGCTTGTTCGGCCAGCTGGTCACATCGTTTATTTTCCTTTGATGAAATGAGCTTCCAGTGTATAGGAACTTGCAATGATTGTACGTTTTGATCAATTCGCTCTGCCCATGATTGTAACACGTCATCATAGATTGCCCAATCCTTCGCCATCCCATGAATCACATTCATGGAATCCCCGTGAATCGTCACATCAGACATAACGTTTAAATCTTTCAGTTCGTTCGCAAGCATCCACAAAGCTGCATATTCCGCTTCATTGTTGGAAGCCAATTCATTCAATACACGATTTTTTCGAAGCTGGTGCTTTCTTTGCTGCTGTGTGTACGTAATGTAAATGCCAAGCCCAGCACAGTGTGTTTCTTTGTCAAAGTTTCCGTCAAACCATCCCTGCACTTCTGAAGGGGCTTCGCTTTCCTTTTGCAAGTACTGTTTTAAATTCTTTTCATTCCATGTTCTCCCTTGCTCGTCAACGAGTTCAATGCTCCCCATTCGTCCAGTGCGTCTAGCATCTTCTAGCCACTTCAATACTTCTTTTCCATCTAGAAAATCTGAAACAAACGAAATGTCATTTATGCCTTTTTTAGTATACGTCCATTGGATTTGAATGTTCATAAAGACTCCTTTTGTTCTCGTCATGTATACTATAACCAAAGCCCTCTCGTTTTACGTAACGAGCAGAAAGGAGGCAATCATGGCTGATGTTTATATTGACGGCGCGAGTGCAGGAAATCCAGGCCCATCTGGCGCTGGGTTTGTCGTGATCCACGAGGGAAAAGTAACAGAAAAATCGATTCCCCTGCCCGCACTTACAAACCATGAAGCAGAATGGGAGGCCTTGCTTGCCGCTGTTAAGTTTTGTCAAGCAGAAGGCATTCAAAACGTGTTCGTAAAAACTGATTCACAACTCATTGAACGAGCTGTTGAAAGCTGCTATGTGAAAAAGCCACTTTATCGCATTTCATTGGATGAAGTGTTAGCTATCTCGCAATCGTTTGCGCTTTTTTTCGTCAAGTGGATTCCTGAAAGCCAAAATAAAAAAGCTGATCAATTGGCTCGCCGCGCGATTCAAGTGAGCAAACGATCATAAAGACCAAGTTTTTTTGCAAGCGCAATCGCGTCTTTTTTAGAGCTTACTTTATTTTCAAGCAATTGCTCAACGAGCGCGATGTAAAAACTTGAGTCAAAGCTGAACTTTAATGACAAAACAAGCTCTAGCGCATAAATCATGACAGCGTCATTTGCATCTGTATATTTTTGGGCAAAGTGAATGAACATAATGTCGCTGTGAGTGAAGCGAAAGCCTCGCCCGTTCAGTTGATCTATATAGGTTCCAAGGTCTAATGCTGACAAAGTATTTTTGCTCCTTCGTATCGCAAGAATCTTCTCAGTGGACATGTATTGTTTATTGGGCTTCTTCAATTTCTCTTCTTTAAAGAACGAAATCGACACTTTGAAACGCCTTTTATTACGAAGGCGTTTTTATTGTGGTGGATGACTTCCTTCTCTCATTCGTGCCGAAAAATGACCTTGCAAAAATGATCCCCTGTTTGGTTAAAAGTCCTTCGACTCACACATCCTATACTTAGAAAGGGGGGTCATTCATGCCGAAAAAAGAAACGACAAGTGTGAATCCACAAGGTTATAGCCCGGACGAAAAAGCCACAGCTCCTAAAAGTCAGCTTGAAGCCATAGCGAAAAAAAAGAATACGAAATTGGTGTAGGATCATTATACCATGAAAAGCCCTCCACTAAATAATGGAGGGTCGTTGTGTGTTAGTTAATCCCGCATGAGCGGTGCTCGTAAAAGTCTGTCAATCCCATAAAGGAAAGTGGGTGCCCGCATTCACGCTTTCGCCTCGTGGGCGGCCACGATCTAATATAAGGCTCCCTTTGACTATACATCGGATTAAGACAAAATACGAGTCACCCGAACCGCAGGAAATTTATTATAACGTGATTTCCTCTAAAGAACAAGGAAATTGATTTGTTGATTTAAATACGGTCATTGAAATTTCCTTGTTCTCCAAGAAGGGAAAAACTTATGCTTCTCCTGATACATCATCGCAGCGGCTTCAGTCGTGCTTTCCTGAAGCGCCTGTTCTTCGATCGGTAAGCGCATGCGCAAAGCTACGCTTTGAAGGAATATCCCACAAAAAGCTGTGACATAAGCTTGGAACATCAACGGCAAAAGCAGCATTTCCATAAAGACGATGACATAATTCGGATGTTTCATCCACTTGTACGGGCCACGCTGTTGTAAAGTGGCTCCTGGTAGAACAATAATTTTTGTATTCCAGAACTCCCCTAGCGAACGCATCGTCCATATTCGCAATCCTAAGATGAGGCTGTATGCCAGTATATATAAACCTGCATATGGAGAAAGCCTTGGATGAAGAAGGAATTCAGCAAGCCAGATGACCATAAACGTGACCTGAGCTCCTACGAGCCACTTGTAATGATCTTGACCAACTATCCTTCCCCCTCTAGCCAAAAGTTTTTTTTCATTGCTGCGAGCGATTAAAAGCTCTACTACTCTTTGTACTACACTCCAAAGATACATGAATAGAAACAAGGCTTTCATCAAGCGTCCCTCCATTCTAGTAATGCGGCATCTGAAGAAAATCCTGGCCCAAGTGCTGTCATCAATGCGTTCCCGTGCTTTTGAGGTTGTTTCATGATCTCTTGAAGCACAAATAGGACGGTTGGTGAAGACATGTTCCCGTATTTTTGAAGCACATTGTATGAAGCAGAAAACATCTTCTTGTCCACCTGAAAACTCTCTTCGTATGCTTCGAGAACTTTACGCCCTCCAGGATGTGAGATGTATGAAACGATATTTTCTGTGCTCACATTGTTTCTTTGTAAGAACTGTGTGAGTTCTGGCACAACCCATGACTTGACGACAGACGGAATTTGCCTGCCAAAAATAACATGAAGTCCATCGTTTTCAACATTCCATCCCATCAGTTTTTGTGATTGCGGTTGTAACGATTGATAACTGCTTACCCAATGGGGTAGCACGCCAGATGCTTTCACACGTTTCCCTGACACGAGGGCACAAGCGGCGCCATCAGCAAACAGTGACGTGCCAATCAAATTGCTTTTCGAATGGTCGTCCTTCTGGAACGTTGTTGAACACATTTCAACGCATACGAGGAGCGCGACTCGATCAGGATAATGATCGCAATATTGCAATGCTTTATTTATTCCCGACACGCCTCCTGCACAGCCAAGCCCCCAAAGCGGGTATCTTTCAATGTCTCCGGATAATGAAAGCGCATCGATTAAATCCACCTCAAGTCCAGGAGTTTTGATACCTGTGCTTGTAACAAAAAAGATGGCATCAACGGCTTTCGTGTCATGGTTTTCTAAACAACGTTGTGCCGCAAGTAGAGCAGTATGAAAGGCAGCTTCCTGAAAACAGCGGTTTTTATCCGCGAAAGAATGCTCTTCTAAATACCAGCTAAGCGGCTGTGCAAATGACCTCGTGTTTACAAGCCCATTCTCAAATACTGATAGCAGCCGACCGATGTCAGGAAACGCGTCAGAAAACATGTGTTCCACGATCGGGATGATCTCTTTTTGTGAATAAGTGTAGGGTGGGACCGCAGTCCCAACAGCTTCTATTTTGGCCACAGCGCATTTGCCCCTCTTTTTCTTTTAGCCTGTGGGTAAATGCCCTTTTTTATACAATAAAAAGAGCCCCCTCGTAGATAGGAACCCTTTTAGATCTATGTTTGTCATAGCTGTATTAAGTGCGGTCAGATAACCAAGGCATCTCATCAATGCCTTCATGTCGCAAAACTGCTTTAAGATTGAACAAACGTGCTTCCATCATCGTTTGTTGAACATCGGAGCTCTCAGCATTTAGCGTTTCCTCCGCATGATCAAGCGCACGTTTAATGGTTTGAAATGTTTCGTATGGATTCATTTGTAAAGCTCCTCTCAGGCCGTTATACATCAGTATATGCCACGGAGGAGCCGTGTATACGTTATGGTCGTCGCTTCGCCCAGTATTGATAATATTGTGTTTCGATTTGTCCGTTAAACAGCTTTCGTCGCTTCGTCGCTTGCGGTCCAAAAAAAGATTCAAATCGCTTATCGGAAGTAATGACGTAAAATGACCATGAGGGCTGCTGCTTGTAAAGGTCGCCTAGCGATTCCGCAAGCTCCATTGCTATTTCTTTATCGCCTAAACGTTCACCATAAGGAGGATTGGTCACTAAGACTCCTTGCTCTGTTTTCAAATGCAAATCTGATAACTGCATTTGACGGTAATCTATATTGTCTTGCAGCCCAGCCTCCATTGCATTCTCTTTAGCGATATCAATCATTCGATGATCAATGTCCGACCCCGAAATCGATAACTCCTGGTCATATCGAGCAAGGTCTTCTGCCTCTTCTCTTACTTCGTTCCAATACTTTTCAGAGATAATCGGCCAATGTTCAGCCGCAAATCCACGGTTAAATCCAGGGGCGATGTTCATGCCGATCATAGCCGCTTCCAACGTAATCGTACCCGATCCACAAAGCGGGTCAATAAAAGGCATATCCGGCTTCCAATTCGTAAGCAAGACGAGCGCTGCTGCCAATGTCTCTTTGACTGGTGCTTCTCCTTGCCCAAGACGAAACCCGCGTTTATGTAAGCCTGACCCACTTGTATCTAACGTGAGCTCTGCGATGTCTTTTGTGACATTAATTTCGATCGGAAATGTAGCACCTGATTCATCAAATTTTTGAAATTGAACTTGGTTCGCCGCTAATCGTTCAACAATCGCCTTTTTCACGATTGATTGGCAATCTGGGACGCTGTATAGCTGGGAGCGAACACATTTTCCACTAACCGGAAACGCTGCGTCGAAGGGAAGGTACGCCTCCCAAGAAAGCGCCTTTGTCCCTTCAAACAAATCGTCAAATGAAGTCGCCTCAAAGCGACCAACAAGAAGCTTTACACGATCCACTGTTCGAAGCCAAAGATTTAGCTTGGCAACGTCTTTGGCGGACCCTTGCAAAACCACCCTACCATTTTCACTTATTGCTTCTGGGTACCCTAGCTGCTTGATTTCATTTTTTGCTACAGCTTCTAAACCCATTGCTGTTGTACATATGATCGTAAACTGCTGTTCCATGACGCACACATCCATTCTATTCATTGCTTTTCTACACTATAAAAAAAGCCCTCTTACATACAAGAGAGCTCGTTGTTAGGTTGTTTTCATTGCAAGATTGTCATGCGTCCTGTAAGCCATGTTCTGTTCTAAAGCACTGCAAACGGGTACAACCCTCGTGCTGTAGCAGCGATCATCTATCTGCATCGGTCAACCGATGCCTCTCCGTCTGTTTTTTTCCTTCTGGAGAGCGCCCCTACCATAATTTGGGTTTCTCGCTCGTGGGGTTTACCTCGTTCCACTCCATTTGTTTCCAAATGGACTCCGTCACTGTGGCACTTTCAAGAGCATAAGAACCATATCCAATTTGGACGTAGGTCATTTCTCTGCCGTTAGGCTTTCACCTACCCTGACTTATTGTTTCGTCAGGCACGAACACTACAGACATTTCAGACTGTGCGAGCATGGACTTTCCTCTGCACTACTTCGACGAATCGAGAGTGCAGCGATCGCTCGAACGCATAAACGCTTGCTGCTGTATTATATCAGCTTAAAACTGAAAGTCAAGGCAATTGCCTATTCGTACAGCTTGCTTCCAAACACGTGGCGCTCCAAGTTTGACAATCGTTTTAGAATGTCATAGTTGGTACTTCCTTGTTGTGTAGGCTGGGCTTGTCTTTGTTGCTTAGGTGCTTCAGTGCTCTGTTTTTTCAGTCGTTGGTTTTCTTGTTCAAGTGCTTCGATGTGTGCGTGCATCGTTTCATAATCCTTAATCACTTGATCGAGAAATTGATCAACTTCATCTTGATTGTAGCCTTTAATGCCTGTTTTAAAATCTTTTTCCAAAATATCTTTTGCGGACAACACCATTTTATCTGATAACATGATTTTCACCTCATTCAACGCTGTCTATGATAACTTTATTTTTTCAGAATGTCCGTGAAAAGTCAATTTTTCTCGTCAACTTTCCATTCATCAAATGCCATTTCTGCGAGAACTCGCTCTGTCTCTGCGACATCCTCTGGGGAAACCCATACAACGGGATACTGTTCCTGTTGTTTTGCTGCATGGAGCATATATTTCGGCGTACCCTCATGGTCTTCATCATACAACAGAAGCATTCCACTCGTATGCTGAACAATAAACTGATTTTTTACGCGCAGCTGTGCCGGAGACTCATACGGACGATCCGTAATGTACCGACAAAAATCCACTTCGTGAAAAAGCTTGCGGAAAGCTTCTTGTTCCACTTCATTCCATTTTTCCTCCCAACCAATAAACGGGGGAAGTAACGCCGTTTGTAAGGACGGATACGCTGTTTTCTTCAGGTCTTCGGCGACTTCAAGCCCCCATAATTCTACCCCAGATTGCCCAGAAGAAACGAACCACTCTGTACCTTGTTCGATCATGCCAATCATTTTTTGGCGTAGCGTTTCCTTAATCACAGGAATGCCTTGATGGGAAGGTTGAAAAATCCCTAACTCAAAGGGCTTGTACCCCCCAACTGCAACTGATTTTAACACATTTGGCCCCTCTTCTCTATATCCATATTTTCACTTGAGCATATACTACATGCCCATTAAAAATGATTTATCATTGGGAATACAATTGCAAAAATTGTATCACGAAGAGCAGAATAATAAAAAAGCTGACACTCACGTCAGCTTTTTTACACATGTTAGTCACAGTCATGATGCTTTTCTGGAGGCTCAGGGCAACAATCAAAATGCTGATGTTGCGCATCAGCAACGTTCGATACAGTTTGTGGGTAATAATGACGGTGTTCATACATTTGATGCTGTCTTTTCTCTATGTGAATAGGGTGAATATGAGGCACAATCGTGTGAAAGAATTGATTTTCCACAACCGTACGTGTCGGGTGAACATTCGCAGGCATCATCATTGGCTGCGACATTGCAGGAAGTTGATTCGTAGGCATCTGATTGCTAGGCATCGGGCAGCATTGCATTGGTTTCTTTGGCTTGTGACAGTGATTAAACATTGGCGAATCTCCTTTCTAAACTCATTTGCGATTACACTATAGACTATGCACCAATGCCCTAAAACGCTATCAGCCAATGACCCAAAAAAGAGAATTACTGTGAAAGAACACTTGCCGTCAAAAACTGACGTCCCTCTGCCGAATAAACTCATTTTTTGCGCTTGCCCGGGAAATATAGCCACACTATTTCTTCCTTATTTCCCTGCTATTTTTCGAAGAAGCCGCCGATGACGATGCTGCAATGATGCCGTACCTGGCAACTCATCGGCATATTCATTTACTAATTGATTGACGAGAGACAGGGCTTCATCATATTGCTGAAATTGATGCTCATATAGCATCGCCGCTGCGAGCCAGGCATCTTTTTTCAACTCTTCACCTTGAATACTTTTATATAAGGCGAGCGCACGCTCATACGCATTTTCTCGCTTACACAGCCCTGCTAATTGAAAAGCGGCCTCTTCCCGCCATTCGTTTGACGACAATAATGACGCATACAAATACGCCGCTTCTTCATCGTTCTTGTCCTTGTCAAGCCACTTTGCTAGCGCAAGTCGTTCTCCCTCATCCTTTGTTTTATAGTCCAAAATAAGCGATGAAAGCCTCACATATAACAATACGAGTGAGACGATGTCTTGCTCATTGTGCTGAATGATCCCCTTAAGACAAGTTGCATCCTCTGACTCAACATAGTTTTTATACAGCATAGGAGCCAGAAACCCAGGCGTATCTCCAACACGGCTCATTTGAAGCTCTGCGGCTTCCACATTTCCGAGAGATACTTTTTCCATACGATGTTTCCACACGCGTCTCGCCGCATGCAACAGATCATAGTGCCCGTATTCTGGTAAGGTCGGTACACGTTCACGAATAAGAACATGCTTTGATTTGACATGCGGCCAGTCAAACGATTTGCCGTTGTAAGTGACGAGATCCGATAATGAAGAGTGATCCTGTAAAAAAGGCAAAAACAACGCAGCCTCTTGTCCTGGGCGCGCTAAAGCGTACTGTTTTATCGTTAACTTTTCCTCTTTAAAGCAGCCAGTGCCGAACAAAAAGATCGTATGCCCTGCACCATGAGAAAGACCTGTCGTTTCTGTATCAAAAAAAAGAAGATCCTCAACGCTTTTTCCTTGAGCTGAAAGCGGTGATTTTAACGATGAACGGTTCCATGACGAGATGGTTTTGTAAATATCATTAAGAGCAATGTTCCCAAACCGTGTATGAGCAGGATACGTTGTTTCCTTGATATAACAGTAGCCTTCACTCGTTTTGTGTGCCGTAAAACCAAGTGCTTGCCAAGACGTCTCTGCAAACAAGCGGTCTTGATCCTCCACCGCTGCTTCCTTTTGAATGTTATCGTCTTGATTTATGTTTTTCTCTTCACTGGCTTTCTTTTTTTGCAGTGCACGATATCGTTCAAGCTTTTTCTTCAGTGACATAGTGAACACCTCGACTATGCGATAGGATGGCACGTACATCGTCTTTGCCGTTTTGCCTCGCGTCCATGCCAACGCAAGCGGGACAGCCTGTTTGACATGGACAGTGGTCCATTAGACGAATCGCCTCTGAAAACAACGCGTCCAT
The DNA here is from genome assembly GCF_004363045.1 of Aureibacillus halotolerans. Classification (NCBI taxonomy): domain Bacteria; kingdom Bacillati; phylum Bacillota; class Bacilli; order Caryophanales; family Bacillaceae; genus Aureibacillus; species Aureibacillus halotolerans. Next base: position 51,775 of record NZ_SNYJ01000003.1, read on the forward strand.
TTGCTTTGCAATTTTCACGCTGAGTCCAATGCCCCCTGGGTAGCTGTCGTAAATGAAAATTGTCGGCATGTGATTATGTGTTGCTTTCATTTGCGGTATGACATGCACGTCTGACGGGTCGCACATGACGTATAGTGGGGCAACATGCTTGAGGAGATTGGCAATACCAATTAGACCATGCTCAAGCGTCTGCAAATGCATCGTTTCCGACGCCTCTTGAAAGGAAATCCATGCGCTATCTGTATGCATCTCCATCTCAGGCAAATGGATCGGACCAGAACCAATGTTTTCATGAGTGTGAAATTTAATTTTTTTAAACAATGTGGCCATGGCACGTACGCTTACTTCGCCTTGTTCAATGGTCATGCCCTGCCTGTCCTTGCTTTCGTTCGTCTCTAGCACATCTAGCGAAACAGCCAGTTGTGCATCCGTGTAATAATCAACATTGACCTCACGCACGTAAGCCTTTTTTTCCTCCCAATCAAGACGCTCCACTTGATGCTGAACGCCTTGATGCAAATAAATCGCTTCTTCATGAAGCAGCGTCATGGCACTGAAACGGTCCATTTCGCCAATCACTTTATGGCTGCCTGTAAAGGAAATGTCAATGATCACGATATTTTCTTGCGAGGCGGAACGCAAGCTAATTTCGTGAGCAGGAAAGGCATCGCTCATCCAATGCCACTGACCATTGTATGCATGCAGCACGTTTTCCTCTGTGAGATAGTCTAGCATGTCCTCCACGTCCTGATCACCAAATCGATCTCCCTTTCGAAATGGAAGTTCATAAGCAGCACATTTGATATGATCCATTAAAATAATGACATTATCAGGATTAATCCTCGCCGTCTCAGGAGACATCGCAAAAAAGAAATCAGGGTTTGAGATGACATACTGATCTAATGGCGATGAGCTTGCGACCATAAGCACTACCGCTTCACTTTGCCTTCGCCCTGCGCGTCCTGCTTGCTGCCAAGCACTCGCAATGGTTCCTGGATATCCCGTCATAATACAAACCTGAAGCTGCCCAATGTCAACGCCTAGCTCGAGGGCATTTGTACTGACGACGCCATAAATCTCACCCGAACGCAAGCCTTGCTCTATCGCACGCCGTTGTGTAGGCAAATAGCCTCCGCGATACCCTTGGATCGCATTCGCGCCAAATACTCTCGGAGCCAAACGCTGCAAGTAGGTCAAAATAATTTCCACCCGTACACGACTTTTTGCAAACACAATCGTTTGAATATGTTCTTTCAAAAAGGTCTCCGCCAACTGTTTGACTTCAAGCGTCGCACTCCGTCGTATATTCATTGCTTGCTGGACAATCGGCGGGTTGTAAAAAATAAAGTGCTTTTTCCCAGCAGGTGCCCCGTTGTTGTTAATAAGCTTTACGGTGTCCTCGGTTAGCGCTTCTGTTAACTGTTTTGGATTTTCTATTGTGGCAGAGGTGCACATAAACGTCGGCGACGAGCCGTAGTACGCACACAATCGTTTTAAACGACGGATGACATTGGCAAAATGACTGCCAAAAACCCCCCGGTATGTATGTACTTCATCAATGACGATGTATTGGAGATTCTCAAACAAAGAAACCCATTTCGTATGGTGTGGCAATATCCCTGAATGAAGCATATCTGGATTCGTTAAAACAATATGACCTGCCTTTCGAATCCGTTGCCTCACATTTGCAGGCGTATCCCCATCATACGTTGACGAATGGATGTTCACCTCCATTGCATCGATCAGTTCCGCCAGCTCGCTTTTTTGATCTTGTGCAAGGGCTTTTGTTGGAAATATATATAAAGCACGGGCATTCGGTTGCTCCGATATCGTTTGTAACACTGGTAAATTATAGCATAATGTTTTCCCTGAAGCCGTTGGGGTAACCGCTACAAACGAATGCCCTGCTCTTGACGTGTCATACGCATTTTTTTGATGAGAATATAATGCCTTAATGCCTTTTTTTGCAAGGGCATTTTTTAAAGTTGGATGTAAATCCGCTGGCATCTCTGCGGTAATAGCTTGGCGTTCATCAATCGTATGCCAATAAACGATTTGATTAGCGAAGCGGTCGTCCTTTCTCAGCATATCCAACACTTGCTTCAGCGGTTGCTTTTTCATACAGTCTCCTTTGCCATTCGTTGTATGATCATTGTAGCGAATAAGCGTTCGCTTGGCAAAAACAAGCGTTTTATTCGTCATTACAATACGGTCATTGAAATTTCCTTGTGGTCAAGGAAGTTGTCGGTATAAACGTTTGTTTTCCTTCACTTCTATTTTCATAAAAACATCTACGCGTTGGATTTGCAGCAAAAAACCGAATACCCAATTTTCGTGCAGTACTGCATCGTCAGTCGCTGATGCTCCTCATATAAGGTACGTTCACTTGTTGTTAAATGTGTGACGTCCGGTGCCTCCTCGTCTGTATTCACCCACTGAAAACTATCGAGTATCGTACCAGTTACTTGCAACTCTGCTGAAAACCCCGCTTTTGCAAACGCAGATGTCCATTCGTCGTTCGTCCAAATGCGACGAAAACGATACCACGCTAAAAGCTCACTCCGCTCCTCGGCAGAAAGGGTATGAAGCGAATCTTGGAGCGTTAGTTCAATGCACCATAATGCCCCGCCCGGTTTAAGAACACGATGAAGTTCTTGCAGAAGGTCGTCAAGCTGCGGTACAAATGCAAGCACAGACTCCGCCAGCACATGACTAAAAAAATCTGTTTCAAATGGAAGAACATCTTCGCCTGCGACTTGCACGTCCATGCCTTTGTGGACTTGACGAGCCATCGCGACCATGTCCTTATCCCGATCAATGCCCCATACGTTCGCGCCAAGCGCTTTCCATAAGGCGCCTGAATAGCCAACCCCACACCCTACATCGAGGAGTTTTGTTTCCGTCGTTGCACCCGCCTCAACAGCAATCCATTCGGATAACTCTTTCCCCCCTGGATGTGCGTAACGAACGTGGAGCTTTTTTAGCAATGTCATATAATCCATTTTGTTCTCCCCCTTTAATTCCATATATGACCTAATACGTTTGTCTCATGCAAAAAAAATCGGTTTGCATATCGTGACAGTACGACGAATATAAAGGAGTAATAAGAATGTCATTTAATCATTATCAAACATGCTGTCAGCATCAAGGAAGACCCGTGCACATCCGTTGTAAAAACGGTCGAGAATATCGCGGCATTATTCAAAACGTCGATCGTCAACAGGTGTTTATCCAACCTATTGGCGGCGCAGGTGGCTTTGGGTATGGATTTTTTGGGTATGGCGGATACGGATATGGCGCGGGGCTCGGTATCGGAATCGCTCTTGGCTCTATCGCAACCATAGCGCTACTCCCATTTTTCTGGTAGACCTTCCCGTCCTGGGGAGGTTTTTTTGTCGTGCCTTAGGCGAACGAAAAGGAGGCTTCTAATGAACTGGAGCAAAGAATTCGAAGCGTTTTTAAAGCACTGTTTTTCACAAACAGGGTTTCAATCAAATGCGGCAGATCAGGATTGGTCCGTTCCTTGGCAGTCCTTATTTAACGCAAGTGAGGCGCAGTCCATGATAACCCAAGTAGAAACGAATGAAAATTACTGCACGGTTTTCATTACAGTCGTCGAAAAGGAGCTTCATGGATTGTCTGTTCTGCACTCATCCTCAGTTGTATGGATAGAGAACCAAACGTCAGGAGAGAAAAAAGAGCTTCGATTGCCATGCCTTATCAAAAAAGGCACGGCAAGGATTCGGTATAAAGATGAAAAACTCTCGATCCGTTGGCTAAAAAGGGTCGATCCTGTGCTTGCCCAAGTGAACATCGTGCCTGAGAGTTTGACGGATTGAACGGCCCACCATTGGTTAACCTAATGGAAAACGACAAGGAGGCCTTTCAATGCATACAGTTTGGAAAGGAGCCATCAGTTTTGGCTTAGTCAATATTCCTATAAAGCTCTATAAAGCGACGGAAACAAGTGGTGTGCCTTTACGTCAGCTCCACAAAACATGCCATACCCCAATTCAATATAAGAAATTTTGCCCACAGTGTGAGGTTGATGTCGACAAAGACGACATTGAAAAAGGGTATGAATTTGAAAAGGATAGCTTTGTCCCTGTAGACGAAACCATGCTGCAAAAAGAAAAAGGCAACGACACAAGCAAAACGGCAGACATCCAGCAATTTGTTTCGCTTAAGGACATAGACCCTATTTATTTTGACGCCTCGTATTTTATTGGCCCTGACGCTTCAGGACAAAAGCCATACGCCTTGCTATTTGAGGCCTTAAAAGCGACGAGCAAAGCTGGCATTGCCATCATAACGATTCGTCAAAAGGAGCATCTTGCATTGATTCGATCCTATGACGCTGGACTTTTGATGGAAACAATGCATTTTCCAGAAGCCATCCGCTCCGTGGACAGCGTGCCAAACATGCCAAAAAAAGTTGACATTCAACCAAAAGAACAGAAAACCGCCGAAGCACTGATCGATCAGCTAAGCACAACTTGGAACCCTGAAGAATATAGCAATACTGCTGAAGAAGCACTTTTGGACCGAATTGCCAAACAGGCCTCTGCCATAAAAGCGCCATCTAAAGCATCAACAAAAGGGTCTTCAATGGACGACCTTATGAAAACGCTCCAAGCAAGCATTGATCAGTCGAAACCAGCAAAACAAAAGCAAAAGAAACAACGTACGAGTGAAAAAGTGACGAAAGATAAAGGAAGCAAAAAAGCCAAATGAACCAGGAGTGGCATATCCCACCAATGGAGCCTACGCTGACAAGCCACCTCCCCCTAGGATCTCAGTGGTGGTACGAGCCGAAATTCGATGGGTTTCGAATGCAGCTCGTCATCTTAAAAGAATCGATTCACCTTATGAGTAAGACTGGGGTGTTTTACACCCATGCCTTCCCTGACATCATCAACGCGGCCAAACAGTTGCAAGCGCAGCAAAAAGAGCTTTTACCCCTCGTGTTTGATGGTGAGCTATGCGTCCTCCTCACATCCCTCCGTTGTGATTTTAGCGCCCTTGCGACGCGTGCACGAATGACGAATACAAATCGAATCCACTCCGCTGCTAGCAAAACACCTGCCACATTATGCTTGTTTGACGTCCTGGTCATTGAAGGGGCTTTTGTAGGTTCGCTTCCGTATGATGAACGAAAGGAACTTCTTACTGATATTAAAATGCTTCATCAAGATCGGATTGTACGGATTTTATCCGTTTCTTCGTCTGCACAGTTGCTTTCAGACGTTAGGTCTCAGCACGGAGAGGGCATCGTTGCCAAAAAAAGCAACAGTTTATATACCCATGGGCGTACGACGGATTGGGTGAAATATAAAACATATCAAACGGTGATGCTTGTGCTATCGTCTCCATCGTCAACGGGCTATTTTTCAGGTCGTGTGCTAAATGAAGATGGCCAGTGGTCAAACGTTTGTACGCTTCGTCATGGTATGACAGCTGAAGAGGCAGCGGCATTGACTTCCGTCCTGAAAGCAAACAAAGAGGCGGATGGTGTTTGCGCTGAAGTTCATACGATCGGAATGGCGGATGGCATGCTTAGGGAGCCACGGTTTGTTCGTTTTCTCCCGGAGGAATCGCCTCAACATTGTACGATGAACGCCTTGCAAAAAGCCCTCACACCCAAAACAAACACTGACGTATCTAAGCCTGCTAAACTGCTATGGCCGACAGTCTCGATTTCAAAATCTTGCTATATGTCGTATATGGAAACAGTGGCAGAAGCGATCTTGCCTCATTTGCAGAAGCGTATTCTCACCGTAGTGAGATGGCCAGACGGGGTTGGCAAGACGTCCTTTTATCAAAGGAACAAGCCAGCGTATGCACCTACTGTCGTTGGCACCCCCACTTCCGATGCAGACGGCATGCTCTGCAACACAAAAAAAGCACTGCTCTGGTTTGCCAACCATGCAGCGCTAGAATTTCATGTGCCCTTTCACCAGGATGGCGACACCTGTCCTCGAGAACTTGTCTTTGACCTTGACCCACCAGATGTTTCCTCACCATCTCAAAAACAAACGGTCTCTGCTGCCCTTTGGTTAAAAGAAATTCTTGATTCCTTTTCCCTAATGTCCTTTGTGAAATCGTCCGGAAATAAAGGCTTACAGGTGTACGTCCCTCTTCAGGAAGAACGTCATTCATATGCAACGGTGCATAAGTTTATGAAGCTGTGCGCTGATGTGTTGGCCGAGCGGCATGAAGATAAGGTAACCGTCGAGCGCTTCATCCAACAGCGTAAAGGTCGACTTTACGTTGATTATGTCCAGCATCATCCGAAAAAAACGATCATTGCTCCCTATTCCTGTCGCGGGAATCAAGAAGGGTATGTGGCGGCTCCACTGGAATGGGACGAGCTATCGTTAACCGATTCATACTTACGCACACAACACAGGGTCATGCAGGCTGTGAATTCTGGCTTTCTTCCCTTCGCCACGATGAACGACGTTCGTCAAAAAAATAGTACACTGCTCATGAAAATCACAGAGACGTTAGAGCAACACTAGATCAATTGTCTTCTTCTGCCTCACGGGCATGTTGGTCAATCAAAGCCATTTTTGTGTCATACACTTTTTGGCTTAAATCAACGAAATACGTTTGGGGGTTCAGTAAACGTAACGTAGGCTCCCAAATGCTTTGCAGCTGTTCAAAATGAAACTGCCTGATTTCCTCGACCGTTTTTTTCTTGTATACGAGCGAGCCGTCGATAAACACTGGCTTTAGCAATTCCTTCGCTGTATAGTCTTTGACAATTTTAAACTTGTACGGATTGCTTGGATCGAACATTTTCAGTTTTTCTTGCTGGACATTTTCATCGACCATGGCCACATAATCGCCCTCTGTTTTTCCTGTACGATTATTAATAATCCGATATAAAGTAGTGAACCCTGGGGTTGGGATTTTTTCCGGATTCTCTGAAATTTTAATAACAGGCTCATACCCGGTTTCTGTTTCTTTGGCAACCATTTTATAAACGCCACCTAAAGCCGGTGATTCCGCAGCTGTAATCAGTTTTGTTCCAATGCCCCACATCGTAATTTTGGCGTCTTGGAGCTTTAAGTGCAGAATGACCTCTTCGTCTAAATCATTCGACGCTGAAATTTGGACATCCTCAAACCCTGCTTCATCTAACATTCGACGCGCTTCCTTAGACAACGTCGCAAGGTCACCACTGTCTAGACGAATGGCTTTTAAGCGATGGCCTTTTTCAGCCATTATTTTTGCCACTTTAATGGCATTTGGAACACCAGACTTCAATGTATTGTAAGTATCAACCAATAGCGTAGCATTGTCAGGAAAAACATTCATATAGGATTTGAACGCTTCTATCTCCGACTCATGATCCTGGACCCATGCATGGGCGTGTGTGCCTGCTGTCGGAATCGAAAATAGCTTGCCCGCACGCATATTGGAAGTGGCATGAAACCCCGCAATATACGCCGCTCTTGCACCCCAAATGGCGGCATCGGCTTCCTGAGCACGTCGAGTGCCGAATTCAAGCAAGATGTCGTTTTCGCCAACAATTTGCCGGATACGAGATGCTTTCGTAGCAATTAAGGTTTGGTAGTTCATAAAGTTTAAAAGTGCTGTTTCAATCATGTGCCCTTCAAAGACACGGCATTCTACGCGAATGATTGGTTCATTCGGAAACACGATTTGGCCTTCCTCAACGCTATAAATCGTGCCTGTAAAACGAAAGCTCCTTAACGCGTCAAGAAATGCGGCATCATATGATTCTGGCTGTTGCTGCAAATACGCAATATCCTCTTCTTCAAAACGAAGCTGCTCGATGTACTCAATAATACGCTCAAGACCTGCGAAAACAGCGTATCCATTATGAAACGGATTTTTGCGAAAGAACGCATTGAACACCCGCTTCCGGTTGTGAGTCCCATTTTTCCAATGGGCGTACATTTGATTAATTTGATACTTGTCTGTATGTAACGTTAAATTTCCATAGTTCACGTCATTGCCTCCAAGGTCATGGTGTATTGATGTGATCCACCTGATCTATAAAGAATAGGCAACATCCGAATAGAAAGTCAATGTTTTCTCCGCATTTTCTGTAATTTCACCAAATCTGGTCTTGTTCGGCAGTTAAAAAGACGAAGAGGTTGGGCAGTGACCGAGCCCATCCGCTTCGCCATTCAGTATAATTTGAGGAGATGATTCTCTACATTAGCCATCACATAGACGACGGCTTCTACTGTGTTCAAAAACCTTGTCTTTCTTGTTTTTGTGTAAAAGCATTGCACCGCCACCATCAGCAAATTTTCAACTGTCTTTTCAATTTGAATCGGATGAATGTACATCGGTTTCTCATTAGCAACCCATTCAAGGGCAAGTGGTTTCCATGCTTCTATATCCTGAGTCACTTCATCAACAAAAGGTTTGACGTCCCCATAGAAATCAACTTCCGAGGTGAAAGGTGCTACATCGATATATTGTGTTTTTATCTCAGCCGTATAGTGAAGCAAACGCTGAGTGAGCTTAAGTAATTCGCTGTAATTTTGATCCACATTCGTTCCCCCTTACAACGTCATCTTATCATTGTAACGAGAAAATGAACATGAATCAAAACCCTAGTCTATGGAAGAAGCCTGTTTTTTTCTGTTCGGTTGGTTTAATCAAGATGGCATGTTCTTTCGCATTTTTCATGGCTTCTAGTTTCCCTTCAATCCTCTCCACCCGTTCAAGCAGCTCATCCATTTCTCTACGGTGCTGAAGCAATTGGAAGGCGACGACCTCATCTGCTTTTTTCATTAACGTTTGCTCAATGGCATCCATTTTCGTACAGATCGCTTTCATCCGCTGATCAAATTCTTCCTTCGACACGACCTCTTTGGCATCCCCTGAGAGATTTGTACTTTCTTTAATTTGGCTCAACTTTTCTAACGCCTCCTTATGAAAGACTAAATGGCCTCTATCGTTTCGTTCGCAAGCAACATTGTATTTTTTTACCCAGTAGCGAATGGTCGTAGGACGCACACCAATTTCATCTGACGCTTCTTTTGTTTTTAATGGCGGGTACATAGCAGTTCCTCCCCATGAATTGTTTTGTCTACTCAATTCGGGAAAAGCTCGTGTACTCCCTTCCAAGCTGACAAAACTAGAAGAGATTCGCTAAAGAAAGTGGGATTCCTAAAAAGCCATCGGCATTCGACAAACCTTCCGCTAAATATGAGTTACTTAACTTTCGCACCAAGGATTTCTAGCTTTAGAATGAAGAGCTTCATATCTTTTGGTAAGAAGAAAGCAGTCTATCCTCATTCGAGGGTAGACTGCTTTTTTTCCCTATTAGCTTTATCATGCATTTAATGTTTACCTCAAATGCAGTTAAGTAAGCATGTTTCGGAAATGCCCCATGTACTTAGTTGTATACATTACGTGGGATCGTTTCATCTCTGCATTCTTGTGTTCTATGATCGGCCTGTGCTTACCTCAAGTTAATACGTAAGGTCACTTAAGCTTCCTGACTCTCTCATCCGACAGATCGAACTGAATTTGCAAAAACATCAAAATTTACTACTGCATCAATATTGTGAAGCAGACGATCTTCAGGCACTAGGTAAAGTGATTCTGCATGAAAAAACACGCTTCATGTTCTCGTTTTCTAAGGCAACAAACAGGTCAACTCGCTTCTCCATTTACTCCGTTATACGAGACCAAGATAAAAAAAACAATTTACGCAGAAAAAAACATTAGCGTGTCAACATACGTAGACTCCTGCGGGAACAGCGCGAGCTGAAGATCCCGCAGGAAAGCTTACTTTCCGAGGATGCTGAAGCCGTGCCCGCGGAATGCGAAGTGTTTTGACGAAGCGACCGTGATTGTAACATCGATTCGAGAGGACCTCGTCGTGTTTTCTTAGCTGCTGGAGTCTTGCAAAAGTTGAGTGAATAACCACGATGAAGTCGTGGAAAAACTACAATTGGAGGTGAAGGTCATGGAAAAGAAGAATGAAAGCCCGGCTCAACAAAAACAATCGAAGGACAATGCCGACCAAAAACGGCAAGCCCCTATGTCTAAAACGTCCGGTGAAAACCGTCCTTCGACATAAGAAACAGAATGATGTCCCAATGAATTGTTAACACGCTAAAGAGCGCACCTTTGTGGTGACGCTCTTATTCCTGCGCTTCATAGCATGCTCGCCTCCGCTTTTCGTTGTCCAGCTTCGCGCCGTAGAAGCTGCGGCGCTACACTTTTCTTGGCTAGCTCCGGCTCGCTGAAGCTGCGGGACAGAAATCCCCAAACGAGTGAAATGAAAAAACCATTTCCCTGTTTGGTGATGTTCTGCCCTCCGCTTCATAGCTTACTCGCCTCCGCTTTTCTTGGCCAGCTCCGGCTCGCTGAAGCTGCGAGGTAGAAATCTCGGTTCGAGAGAAATGTGAAGAACCATTTCTTCGCCCCGTGATGTTCTACTCTCCGCTTCATAGCTTACTCGCCTCCGCTTTTCGTTTTAAAATCCATTGGAGTTGGGCTCGTTTTTTATCGTACCAGTGTGTGATTGGTACTTCTGGGGTGGTTGGTACAGTTTTTGGGGTTATGAAATTGGTGGTTTGGTACCAATCGGTTTGTTTGGCTGGTGGTTGTTTCACGATTGGGGTGCAACATCGCAATGGTGGGCCGGAAAAATCGTTGGCGAGGTGAACGAGAGTGTGGTAGTCTTTGCGTTGCCCGCTATGTGGTTGGTATATTGCAAAAGGCTGCAAATCCTGGCTATACGGTGTGTGAAACAACATTCGATAGAGCATCTTGCCAAATAAAATCCGTTTTTTTAGATGCTGAAACCCGTATACGGATGCGCCATACAGCTCCCCCTTTATGGATGGCATGAGAATAACACTTGTATGCATCGCCTGCTGAAGGTGAAAAAGAGCTGAATGAAAGACATGCTGGAGTTGATGATGTAAAAACACTGGTCGATAAATAAGATGCTGCTCATTTGTAATAAGCGCGTCTGTAAGTTTTATAGCATCTTTGTTTGTCCAAAAGGCGTGCCACTGGGAGTGCATGTAAGTAGACACATGAAAATGGTGGAGTAAATGGAATAAAGATTGCTGCTGTTTGCAGGAAGCTTCGTAGAGCAACAGCTGCGGGAAGGCATCTCGAAAAATAAGCCAATTTGCTCGTTCATAGCTTAAAAATAGTCGAAAGCGTGTTTTTTCAGCCAAGCCATGCCTCATATAAGGGTGCCAAAGATCGGTCATCTGATAGCCAGCATTTCTTGAAACAACTGAGGCAAGCAACGCCCAATGCAATTCTGGGCAACGAGCATACAGCTTCCTGTACGCATTCGTTCGAGAGAGGTTGTCTTTGTTATATGCTGCTGTGAGCTCATGAATCGTAGCAACAAGCTTCCTTTCCTTCATGGTTTTTCCTCCCTTCCATTAAATTCTTTCGGCAAAACTGTAACGTTAGTCTGACCACTATCGTCCATTCTCATGATATTTGTTGTGTTCACACGGCAATCAAATGTAGAATAGACAAAGGCGTCTGTTCTATAAGGTGGTGAAAATTGTTGCGGTATCCAAATGGAAAACCATATACGCCTGCGTCTACTACGGAAACAGCAGGCAACAAATCGCCAGAGTATGCGCGCCGAGGCATGACCCTCGAAGAAGATCTTAATCAATCGAATAAGTATTACTTGAATCATGGTGTGGCTGTTATTCACAAAAAACCGACACCGATTCAAATTGTCGACGTCCATTACCCAAAGCGTAGTGCTGCGAAAATAACAGAGGCCTATTTCAAGCAGCCTTCAACAACGGATTATAATGGCGTTTATCGGGGACACTACATTGACTTTGAAGCAAAAGAAACTCGCAATGCCGCATCCTTCCCGATGAAAAATTTACATGCTCACCAGCTGCTTCATATGGAGGAAATACAACGGCATGGCGGTCTAGCCTTTGTGCTCATTCGTTTTACCGCTTCCCAACAAACCTTCTTGTTGGATGCGACTCATGTGCTTCATTTTCAAGCAAACTTGGATACCTATAAACGCAAATCCATGCCCCTTCCTTATATTGAAGAGCATGGACAAATCATAGCTATGGGCTTTGCGCCACGGATTGATTATCTTAAGGCCGTCGATCACTATTATTTTTCGCACTTATGATAGATTTGAAAGGTAGGAAATTACGATGTCAGAACGATACAAAACGAGAGCTGAGCGAAAACAATCTGCTCAAAAGCCGTCGTCTTCGTCAAAGAAACCAACACGTCCAAAAGGAAATAAAGCAGATAAATCTTCTCTCTTTAAGCGCATTATGATGGGTCTTGCCATCTTTGTGCTGGCATGTATATCCATTGGCGGCGTTGCCGTCGCGATCATTATCCAAGGGGCACCTGAAATTAGTGCTGAAGCCCTTGAATCTCCATTATCATCACGAATATATGATGTCAATGGAAATGAAATCGCAGAGCTAGGTGCCCAAAAACGCACACAGGTTGATATTGAAAATGTCCCTGATATTGTAAAAAACGCGTTTGTTTCAACAGAGGACGTTCGCTTCTATAGTCATTTTGGCGTTGACCCTCTTCGCATAGGTGGCGCGGTCATTGCTAACTTCCAAGAGGGATTTGGTGCTGAAGGAGCAAGTACGATTACACAACAGGTCGTTAAAAACTACTTGCTCACCTCTGAAAAAAAGCTAACTCGGAAAATTCAAGAGGCTTGGCTTGCAGTGAAGCTAGAGCAGCAGTATTCGAAGGATCAAATCCTTGAGCTCTATTTGAATAAGATTTTGTTTGCTCAGGATATTTATGGTGTTTCGAAAGCGACAGAGTTTTACTTTGATAAAGATATTACAAGCGACGAAATTACGATTGAAGAGGCCGCATTGTTGGCCGGGCTCCCGCAAAGCCCGAATTATTACAATCCATTCCGAAACCCGGAAGCAGCTGAAAAACGTCGTAATGTCGTCATCAATTTAATGGCGAAAAATGGTTTTATCACTGACGCTGAAGCAGAGAAAGCCAAAGCCATCCCTGTGACAGATACAATTGTCAAAAAAGAAGACAATCCACAGCCTTATGATGCTTACATTGATCAAGTGATTGAGGAATTTCAAAAGAAAAGTGATATGGACTTGTATTCCTCTGGGCTTAAGGTGTATACGTATTTAAACCCACAAGCTCAGCAAGTGGTTGAAGAATCGCTGGATACAAACAAATACGTACAGTACCCTGACGCCCAAATGCAAGCAGGGGTTGCCGTCGTTAGTACACAAAACGGTGGCATTGCCGCCATTGGTGGCGGACGAAACCAAGAGGTCAAGCGTGGCTACAATTATGCAACGGACATCAATCGTCAGCCTGGGTCCACGATTAAACCAATTTTAGATTATGGACCTGCCATCGAATATCTTGAGTGGTCCACCTATCATCAGATGGTGGATGAGCAATACACATATTCTGATGGTACACCAATTAACAACTGGGACAATCGATATTTCGGACAGATTTCGATGCGTACAGCGCTAGCCGAATCTCGGAATATCCCTGCTCTAAAAGCAATACAAGAGGTTGGACTAGACCGCGCCAAAGGCTTTGCCGCTGGTTTAGGCATCGACGTTGGAGAAAATATTTATGAATCGTATTCCATTGGTGGGTTTAACGGCGTCTCCCCTCTTGAAATGGCTGGGGCATACAGTGCCTTTGGAAATGGTGGGGTGTATAACGAGCCACACACGATTGCAAAAATTGTTTTCCCAGACGGCACTGAAAAAACCTTTGATCCAGAACCACAGGTGGCAATGAAAGAATCTACAGCATTTATGATAAGCGATATGCTGAAAACGGCTGTTCAAAGCGGAACCGGAACCGCAGCGAATGTCGCGAACGTTCCAGTTGCCGGAAAAACCGGAACGTCCAATTACTCAGACGAAACACGATCGAAATACGGTCTACCAAACCGAGCCGTTCCTGACAGCTGGTTTTCAGGTTATAGCACAGAGTACACGACAGCGATTTGGACTGGGTATCCGAAAACAACGAGTGATTTTTATATGGATTATCAGTCCCAGCAAATTGCGAAGCAGTTGTTCCGTGCGATTATGACGCAAATATCAGGTGATCAAGTCGCTGATTTTCAACAACCCGATTCTGTTGTTCGTGTTGGGGTTGAAAAAGGCTCTACCCCTGCCCGACTTCCAAGTGACTTTACTCCACAAAGTGAAATCGTGTATGAGTATTTCATTCGTGGAACTGAGCCGACAGTCACTTCTCAGCAATACTTCGAGGAAGAGGAAGAAGAAGAACCAGTCTCTTCAGTAGAAGGTTTGTTCGCATCGTACAACAGAGAATCGAACGTTATTGAGCTTTCCTGGAATCATGCCGACAGTGATAACGCAGAATTTAGTGTCGATGTATCCGTTGATGAAGGAAGTTTCCAATCCTTGACGACAACAGACCAAACGGAAATCATTGTTGAAAATGTGATCCCTGGTGGAATCTATGGCTTCCGTGTTACGGCGACGGTTGATGGAGAATCAAGCGAGCCATCTACAACGACCATTGAACTTCCATCAGATGGAAATAGTAATGACGACAACTCTGATGAGGACAACGAAAATGACGGGTCAAACGGACCTGGTCAGGGCAATAATGAAGACGGTGAAGGCAACAATAACGGCCCTGGAAACAATAATCCAGATGATGGTTCACAAGATGGACAAGGAAACGACCAAGATCGACCTGGCAATGATGGAGATTCGGATGGTCGAGGGAATGAGCCTGGTCCAGGGAACGGGAACGGAAATGGAAATGAAGGCGATCAAGAAGAACCGTCTGGCAACGAGGATGAAGGCAATGATTCGTCTGACAATCCTGATCAATCCAATGACAACCCAGATGGTGAATCCACTCCGTAAACGTAGATAGGTTGAAGACAAAAAGGATCTGTCCAGAAGTCATAAGTGACTTAATGGGCAGATCCTTTTCCTATTTATTTAGTGAGGTATGCCCTCCTAGCTGGGTAAACGTAAAAAAATGTGCCTGGTCCGTTTCTCACCGATGGGCACATTTTTTATATGTTGTGACTAAAGTTTCAATCACGCATGCTTCTGCTTCGCAATATAAGCTGCAAACGATTTAGCG
The DNA here is from genome assembly GCF_004363045.1 of Aureibacillus halotolerans. NCBI lineage: Bacteria > Bacillati > Bacillota > Bacilli > Caryophanales > Bacillaceae > Aureibacillus > Aureibacillus halotolerans. The sequence continues at coordinate 66,895 of NZ_SNYJ01000003.1, forward strand.
AGCTCCTTGTAGAGCTGATTGAGTTGAATAAAGGACGCATAATGTCGTGGTCTTGTCGCAATAAAATGCAAGCGTTCCTTCGCGTTAAACGGGCATACCACACGTTCCTCAATATGCTCCTGCCATTGGACGAGCGATGGAACAGTCCTGCGTTCAATCCAATACAGTAATGAGATCAACGCGGAGGTCGCAAGCTGCATGGGCCGTTCTGCGGCTTCTTTGTCGTCTCTGGAGAATGCAGCTTGTATCGGCTTTTGATAGTCCTCCCACCATGTAAACACTTTTTTCATCTCTACATAGGGTGCTTGATAAACTGCCACATGGTCGACGCCTATACTCGCTGCGATATCGATCGCAAATGGTGCCGCCTCCAGCCATTGCTCGATTGATGCTTCCTTTACTGGCAATGGAATAGTGGATGCTGCTGTTGTATAAAACGGTGCGACATTAAATGGTTCTGGCAAAGGAACGATGTTCACGATGCCGCCTCCTTTAACCGTTTTTTTCCTTCACGACAGCTGGGGAGCAATGGACAGTTCGGACAGTTTGGCTGACGTGATTTGCAATGATACCGCCCGAAAAAAATCATCCGATGATGAGCATCGCTCCACATGTCCTCATCAAGCTTGTCCATTAGTGTCTCTTCCACTTGCCGTACGGAATCCTTCCAACGACAAATGCCTAGACGCTTGCTGACCCGTTCAACATGTGTATCAACCGCAATTGCCGGCTCATTGAACGCTACAGAAAGGACGACATTTGCTGTTTTCCTGCCAACACCAGGCAATGCCTCAAGCGCCTGACGATCATGTGGTACTTGCGAGTCGTACTTTTCAATGAGCTCATGTGAGAGGCCCTGAATGTTTTTCGCTTTGTTCCGATACAGTCCGATCGAGCGAATATCGCTTTGTACTTGCTCTAAAGAAACTGAAATAAAGTCCTCTGGCGTTCTGTACGTTTCAAACAACGATGCTGTCACTTTGTTTACGAGCACATCTGTGCATTGTGCTGAGAGAACGACAGCAATTAATAGCTCGAAGGAGTTGCGATGTATAAGCTCACATTCTGCTTCAGGAAACAATTCACCCATCGTTTCTATGGCAGCCTTTGTTTGTTTTTTTGAAAGCATCCGAGTCCCCTCCCTCAGTCCAACCAGTTATAGAAAGGAATGGTCGCTTTTCGTGCTTCCGTTTCAGGCTTGGACTGCTTTTTCCGTGCGCGGAATTGCTTTGCGTGCTCTTGCGCCTGTTCCACCGATTGTATATTGTTTTTTTGCCATTCAAACAAAATACGATCAATGTATCGGAAGCTTAGCTTACCACTTAATACGGCTTCTTTTAGAGCCATCTTAATGAGCCCTGGCTCGTATAAATCCTTATCCAGCCACATGCCGAGCGTTTCGTATTCAATTGGAGATAATGCGCGACCGAATTCATTTTCAAACATAAAAAAGAGTTCCTGCTCAAGCGCCTCATCCTTGGCTTCTGCTTTTTGCTTCTGTTGTTGTGAGATGAGGGCAAACAATCGTGAAAACAACGGATCAAGGGAGTAGCGCTCTGCCTTCATGAACCGGTCATCTGCTGCATCAATGATATCGATCCATCCACGCCGAACGAAGGAAGCAAGCATCGTTTGAACCTCCTCCTCCGTCGCTGACATGCGTTCTGCCATTTCTTCTGGTGTAGGGAATAGGCGCCCTTCCTGTTGAAGATGCCAAAGATGCATAATTGTCATCCACTCCTGATCGTTAAGTCCGAGCTGTCTATATGATCTCATCATTACCGAGGGAATTGAAAAATTTCCTTCATTCATCAAACGCACAAACCATTCATTATCCATCCTTACGCCCCTTTCATTGGTCGTTTTCGACACAGCCAATTAAGGCGTCAAGCGGTTCAACAAGCGTGGGAATGGAATGGTTTCGCGCACATGTTCCGTACCAGAGATCCACGCAACCGTACGTTCTAACCCTAGACCAAAGCCCGCATGAGGCACTGACCCATACTTCCGAAGGTCTAAATACCAACTATAAGACTCATGGTCTAATCCGTGTTCTTTGTAGCGCTCTTCCATGAGGGCAAGGTCATCAATTCGTGCAGAGCCACCAATGATTTCCCCATACCCTTCAGGAGCAATCAAATCAGCACATTCTACAACGTCCGGGTTGGTTGGATCTGGCTTCATATAGAAGGCTTTTAATGACGTAGGATAATGCGTAATAAAGACAGGTTTATCAAACGCCTCTGCAATGGCTGTTTCATGAGGTGCACCAAAATCATCCCCCCAAGAAATGTCCGAAAAACCCTTCTCGTGTAAAAGCGCCAGAGCGTCCGTATATGTAATGCGTGGAAATGGCGCCTTAATTTTCTCAAGCACATCCGTGTCGCGACCTAACGTCTCAAGCTCGATCTGACAATTGTCAAGCACTGCTTGAACGATAGAAGTGACGTACGTCTCCTGCACTTCTAGGCTTTCCTCATGCGTACAAAATGCCATCTCAGGCTCTATCATCCAAAACTCAATCAAATGACGACGTGTTTTCGATTTTTCTGCCCGAAATGTCGGACCAAAGGAAAATACCTTGCCTAGTGCCATTGCGGCAGCTTCCATATACAACTGACCAGACTGTGACAAATAGGCATCTTCATCGAAGTATTTCGTGTGAAACAGCTCGGTCGTTCCTTCGGCAGACGTTGACGTTAAAATCGGTGCGTCGACTTTAACAAAATGACGGTCTTGGAAAAAGGCAAACGTTGCACGAATAATCTCGTTACGTATTTTCATAATCGCGTGCTGTCTTTTTGACCGCAACCAAATATGGCGATGGTCCATGAGAAACTCTGTTCCATGCTCCTTAGGCGTGATCGGATAATCAACCGCTTCATGAATGACTTCTATTCCCGTCACTTCTAGCTCTATTCCTAAAGGGGATCGATCATCTTCTTTAACGAGCCCTTGAACATATAAAGATGTTTCCTGTGTGAGTGATTTCGCTTTTTGAAACATTTCTTCATCCGTTGCTTTGACGACGACACCTTGAATAAACCCCGTGCCATCACGCAGCTGCAAGAAGGCGATTTTTCCACTGGAGCGTTTATTGTTCAGCCAGCCTCCGATTGTCACTTGTTGGCCAACACATTGCTTGGCTTCGATAATTGTCGTTTTATTCATTTTTGAGAACCCCTTTTTCTAAACTCTTTTTTCATATTTAGCCTACGATACTTGTAAGAAGTACAACAGTGCCTTATGTCGTGCGTTTTAAGGAAATGGATTCGATAAATTCGCCAGTTTGAAAGGCATAAAATTCATAGTACTGGCGACCGTCCTGAGCGATGTACACGACTGACCAAACAGGCTTCTCATCTTTAATTCCAAGCTTGACAGACAAAAATTTCTCTGGATTTCGTTCGGTCTTAACCTTATCTATAAGCGCTGTTTTACTAACGCCGTCCGATTCTTTTCGTAAAACGATTTTGCTTCCCTCTTCTTGAGGAAACACCCAAGCAATATGGGGCTCCTGTTCGTATTGGCCACGAATGACCTGAACGGCAACGTCTCCATAATACGTCGTTGTTTCACTGATTTCCATTGATGGATAAGCAGCGAGCACCGTCTCTCTTGCTGTTCCCTGCTCCTGCACCATCGGTTCTCTGGCGGTGACGTATGTATCAATCAGCAGCCAGGTCATCAGAACGACAACAACCGTTACACCACTCCAAATGCGCGTTTTCATCAAGTACGGTAAATCGTAAACACGGCTTGCTGCTTGTCCTTCTCATCTAACGCCAAACCAAACATGAGGTCATCATACTTTAACGTTCGATTGAGTAAGTCTACGATTTTGTATAAGTCTTTATGGTTGTCTAATGAGACGGTTGCTAGCGTTTGTATTCCTTTGTCACTCATTAATGGTCGCCCCTCTTCGTATCATCGATTCACGTCCATCCTCTCTATGTATGGACATGCTTGCTAAAACGAAACACATGCAACACTTCAGTGTGTCTCTTTTATTTAGTATAGCAGTAGATGCGAAAAACGTCATTGGTCGTTTCATCTGCATGCGCATATTGCTCAAAAATGCCCTCTAGGCACAAGGATTACCTAGAGGGCGACTATTTATAAGATCGTACTAGCTTCTTCTTGGGAGATGAGCTGTTGGACACGATTGTGTTGGTCCAAAATCGCGATTTTTGGAGAAAAGGAGATGAGCTCCTCCGCCGAAAATAGTCCATACGCCATAATAATCACTTGATCGCCTTCTTGGACAAGGCGCGCTGCTGCTCCATTTAAACAAATGACTCCACTACCTCGTTCTCCTGGGATGATGTACGTTTCCAGCCTTGCTCCATTGTTATTGTTCACAACTTGGACGCGTTCGTGGACAATCATTCCCACTTGATCTAGCAAATCCTCGTCGATCGTAATGCTGCCTACATAACGAAGGTTGGCTTCGGTTACAGTGGCATTGTGAAGCTTTGCATACATCATCGATTTCATCATTCTTCTCCTCCCTCCTTTACTACATTATCGATTAGACGAGCGGATGGAAATTGAACAGCAACCGCCGCAATCCAAGGCGCTGACAGATCTTTAACGGGTTGAAGGTCGGGAAAACTGTACAACGTTGCGTAATCCACCTTGCCTAAGGATAAATTCTCCTCCAGAAACGCTTGCCACTTGTTTTCAATCGCTTCGCTAGACGTAGAATCACCTGCATTTTTTATTAATGTCTCAACTACACTTAAGCTTTTATACAGGATGCTTGCCTCTTGACGTTCGCCTTCTGTAAGGCGGCTATTTCGAGAACTTTTCGCAAGGCCATCCTCTTCACGTACAGTGGCAACGGTACGTATCTCAATCGGCAGAAAATATTCCTTGACCATGCCTTTTACGACAGCTACTTGTTGAGCATCCTTTCGACCAAAATACGCACGGTTGGGTTGCGTTAATTGAAACAGCTTTAATACAACAATTAGAACGCCATCAAAATGACCCGGTCTTGAAGCACCACATAGCTTCGTTGCCGCTTCCCCTGCGGACATGGAAGCAAGCAGGTCACGTTGAGGGTACATCTCGCTTGCCGCCGGTGTAAACACGACATCCACCCCATGTCGTTTCGCAACGTCAAGATCTGTTTCAAGTGACCGTGGATACGTTTCAAAATCTTCATTAGGCCCAAATTGAGTAGGGTTAACGAAAATGCTGAGGACAACAAGGTCATTTTCCAGCCTTGCCTGCTTTAACAACGCTGCATGACCTTCATGGAGAAACCCCATTGTTGGAACAAACCCAATCGTTTTGCCATCACTGCGCTGCTGAGTTGCCCAACGTTGCATGTCTATTGCATGGCGAATTTGGTTCATGACTGCTGCCACGCTTTCTTTTCTTCTTCTGGCATTGAGAAGGTATGCTCAGGAAACTGTCTGCTTCGTGTTTCGTTTACATAGACTTGTAGTGCGTCACCCATACGTTCGTAGCTGTTGTCATAGCTTTTGACAAACGACGGCGCTGAATGCGGGCTATAACTAAGCACGTCGTGGTAAACGAGCACCTGACCGTCTGTCGCTTTGCCAGCACCAATACCAATCACAGGGACCTCTAAGTCTTTCGCGAGCACCTCAGCGACTTCTGCAGGCACGCATTCGACAACGACAGCACACGCCCCTGCGTCCTCTAACGCATGCGCATCCTCAAGCAATGTCTTTGCTTCCACTGCTGTTTTGCCTTGCACACGATACCCACCTAACACACCAACAGATTGTGGGGTAAGACCAAGATGACCAACCACTGGTACACCAGCTGACACAAGCGCACGTACAGTTGTTGAAATTTCTGCTCCACCTTCAAGCTTTACCGCATGTGCACCTGTTTGCTGCATGATTTGACGTGCATGTCTGTTCGTTTCTTCATGAGACCCGTGGTAGCTCATAAACGGCATATCGACAACAATAAGCGTTTCAGGTGCCCCACGCTTCACCGCTTTTGCATGATGGATCATGTCGTCCACAGTGACCGGAACTGTAGACTCATAGCCTAAAACAACCATCCCAAGGGAATCACCAACAAGAATAATGTCTACCCCAGCTTCTTCTGCGAGGCGTGCTGAAGGGTAATCATATGCCGTAAGCATGACAATCGGTTCCGCGTTCGTTTTTTTCTTTTGCATTTGACGAAATGTTTTCATAGTTCCTCCTCATAGAAAGAGGACGATCATAGCAACGAGGCTTCCGTCCTAGTCTTTTACGTTAGATCCAGGCAGAACATTGCCATCATCGATCCTGTGGTGCAGCTCTTTCATGTGAAAGCACACGTCCAGCATGAGGACGTCTTTGGTCGTTCAATTTGTGCATGTGCTTGATGGAAGGATGCTGCCCTTAATCGATTTTTAGTATAGCACATTTAATGTCCAATATCAGTCGTATACACTTGATGCTCAATGCCATTTTCCGCCTTCACCTTCAACGAACCATTCGTAGAAAGACCCGTGACCACACCATCAACCCCTTGCACCGAAACTCTTTTTCCAATCGTTTCTGCCCGTGCTTCCCAAAGCAGCCGAATTGGATCGAAGCCCTCCACACGGTAGGCTGAATAGAGCCTCTCAAAACTTGAACAAATATGCTGAACTACAGCCATTCGCGAAAATTCTTTCCCTGTTTGACTCACTAACGACGTCGCTTTATTTCGAATATCCTCCGGAAAAGCATCCTCCGGCTCATTCACATTAATGCCAATACCGATGATCGCCGCAATGACGCGATCTGGCTCTGAAATCGTTTCCGTCAATATACCTGCCACTTTTTTTGTTGACATATGCACATCATTCGGCCATTTAATTTGACATGACACGTCTGTTACAGCCTCTAACGCATCGGCGACAGCTACGGCCATGAGGAGGGTGAGCTGCGGAGCAATGTGCAGAGGCAAATTCGGCTTGACGAGCACACTCATGGCAATGTTTTTGTTTTTCCCACCATGCCAGGCACGCTGTAGCCTTCCACGTCCCGACGTTTGTTCATTTGTTAATACGATCGTTCCTTCGGGAGCCCCTTGTTGAACAAGCTCGAGCAGTCGTGTTTGCGTAGAAGGCAACGCCTCGTATAAGTGAACAAATTGACCAAATACGGTCGTTTCCATCCCTGCAAGTAAGCTGTTTTCGGTCATCGCTTCCGGGACTGAAACAAGGCGGTACCCCTTACGATTGACGGCTTCGATCGCAAAACCTTCAGATTGCAGTTCTTTGACGTGTTTCCAGATTGCGGCACGTGAGCATTCGAGCTCCTTTGCCGCCTCCTCGCCCGAGAGGAACACGCCTGGGTGAGCTTGAAACAACGCAAACAGCCTCCGTTTAATGGTGCTCATCAAACCACTCCTTTAATGCGATGTTGTCGTTTACGATGTCCTGCTGAACGACGAGCTTCTCCGCCTGAGCTAATACGTCTTCAATCCAAGGCCCTGGGGAACGACCTGTCCACGCTAAAAGATCTCGTCCTGTCATTTGCAGCTCATGACGATGGTGAATCGGTAGCGAATTAAATCGCTCTGCAAGCTCACTGGCAGTGATGTGTTCCGTTTGGGTGGTTCGTCTCATTGCTTTCCAGGCAAACGTTGCGTTTCTTTCGCCGACACGATACAGAGCCTCTGGTGTAAATCCCGTTGTCTTAAGCCTATCAATGGCCTGCAATTTTTCTGTGACGTCTTTACTTCGTGTTCGTGACTGCTTCCATGCTCGAAGAAAAGCCACAGAGTCACTTGGGGACATCTCTGCTAGCAGAAACAAAAAGGCCCATCTCTCAGCAGTTGTCGACCACTCATCACAGTGTGCACCAAAGGCGGGCAAGGCGGGTCCTATTTTTTCTCCAAGTGGGAGTTGTGCTTGAAGGCCTGATGACAGCCATACATCTACCGCGTCTCGATCCGCACACGCCAACCATTTCGTCCATTCCTCTGCCACTCGTTCGATGGACGTATGCGCAATATATCGTGCAAGACGTTGAATGGCCTCCTTCGTTTCTGCTGCCAACGAAAAGCCTAAAACGGCTGAAAAACGTAGTGCCCTCATCATACGCAGTGGGTCCTCCATAAAGCGTTCCTCTGCATTTCCAACGGCAAGAATTTCTTTACGTTCAATGGCTTCCTGGCCACCAAAAGGATCATAAAGAAGACCATGACGGTCCATAGCCATGGCATTCATAGTGAAGTCTCTCCGCTGCAGATCTTCATTAAGATCACGAATAAACGTCACTTCCGAGGGGCGTCTAAAATCTTCGTACGTCCCTTCAGATCGAAATGTCGTCACCTCATAGGAGGACTGCTTGAGAAGCACAAGAACGGTTCCATGTTGAAGCCCCGTTGGAACCGTTTTGTCAAAGATTTGTATAACTTCGTCCGGCGTCGCAGAAGTCGCAATATCAATATCATGAATGGATCTTTTCATGACATAATCACGAATACAACCACCTACAAAATAGGCTTGATGCCCGTGCTCTTCAAGAGCATGAAGCACGCTGAGGCCTTCTTTCAGTGGAGATTTCACGTTGCGTCCCTCCGAATCGTATTTAAATAAAGCGTTTCATATTGCGAGACAATTTCTTCAGAGGAAAATCGCCTTTTAACCGCTTCTCTGGCAGCAATTTGCATACGTTTCTGCGTGTCTTCTGAAGATAGAATGGATAGGGATTTCTCAGCAATGCTATCGATATCTCCAATATCCGCCAAATACCCCGTCACATCTTCTTCAATGACTTCAGGAATTCCCCCCGCTCTTGTTCCTACGGACGGCACGCCACACGCCATGGCCTCAAGAAGAACAAGACCAAAACTCTCTTTTTCAGACAGAAGCAACTTGAGCTGACTAATGGAAAACAAGTCCGCTAAATTATCCTGTTTTCCTAAAAGTAACACGTCGTCTGTTAAGTTCTCTGTGTGGATCTGTTTACGTACCTCGGTCATATCAGGGCCGTCGCCAACCAATAATAATTTCGCTGGCATCGCATCCCGAATTTTTCGAAACACCTTTACAACATCGGGCGTTCGCTTTACTTTACGGAAATTGGACACATGAATCACAACTGCTTCATGCGCTTTGATTCCGTATTCCTCTCGCAAAGCATCATTTCCTTGGTGCGTGTAAATACGTTCATCTACGAAATTGTAGATCGTTTCAATTGGCACAGTCGTCCCAAGGTAGTCTCTCGTTTGGGAGGCAAGGCTGTTTGATACAGCCGTCACCGCATCTGACTGGTCGATGCCAAAACGAATCATGTCACTCAAACTCGCATCCTGCCCGAGAATGGTAATATCAGTTCCATGAAGTGTTGTGACGATGGCAATGTCTCGCTTACACATTTGCTTCGCCAAAAACGCACAAATGGCGTGTGGCATCGCGTAATGCACATGCAATATGTCTAATTCCTCACGATCAATCACTTCCGCCATTTTGCTCGCTAACGACAAATCATACGGCGGGTATTGGAACACGGAATATTGGTTGATTTCAACTTCATGGTAGTAGATATTGGCATACAAGCGGTTTAATCGAAAAGGAACACTAGAGGCAATAAAATGGATTTGATGACCACGCTCGGCAAGCAGCTTTCCAAGCTCTGTAGCAATGACACCAGAGCCTCCTACAGTTGGGTAACAAGTAATGCCGATCTTCATTCTAGCCTTGCCCCCCTCGAACCATATCCATTGAGAAAAGCAGCGGTTTCTCGGTTAAAAATCCTTCTGCAAAGGTGAGACCAACTTCTTTCCCCATTAAACGATCTCGTCCCTCTAACGCCTCCAAATAGCCATACGTTAGCGGCGTTTGAACGTCAGAAGACTCGCCGAATTGCGTTGTATAGGCAAGGAGGCTCTGTTTTTTCTTCTCATAAGACGAGCCAATATCCACTACAAAATCAGGATTATGGAAGCCATTAATCATGTAATAATATAAAGAGACGCCTTTGATAGAACGTCCTGCATCAGGAGCGAATTTTTGAATTCCTGCAGAAAATACCGCCTCTTTCACAAGCGAAGACGCATGTGCATGATCAGGATGACGATCATGAGGAAATGGAGCAAACACGGCTTTTGGTCGCTGTGTTCGAATTAACTCGACCAGAAAGGCCAATGCTTCAGTTCGAACATTCTGCAACCCACGGTCTGGAAACTGAGCATTTTCTCTCGTCGCCCCTAAAACCTCCGCTGCTCTGCTCGCCTCAATCCTCCTCGTTTCAACCGTTCCATTCGAGCTCATTTCACCTTCTGTTAAATCGACAATATGAACCTGAATTTCATGCGCTGCCCAAGTTGCAATGGCTCCTCCCATTCCAATCTCTACATCGTCAGGGTGCGCCCCAATGGCCAACACATCAGTCAATTTGATCCTCTTCCTTTCCATGCACAAGCTTTCGCCAATTCAAGTCACCGCGCTCTAAGCCATGGATAAAGATCTCTGCCCCGCCAAGATTTGTTGCGAGTGGAATCGCATACACGTCACATAAACGGATTAACGCCATAATATCGGGTTCATGTGGTTGAGCCGTTAACGGGTCTCTAAAAAACAACACCATATCCATTTCATTTTCGGCAATCATGGCACCAATCTGTTGATCCCCGCCTAAAGGACCGGATTGAAAACGGTGCACTGAAAGGCCAGTCGCTTCAGCAATTCTCGTGCCTGTCGTGCCAGTTGCATAAAGGCAATGGTCTTTCAAAACATGCTGATACGCCATAGCAAACTGTACAAGTTCATCTTTTTTCTTATCATGTGCGATCATCGCAATGTTCATCTTCAAAGCGACAGCCTCCTCTGCTCTCTATTCGATCAATTCATCCAATCCATACACGAGCTCATCTAAGCTTCGCACGGTTTCAACCGCAAGCCGGACGCCGGACATAAAACTTGAGCGGTGAATTGAATCATGTTGTATCGTCAACGTTTCCCCTTCTCCTCCAAAGACAACCTGCTGGTGAGCAACCAGACCCGGAAGACGCATAGAGTGGACATGAATGCCGTCGACGTCAGCCCCTCTTGCCCCTGAGATCGTCTCTTTCTCATCCGGATGACCTTGAGTTTTAGACGATCGTGTTTGCTGAATCATCTCTACCGTTTTCACAGCCGTTCCACTTGGCGCGTCCAGCTTCTGATCATGATGCTTTTCTACGATCTCAACATCAGGCAAATAGCGGGCAGCCATCTGTGAAAATTTCATCATGAGCACAGCGCCGATCGCAAAATTAGGTGCGATAATACAGCCGGTTTGCTGTTCTTTCGCAAGCGCACGAATGTCGCCAAGGTCCATTTCAGAGAAACCACTTGTGCCAATAACGGACGGTAGACGCGACTGAAGGGCAAGCATCGTATGCTTCTTCCCAGCTTCAGGGTTTGTCAGATCAATCAGCACGTCTGCCTCTATCGTAGACATGCAATGCGCAGCGTCTGTATAAATGGTTCCCCCAACATCAATTCCTGTCACATCAGACACCCTTTCACCTTCATGCGTATGGTCAATTGCGGCCACGAGCTGAAAGTGATCGGTCGTTTGGATTAAGCGCAACGCTTCCTGCCCCATTTTCCCACGTGGTCCTGCAAGGATGATTCGTATGGTGTTCATGTTATGTACGCTCCTTATCCTCGATCTTCGTCCAACGATCTCGGTCTCTTGTTTTAAATTTATGCATCACTTGCTCATGTGCTTCTTCTAGTGAAATGTTCAATGAATTTGCCAGACAGACAAGCACAAACAGCACGTCCCCCATCTCTTCCTGGATAGAGCGCTCATCTTCAGTCGCTTTTTTTGGTTTTTCTCCATGATAATGATTAATATCTCTGGCTAACTCGCCCATTTCCTCGGTAAGTCTGGCCATCAACGCGAGTGGAGAGAAATACCCTTCCTTAAATTGCCCGATGTACTCATCCACATCCGTTTGAATGTGCTCCATGCTTTTCGTCATCGTATTCACCTGCCCTGCCATCTGTTTATCGTTCGAATGCATGTTCATGCATGAGGAATTTCTCTTAAGTGCAGTCCTATTGTATCGAAAATGAGACCAATCAGCCACTTTTTTGCCGGATTGCCCACGATTCACAAAAGCATAGTAGCAGCAACTCTTACGAATGGTAACACAAAATGAGCAAAAGTTTTTGAAGGAAAGATCACTTATTCCTCTTGAGAAAGCCTCCTTCCCACTAGCCTTAAATTTTTTTAGCGACCAATGTGAAGAGAGTTTACAATGAACAAATGCATGCGAGCATTACAAAAACAAGCGCACAATGGCTTGCATTACACTTCCTTACTCAACTCAACTTGCCTAAACCTACAATTAATTGTTGTGTTTGCTTTTTATACAAGCTGCCATACGCTCGCTTTCACCCTAAAAGGTACAAGTGCATCATCGATTCGAAAGGACCTCCTCGTGTTTTCTTTGCCGCTGGAGTCTCGCTAGTGGCTGCTTTTAATGATGCACTTCCTTGTCTTGTTTGCTAAAGTAAAAAACAGCTTAACTCACTTTTCCATCTTCCCAATGATACGAGAACGAGACCCAATAAAACCAATTTACGCAGAAACAAACATGAGCGTAGTCAAAATACGCAGACTCCTGCGGGAACAGCCCGAGCTGAAGATCCCCTTGGAAAGCAAGACTCCGAGGAAGCTGAAGCCGTGCCCGCGGAAAGCGAAGTATTTTGAAGAAGCGACCGTGATTTCTTCGCACCCTAAAGGGTACAAGTGCATCATCGATACGAAAGGACCTCCTCGTGTTTTCTTAGCCGCTGGAGTCTCGCTAGTGGCTGCTTTTAATGATGCACTTCCTTGTCTTGTTTGCTAAAGTAAAAAACAGCTTAACTCACTTTTCCATCTTCCCAATGATACGAGAACGAGACCCAATAAAACCAATTTACGCAGAAACAAACATGAGCGTAGTCAAAATACGCAGACTCCTGCGGGAACAGCCCGAGCTGAAGATCCCCTTGGAAAGCAAGACTCCGAGGAAGCTGAAGCCGTGCCCGCGGAAAGCGAAGTATTTTGACGAAGCGACCGTGATTTCTTCGCACCCTAAAAGGTACAAGTGCATCATCGATTCGAAAGGACCTCCTCGTGTTTTCTTTGCTACTAGTTATTTAGACCTTAGAACCGCTTAGTTACAAAAATGATATCTTTTAGAAAAAACAGGATGTCGAACGTTACTCTTACGAAGTTCCCTCAAAACCAAAAAACCGTTTGAGCTCTCTACACGTATTCGGTATACTTTGGAAGGCAATGTATATTGAGGGAGGATCACGCAAATGTTAGGGCTTCGTTTTAAGAACATCGCTATGATTTTATTTGGCTCCGCAATTTTTTCATTTGGCATCGTGCATTTTAATATGGAGAACGATCTCGCAGAAGGTGGCTTTACTGGAATTACATTGCTGCTCTATTTTATGTACTCCATAGACCCTGCACTGTCAAATATCATTTTAAACATTCCTGTCTTTTTTATCGGGTGGAAATACTTAGGAAGAACAACGTTTTTGTATACAATCATTGGAACACTGAGTGTTTCGTTGTTTTTATCGATCTTTCAAAATGTGACCCACCTATCGATGCCGCTAAAAAATGACATGACGCTCGCCGCTTTATTTGCTGGTGTCTTTATCGGAGTTGGTCTCGGCATCGTCTTCCGCTATGGAGGCACAACTGGCGGTGTAGACATAATTGCTAGACTTATTAGCAATTACACAGGGGTTTCCATCGGACGTGCAATGTTTGTCTTTGATGCGATTGTGATTGGCGCTTCCATCGTTCTTTACTTGAACTACACACAAGGCATGTACACACTCGTCGCTGTGTTTATCGGTGCGAAAGTGATTGATTTCATGCAGGAAACGGCCTATTCTGCAAAAGGCGCCTTTATTATTTCTGCCCATCATGAAAAAATTGCTGACGAAATTATGAACATCATGGGACGTGGCGTAACAACATTTAAAGCCGAGGGTAGTTACAGCAAAGAAGAACGGCACGTATTGTACTGTGTTGTCGCACGAAACGAAATCGTCCGTTTGAAAAACGTTGTCCAACACGTCGATCATCATGCCTTTGTGACGATAAGTGAAGTGAAAGATGTCCTCGGAGAAGGATTTACTTTCGATGAGCAAAAGAAACCGTTGCATCCTTAGCATCTGAGGGACATAGCTTACTTGATAAGTAAGACATTATTCTACGAAAAAAACCGGCAGTCCCAAAAGGGTGCCGGTTTTTTACATCTAATCAAAGCTGGTCAATACACAACGTAGCGGGTAAAACGACGAGCGCTTTTTTCCACAACGTTCACTAATCACTTGACCTTGCAAGCAGAATCAATCTTAAAAGCTCCATTACAGCGACAACAGCAGCGGCTACATATGTCAAGGCTGCTGCGTTAAGTACCTTTTTAGCGGAGCGTTCTTCATCATTTTGCACAACACCGAGAGACACCACCTGATCCATCGCGCGGCTAGACGCATTAAACTCCACAGGCAATGTCACGAATTGAAACAAGACGGCAAAGGCCATAAAAGCAATGCCAAGCCAAATCAATCCCGTCAAGCTTGAAAAGAACCCAATCAGAATTAGAATGTAAGCGAAATTCGATCCTAAGTTAGCTAATGGGATGAGCGAATGCCGAAAGCGAAGAAAAGCGTAGTCCTCAGCATCCTGCATCGCATGACCCACCTCATGAGCCGCCACAGCTGTCCCGGCAATTGACCGTCCATGATAAATCTGACTCGACAGATTAACAGTTTTATTGCCTGGATTGTAATGGTCTGATAAAAACCCTTTCGTTTCCTGAACAGAGACATCATAAATCCCGTTTTGTTGGAGAATAAGCTGTGCCACTTCAGCCCCTGTCATGCCTCTCATTGCGGGGACCTTTGAATATTTTTTGTAAGTACGTTTAACACGAAACTGTGCCCAAAGTGGGATAATAAGCAGTAACGCAAAATATAGCAAGTAATCCACTAAATGACCTCCTCACATTAACAATATATCTATACTATCCCCAAAAAGACAGTTCGTTGTCAATGATCTTGATTCTGCTGATGTGTTCGCTTACGCTCTCGTTGCTCTCCTCGATACTTTCGCCAAGCTGTATAAAATAATGTTAAAAAAACGATGCCGCCAAGAGTGAAAAGCACCCAATAAAATGAAGGATCCGTTTCATCTTCAGTCGTTTCTCCATAAAGCTCACGTAGTGTCTGCTGGATGGTTTCTAAAATGGCATGACTTTCCTTAGATTCCACAAACACATGGCGTTGCCGTTCAAGCATGACGAGTTGAGATTGCAATTTTTCAGCAGCCTCTTGGGAAACAGTCGCTTGAACTGAAGGACGAATCATTTCACAAAGCAGTAAAAAGTGATTCAATGCGCGTTGAAAGTCTCTAGCTTCCTGCTGTTCTACCGTAGACTTCAAGGTGTCAAATGCCTCATACATTGAATTAGCGGTTTCCATCCAGAGAGGACGCTCAGGGCGTTGGAGTGCATCAACGAGCAGCCTGAATTTAGCCACTTCTATATAGCGTTGCTGATCGTCCATCGCGGCTTGTGTGACAGCTTGCTTAGCATCCTTATAACTCATGCTTAATAAATACATATCATCCATCGAGAGCTTCAACTGCGAGGTATGTTCGGTAAACGCATCCTCTGATAAATAGAGCAGCGTTTCTTTTGCCTTTTCATATTCTTTTTGTTGCGTTTCTTTTAATGCGCGATCTGCAATCGTACTAAGATCTTTCCATGCCTGCGTGTTCGCCTCGACTTGAGCGTGCGTTGGCTGCCATCCGATGCTGAGGAGCACCCCGATACACAACGCCATGACAAAGAGCTTCGTTTGTCCATATGTCACGGTTGTCCACCCCCCTTTCACACCCATCTTATGAGGCTGAGTGGAGGTGTATGCGTGTTGTAGAAAGTTTTACTCATCCAGCATAGTACATCGGGTCTTTAATCGCCCAATGGTCGACGAAATGAAGCATTACGTACACCTAACCAATACGCTAGTGCAAGCGAAAGCACAGTTAACCAGAACGTAAAATAGCCAATTTGTGGAACATACAAATCCAGCGCTGGATAACGCGGCAGCTGACCAAACACATAATCAATGACGTCGTTATGGAACGTCCAAATCGCTGCAACCGTTAGATGACGCATGGAAAATCGGTAAAATGGAGCGTAAAGGAGGGCTTGAACCGCCATTGCACCGTGTGATGCAACGAGCATCCAGGCCAAAGCCCCCATATATCCTGTTTCAGCCCATGTTAGCAAATTCATTGCGACGGCCCATACACCATATTTAAAGAGAGTGACAAAGGCGAGGGCTTCTATCCAGCGATTATGCTTTTTGACGAGGAAGCAGCCTAAAACGATTGTAAAAAACAAGCTAGCGGTTGGACTGTCTGGCACAAAAATATAAAAAATAGCGGCGGTATCGTCAAGCTGGGTTCGGTACCAGTAATAGCCATATAATGTACCTAAAGCATTGACAATAAACAAAAGCGATACAATCAATCGATTTCCAAAAAATGCAGCAATCAATGGGCATTCTCCCTACTCCCCAACTAGTGGGGTGGCTTGAAATAAAAAAAAGCTGACTGCTATATACAGTCAGCTACAGGCTGTTACCAAACGCTCGTTTCACTCGTTGCTTTGCTTGGTCCGCCACTCATTGACTTGTAAACGCAATGAGTGACTCCCAAGTCAACCCATCTCATAAGAGTTACGTTAAAACCTCTTTAGACTCTGGGCTTAGCTTCTCACGAATGAACTTTCTTATTCTGGTTCCAGAGCGGAAATAAATTCAGCTAGCTGCTGCAATTCTTCGTCCGATCCTTGGAACTGTCCAGCAGGCATTGAACCAACACCATTCTGGGCAATATCAGCGATCTCTTCTGGTGCTAATCCAGTGCCAATTAATGAAGGTCCAACGTTCGGAACCCCTTGAAGAGCGTCCCCATGACAGTTGACGCAAGATTGTGCCTGAAACACCTGATACCCAGGGTCATTTTCATCAATATCTGCTGTTGGTGTCTCTTGAATTTTCCCTTGCTCTGCCGCTGCAGCCCAGTCATGTGTGATGACAGACTCCCACGTCAAAAATGTAACCGATACAAGTCCCATTAACATCATGCCTGTTGCAATGGGTCGCTTTGCAGGACGTCGGTCTTTTCCTGTATCGAGAAATGGTGCAATCAACAAAGCTGTGAAAGCAATTCCAGGAATAACAAGTGCACCTATCACAGTATATGGTCCAGAAGCAAACTCATATTTCAATAACTGATACATAAATAGGAAATACCAGTCTGGCAATGGGATATAGCTTGTATTCGTTGGATCTGCTGGTGCCTCCAAAGGAGACGCATGAGCCACAGTTAATGTTAAATAACCTACAAGAAAGACGGCCCCAACGAGCCATTCTTTCAGCAAAAAGTTTGGCAAAAACGCCTCTGTTTTGCCTGGAAACTCGGAATAGTCTTTCGGTATATTTGGCTTGCGCTCTGCTGGCACACGCGAGTCACCGACAAACTTCATTCCTTTTCCGCGATGCATCGCAATCCCTCCCTTTGTTCACGGACATATCGGTTTAGAGCGGTCCGGATATTCCTTGTTTACGAATCATGATAAAATGTGCCGCCAATAGACCGAGCAATGCACCCGGAAGGAAGAACACATGAATGGCGAAAAAGCGAGTCAAGGTTTGAGCTCCAACAATATGTTCGTCGCCAGCCATTAAAACTTTCAATTCTGTTCCGATAAACGGAACGGCTTCAACAATTTGCAACGTTACCTTTGTGGCAAACAACGCTTTCATATCCCAAGGAAGAAGATATCCAGTTAGCCCAAGACCAAGCATAATAAAGAAAATGAGTACGCCTACAACCCAGTTCAATTCTCTTGGTTTTTTATAGGACCCTGTAAAAAAGACGCGCAATGTATGTAGAAACATCATAACGATTACAAGACTAGCGCCCCAATGGTGCATACCACGGACAATTTGTCCGAAAGCGACTTCATTTTGCAAGTAACGAACGGATTCCCACGCATTAATAATATCCGGTGTATAGTACATCGTCAGGAACATTCCAGAGAGTATCTGAATGACCGTGATAAAAAACGTCAAACCTCCAAAGCAATAAACAAACGCAGAAAAATGGTGAGCAGGATTGACATGCTCTGGCACTTCATGGTCGGCAAGATCTCGCCACAAAGGAGTAATATCCAGGCGTTCATCCACCCAATCGTAAATTTTATTTAGCATGCTTACACTCCCCCTCTTGGCACTGCGCGACCAAGATAAAGCTTGCCATCGCGAATTTCCTGTTGATAGACATCTAGACCTGCTGTCGGAGGTGTTCCTGGAACATTTCGCCCATCCTTATAATAGCGACCTCCGTGACATGGACAAAAAAATTGGTCTGGATAGGCAGGGTTTGAAGCCCAACTTACCCCACAACCAAGATGCTTACATAGGGATGAAAAGGCGTGTACATCTCCATTTTCATCTTTAAAGATAAGCGCTTGATTGTCGACTGTAGACTCGTACCACCCGTCTACCTGATCAACTGGGAAATTCACGCTCTGTGGCGTTGTTGTAATTTCCGATACATCCATCACAGGCACTAATTCCGATTCACCTTGGCTTTGTAATACCGGATCAATTGCAAATCGAATCATTGGCATCAGCATTCCAGCTGCCATAAACCCACCGACACCAGTAAGTGTGTAGTTTAAGAACTGCCTGCGGGAGACCCGATGCTCTTTTTCCTCACTCATGACTTTTGCTACCCCCCTCATCCGAAACGAACGGACAATTGTTTCATATTACACATAGATTACTAGGACATACCAATGATAGCGTAATTATTGGAAGCATGTCAATATCGTGCCACAATGTGTTTATGAAATTCTTTACTCCATTGAAAACCAAACCGAAGTAAATACCCCAATCAGTGTGGAAACTTGGTCACGGACGATTTTTCTACGCATCTCTTCATCCATATGCTCTGACATGGAGGCTGGTAACCAAATGACCTCATTTGCACCTGCCACATCCTTGCCACGCCAGTACGGATCACAGGTCAAAGTGAAGACATGCTTCACATTTGCTTTTTTGGCTTCTTCTATCCACGACTGAAGTGTCTGCTCTGGCTCATGACCAGACCAATATGTCAACGCTGGCAAAATCAAAATTCTCCCGTGGAACTGCCGTTCAAGCTCTAGCAGAACATATTGAAGATACTCTCCCATCCCTGCCGTTGCTTTTGCTTGTCCACCGAGCGTTATCGGGATGAGCGGTACGATGACTGTATCCATTTGCTCTGGTTCTTGGGTAAACGTTCCGACGTCCTTCATTGTCCATTTCATCGTTGATTTCTCCTCACAGAAAAGAACCCCTCACTGATTTAAGGGGTCTCTTTTAAATTGTTTAATTGTTCACTGTACGTCAGAAAGGCAGCTCGATCTTTTTCATCAAGTGCTTGATCAATCTTAGTCATTAAGGCTTGACGCTGATAATGGTACACTGAATGCCGTAGCAGTTTTGCAACGAGATCACGATCCTTGCCATTCTCATAATGATTGGATGGAACATAAGGGTTATCTATAAGAACGGCTGCAAACTGGGGCGTTTGATAGCTGTTTTTAAAATTTAATTGCACATAAATGCGATCGGAATCATGCATACGAATGTCATGGAACGCTTTTTCAGCATCTGTTGTTACGATGTTGTCTTTGTAGAAGCGAAATCCCGCCTCCTGCGTGCACGTCGTTGACATAATTAATGCACGCGGACAATAGCTGGCATTTTCAACAAAATGGACTGTTTTTAATAGATGCTCATGATTGGCAAGATAATTCAGGATCCAGACACATTCTCTCTTCTGTAACTGATACGTATGGAGAAACCATTGCAGAAACTCTTTTTTTTCTTGGATCGATATGGCTTCCATCCCGCGTTTCCTCCCCTTTATATCTCTTCTACATCTCTTCGTTTAAATCCATGTACAATGCTTCCAGCTCTTCATCAAACAGTTCATGCTCTTTCAGATCAACAAGTGCTTGTAGAGCAATCGTTCGTTTCCCCTCTTCAATCATAAAGCGCACATAATCCTTCACAAAAGCAGGGTGATGCTTTAACGCCTCATAGGCTTCGGTAAAGAGCTCATTGGCTTTATGGAATACTTCTTGCCTGTGGTACGCGTTGGCAAGGGCATACATCAATTCAGGGTCGGTACTATCTAAAATCCTGCCTGATAGAAGCTCAATCAGTGGTTCATCGTGTTCCTCCTGCTCGTACACCTTCACAAGCCCTTTGAGAGCTGGTTGGGACAATTCATCTAAAGCAAGCGCTTCTTCGTAGTATGCAATAGCAGATTCCTTTTCATGCTGTCGTTCTGCAAGGCGGCCTGCCAGCAAGTAAAGCTCAACCTGTGTACTATCCTTGGCGATGCCTTCCTTGGCAATCGCGTAGGCCTCATCATAGGCAGCTTCAAGCTCATAAGCTTCAGAAAGCGGCTTGTAAAGTGATACGAAATCCTCATCCATCTCTTTTAACTGCTGCAACGCATGAATGGCGGTTTGCGCTTCATCTACTTTTAGTGCTGTAAGACCTAAACCAAACAACGCTTCTGGCGTCGTATGTTCCTGCAAACCTTCCTGATAATGGGCAAAGGCCTCTTCAAACTGACCTGTTAAACTGTATGCTTCCGCCAGAAACAAATGAACCTCAGACAAAGGAATTTCAGATTGTTTTTTAAGCACGCGTTCCAAGTAAGGAATCGCTTTTTTATACGAGCCATGTTGCAGGTAGAAGGAACCGAGCGCCATATCGATAATAGGCTCCTGGCTTTCCAAACGTTTTGCTTGCAGCAGTTTTTGCTCTGCCACCTCTTCTAAGCCCTGGGCCGCATAAACATCAGCTAAAAGCAGCAAGGAACGAGTAAACGCAGCATCTTCCTCTGTGATGGTTTCAATCAACTCGAGTGCCTCAAGTTCTTCATTTTCTTCAAGATACATTTCAGCTAAGTCAAGACGCAAATCCTCGTCTGTCGGATACCTTTCTTGAAGCTGTTGATACAGACGGATCGCTTCGCTTGTTTGCCCCCATGTCGCATATAAGCTGGCAATGTGGTAAAGATCATCGTCGCTGCCCCCACGCTCTATCTGCTGTAACTTGTGAAGTCCTTCTTCAACATGACCTTCCTCTACTAAACGTACGGCATCCTCTATTTGCATACTCACACCTCAACACCTTGACTTATTGATAACTATTACGGGATTCGTAGCTGAATCTCCTGTTTCTATTGATAGACAAATACTGACGCCTGATGACCTATTATACCGTTTTTTTGCAAATAGGAAAAAGCCTGTGCTCAAAACACACAAGCGATTTACATTTTATGTGGCCACATACGTCGGATAGCTTGCTACACCTAAGCACTCCTCCGCTTTTTTACGATCTTTTTCTGAACGGAAGCTAAGTCGAAGCACTCCTAAAATATCTTCACGCGTTTCCATGATGCGTAAGTTCGTTATACTAATTCCCTGATCCGCGAGCATTTTTGTCACTTCTGAAATTACCCCTGGATAATCAGGAACATCAACATACAAATCATAAAAGGACGGAATGGCTCCCTTCGTTTTCACTGGGAGGGCATCGCGGAATTCCTTGGCATCTGCGAAGAACGTAAAAAGCTCTTCATCAGAAGCATTCTCAAGCATCGTTTTGATTTGACGCATCCGCTCTTGCCAATCGTCTACAGCATCAAGCATTTCTTGACGGTTGTGAAGCATGATGTCACGCCACATCGCTGGGCTAGACGAAGCAATTCGCGTAATATCACGGAAACCACCTGCTGCCATTCGCATCGCTAGCGGATGCTCTGCAGACAAATCAGAGACTTGTCCAACGAGCGCTGCTGCAATCAAATGAGGGAAATGACTAATGGCTCCGGCAATTTTATCATGCTCATCGGCATCCATTTCAATCATAGTAGCCCGTGTTCCGGTGAGCCATTGCTTTAGTATCGTAAGCTGCGCCGCGGTTGAACGCTTTGACGGTGTGAGCACGAAAAAGGCATTCTCAAACAATCGTTTGTTCGCTGCCTCAACACCAGATTTATGGGAGCCTGCCATTGGATGACCACCTATAAAGCATGTGCCTTCAGGTAGCCAATCTTCTGCTGTTTGCATCACATCACTTTTCGTACTTCCAACATCCATTATAATGGCCGATGGCTTGCCGTCCACATGCGCAATGGTTTGCAAAATTTGTTTTGTCTGCTTGACAGGCGTCGCAATGATGATGAGGTCTGCTT
Organism: Aureibacillus halotolerans; assembly: GCF_004363045.1. Taxonomy (NCBI): domain Bacteria; kingdom Bacillati; phylum Bacillota; class Bacilli; order Caryophanales; family Bacillaceae; genus Aureibacillus; species Aureibacillus halotolerans. The sequence goes on from NZ_SNYJ01000003.1 coordinate 89,214, forward strand.
TTTTTGCTCCTGCTTCAATGGACGGTTCGGCCATATCAATAACGCCAAGGGCAAGCGCCAATTTCAGCTGTTCCTCTGACACATCAAACGCTGAAATGGTCGCTCTATGCCCTTCCTTGATTGTTAGTGCCAGCGAGCCTCCAATTAAGCCGAGGCCAATAATGAACACATGCTTGTTCATTTTTCTTCACCAACGGTCAGTGTTGGAAGCACTCGGGAAATCGCTGCTGAGAGTTCAGCCATATCCTCCTCTGAACCAATCGTAATACGAACTGCTGAAGGAAATCCAAGTGCTGCACCAGAACGAACGATGAAACCTTCGTGAAGCAATCCATTGTACACTTCATCTGCCGGAGCATGAAAGTCGACTAACACGAAATTCGTCTCAGAGGGGTACACCGTAAGACCTAGCGACTCGCAAAAGGTACGAAACGTTGCTTTAATCGCCGCATTCTCATTCCGTGTTTCTGCAAGATAATTCACGTCAGATAAAGCTGCAATCGCTGCAGAATGAGCAGGGATTGACGTATTAAAGGGTTCACGTGCTGGATCAATTTGTGAAATCAGTGCTTCAGAGGCAACCCCGTAGCCAACACGCAATCCTGCAAGGCCATAAGCTTTTGAAAACGTCCGCAACACCATCAAATTCGGGTACTTTGATATCAAGGCTAATGAATCAGGAAAATCATCCGCCGTCACATATTCGATGTAAGCCTCGTCAGAAACGACAAGCACATGTGGTGGAACTTTTTCCATAAAAGCGACAAACGCTTCTGAAGAGATGTGCACACCTGTAGGGTTGTTTGGATTGCAGATCCAGACAATTTTTGTTGAATCATCAATCGCCTCTGCCATCGCATCAAGCGCATGGGCTCCTTGAATCAATTCAACTTCTCTACATTCAGCGCCTTCTATCATGGCATTATGTCGATATTGCGGAAAAGACGGTGTTGGCATGACTGTATTGTCCCCAGCTTGCAGGAGCGCACGACATAAAATCAGAATAATTTCATCTGAGCCATTGCCAAGAATAAACTGTTCGACGGGCATACCGTGCATAGCTGCTAAGCATTGTTTTAGCTGCAGACCATAGCCATCGGGATAAAGAAAGATTTGCTGCAAGCTTTTTGTCGCCGCCTCAATCGCTTTCGGTGATGGCCCTTTAGGATTTTCATTTGACGATAGCTTCACGATTTTTTCCAGCCCTAAGGAGGCCCTGACGTTTTCAGGCGTCATCCCCGGTTTATAGGAAGCCATCCCTTGCAATTGTTGTTTTATTTTCATCACTGCACCTCAACTTAAACGTTTGATTTCACAGGAACGATGGAGGTTATAAAGCGTCTGAATTCTTCCAGCCCTTCGGAAAGCGTTTCGCTGTTTTCAAACAGAGACTGAAGCTCACCAATTTTCCTGACAATCGCACTGCCGATAACGACGCCATCACAGAGCTCTAGAAAAGCCGTTGCCTGCTCCTTCGTTGAAACGCCAAATCCGACGGCCACAGGAACAGAACTATGCGTTTTTGCGTCAGTTAAAAATTGCCCGATTTCTTCGGAAAAGGAAGCACGTTCGCCTGTCACACCAAGAGAGGACACACAATATAAAAAGCCATCTGCCTCTTTAGCGACCAGCTCGACACGCTTTTTAGATGTTGGAGCCACAAGCGAAATAAGCGCAAGATCATTGGCCCTGCAAGCTTTCTTAAAGTCATGGCTTTCTTCAAAAGGAAGATCTGGAACAAGCACTCCATCCACTTGATTCTCACGCGCTAAAGCGAAAAAGCGTTCCTCTCCTAATTGTAGCACAGGATTGTAATAGGTAAAGATGACAACCGGAATTTCCACTCCGCTCGCCCGCATTTTTGAAACAAGCTTCATCGCCTTCGTCAACGTCATCCCACCTGCCAGCGCACGCGCAGAGCCTTCTTGAATGACAGGGCCGTCCGCCAGCGGATCTGAATACGGAATACCAAGCTCTAGAATATCTGCCCCCTCATCCTGCAACACTTTGGCTAATCCAATCGTCGCTTCCTCCGATGGATCTCCAGCTGTAATAAACGGGATAAAGAGATCGTTTTGTCGTTTGAGTGCGTGTTTAAATGACGTCATGCTTGTTCTCCCTTCTCTTCAAGGTACTGCTTGACGGATTGTACGTCCTTGTCTCCTCGACCAGATAAACAGACGACGAGCGTTTCGTTGCTGGCGAGCGTCGGCGCGAGTTTAAAGGCGTAAGCAAGGGCGTGTGCACTTTCAATCGCAGGGATAATGCCTTCTTGCTTTGATAAGAAGATAAGCGCTGCGATGGCTTCGTCGTCTGTAATCGATTCATAGCGAACTCGACCACTATCCTTTAAATAGGCATGCTCCGGCCCAATACCTGGATAATCCAATCCCGCAGAAATGGAGTAAGGCTCGGTAATTTGACCATGCTCGTCTTGAAGTAAATATGTCATTGAACCATGAATGACACCAGGTCGACCTTTCGCCAGTGTTGCCGCATGCTCCTCTGTGTCGACACCTTTCCCAGAGGCTTCAACGCCGTAAAGCGCCACGTTATCCTCTAAAAATGGGTAAAACATACCGATCGCATTGCTTCCACCGCCAACACAGGCAACAATATGCTCAGGAAGTTGACCGATTTGCGTTTGGATCTGTGTTTTTGTTTCGTCACCGATAATGCGTTGGAAATCCCTCACCATTTTCGGGTATGGATGTGGCCCAACAACCGAACCAATAATATAAAAGTGATCCTCGCAATGTTGTACCCAATAGCGAATGGCTTCGTTCGTCGCATCCTTTAACGTTTGATCCCCTGAATCAACTGGGATCACTTCAGCACCTAGAAGCTCCATTCGAAAGACGTTTAGTTTTTGACGCTCAATGTCTTTTCGACCCATAAATACTTTACATTCCAAGCCGAATTTCGCAGCAACAGTTGCCGTTGCCACGCCGTGCTGACCTGCACCTGTTTCAGCAATCACCTTTTTTTTGCCCATGCGAACGGCAAGCAGTGCCTGGCCAAGGGCATTGTTCAGTTTATGTGCACCTGTATGATTCAAATCCTCACGTTTTAAATAGATTTGTGCGCCATCTAACGTCTCCGTCGTGTTTTTAGCAAACGTCAGTGGGGTTGGTCGACCAGAATACTCTTGAAGCTCTCTCGTTAATTCATTGACGAACTGTTCATCTCCCAACGCTTCTTTTAGTGCTTGTTCGACTTCATAAAGCGGCTGCATTAATGTTTCAGGAACAAATTTGCCACCAAAATTCTCAAAACGGCCGCGCTCATCTGGATAGTTCATATTAAGTCCCATCGTTCATCATCGCCTCCAAATGCTTTATCTTTTGTTCGGATTTGGCTCCGTTCTCTTCAATGCCACTTGCAAGATCAATCCCATCCGGGTGATAACGAAGCAGTTCTTTCACGTTGTCTGGTGTTACTCCACCTGCAACAAACAATGGCACTCCGAGCTCTCTTGCCACAGCTTGATAAGCAGGAATACTTGCCCAGTCAAAGGACAGACCACTGCCCCCCCATTGTGGGGATTTTGTATCGATCAGAAAGCCATCCACCTTTTGTGCATACGATCTCATCATCGCTAGTCCTTCGTCGCTATGATGAATGGCTTTTAAAATTGTTTTATTTAATGTAGCCTTTAGTTCCACTGCCATTTCAGGTGCTTCGTTGCCGTGAAGCTGAATCACATTCATGTTAGGAAACTCTGTTGCAGCCCGCTGAATGTCTTCAATGGTCGCATTGACAAAAACCCCAACAGCCAATTGCTGCTCTTTTAATGGCGTTTCGTTGAGCCATTGTTGGACAATGGCGGGTTTGACATAGCGCTTGCTTCCCTCAAAGAAAATGAAACCTAACCAATCCGCAACGTCACGAGACTTCGTATAATCCTCATAGGATCGATTGCCACAGCATTTTAGCAACGCTTGACGTGTCACTGTTGATCACCATATAGCTTAGCAATGGCTTTCTCAGGGTCTCCTGATCGCATAAGATGCTCGCCAACAAGCATAGCTGAAGCGCCGAACTGTTCGATCGTTGCTACATCCTGCTGACCATGGATCCCTGATTCACTTACAAATGGGATTCCTGCGGGCAACAGAGAGGCAATCTCTTGCGTATGCTCTAGAGCGGTGTGAAATGTATGCAGGTCGCGATTGTTAATGCCGATTAATGATGGCGTAAATACCTCTAACAAATTTGCCAGTACGGATTTGCTATGCACCTCAACTAGACAGGAAAGCCCGAGCTCTGTGGCTTGCAAATAAAGAGCGTGTAGTTTCTTAGGCTCAAGTGCTTCGCCAATGAGTAAAATGGCATCCGCCCCAATGGCTGCACTTTCCAACACCTGCTCTTCGGAAATAATAAAATCCTTCCGCAATACAGGGATTGACACCGCCGCTCTAACTCCTTGGAGATCGGCCACAGACCCTTGAAAATAGGTCGCATCTGTTAACACTGAAATGGCTGCTGCACCTGCTTTTTCATACGCTTTCGCGGTTTGAACTGGCTGAAAGTGAGGTGCGATTAGCCCTTTAGAAGGCGACGCTTTTTTCACCTCTGCAATTAACGCAGGCTGGCGCTTTGATTGTTTTACCGCCTCATAGAGCGAGCGATAAGGCGATTGTCTAGGCGTGAATTGTGTCGGATCTATGGCCGCAATTTCTGCGGCCTTCGTTTCAAGGATTGTATTAAGCATGTGTTCTCTCCTCCTCTGTTCCAGCGGCTTCTTTCATGCGTTCAAGCTGCTTATACGCATTTCCCGTCTGCACAGTTTCTAGCGCAAGCATCACACCCTCTGACAGGGTGGCTGCTGCCCCAGACACATACAAGGAGGCTCCCGCATTTAAGGCCACGATGTTTCGAGCGCTTGGATGAGCTTTCCCAAGCAGGACTGACTCTATCGTTTGCGCACTTTCTTCTGGCGTAAACGATTGGATGTCCTTTAACGAACCAACTTCTAATCCAAAGTCCTCTGGATGGATTTGAAATGTCGTAATGTCCCCATTTTTTAATTCTACCACATTCGTTTTCCCAGTAATTGTTGCCTCATCCAATCCATCTTCTCCCGTGACGAGCATCACATGAGAGGAGCCTAAAATGCGTAACGCGCTTGCCATTTTTTTTGCCTGCTCATGATCGTAAACGCCAATCAACTGACGCTTACAGCGCGCCGGATTCGCGAGCGGACCGAGAATATTGAAGACCGTTCGAAAACCGAGTTCCTTCCGAGGCACAACCGCATGCTTCATCGCTTGATGATACAAAGGCGCAAACAAAAAGGTCATATTGTAAGCAGCTAACGCTTTTCTTGCTTCATCTGCGTTTTGCTGAATGTTAACGCCTAGTGTTTTTAACACATCTGCACTTCCACTTTTAGATGACACAGCAAGATTGCCATGCTTAGCGACCTTTACACCATGAGAGGCAACGACGAGCGAGCTCGCAGTTGAAATGTTAAATGTGTTCGCTGCATCTCCGCCAGTGCCGCATGTATCCACAGTATCCGTGTCAATCCCATTCACTGTTGTCATATGGGATCGCAGTGAGCGTGTAAAGCCGACAATCTCATCGACCGTTTCTCCTCGCAGGCGTAAGGCTGTCAAAAAACCTGCGATCTGGCTCGGGGAAGCATTTCCCTCCATAATGATGTTCATCGCTTTTTCGGCATCTTCAACAGTGAGAACCTCTTGCTGAATCACAGCTTGAAGCACGGATTTAAACATATGAATTGCTCCCCTCGATGGTTTGTTTTTCAGCATGAATGATGGCGCGCACAAGACCCATGGCCTTGTTCCTTGTTTCCTGCCATTCATTTTCAGGCACAGAATCTGCCACAATGCCTGCTCCCGCCTGCACGGAAACCGTCCCCTGCTCTAGCGTCATTGTCCGGATGGCGATGCACGAGTCAATTTGATCATTGTAACCGATATAGCAAATGGCTCCCGCATAAATGCCTCTTGACGTTGGTTCAAGTTCGTTTAAAATTTCCATGGCTCGTATTTTTGGCGCCCCTGAGACAGTACCTGCTGGGAAACCAGCGTTTAACGCGTCGAAAGAAGTGTGGTCACTGGATAACGTTCCACGAACTTTAGAGATGAGGTGCATCACGTGAGAGAACATCGCCAGTTCAAGCAAGACCGGTGTATGCACACTACCAAAGGAAGCCACCCGACCGACGTCATTCCTAGCAAGGTCGACGAGCATATGATGCTCTGCACGCTCTTTTTCATCGGCAAGCAAATCCTCTCCGAGCGCACGATCCTCTTCCACCGTTTTTCCTCTTGGTCTCGTTCCCGCTATCGGATGAATTTCAATGCCATTTTGTTGAACTTCAACTAATTTTTCAGGCGAGCTGCCAATAATTTCAGTACCGTCCAGGCGAATATAAAACATGTATGGAGATGGGTTGATCATGCGAAGTGATCGATAGAGCTCTAAACCACCAACATTCGTCTGTTTGGAAAATCGCTGAGACAATACCGCCTGAAAGATGTCACCCGCTTTAATCCATTCTTGTATTCGTTCCACATCACGAAGAAATGCGGCTTTTTCATAGTTGCTTTCAAACGTATTAAATTCCTCTTCAACCCCGCCCTCCATGTCTGTCAAGAGTGGCGATGAGGACTGTGTGGACATCATTTCCTTCACAAGGACATCCATGTCACGAATAGCTTGCTCGTAAAGCTCTTCAAGATTCGATTTATTTTGTGCATCAACATAATGAATCACATCTAAATCACCTGTTTGATGGTGGTACGCAAGGAGCACATCACAAAACACAAAATGGTATAAAGGCTTATCTTGACGATGGTCTTGGACGGTACGAACACGATCAAGCTGGTAGGCAGCTTCATACGCCATATACCCAACGCCACCACCAGAAAAAGGAAGATCACTCGTATGGGGTAGCAGGTTTCGCGTTGCTTTCACGTACTGAAAGGCCTCTTCAAGAGTCTCTTGTGAGGATAGACGCTCATCATTCATATCCATGATTTGAAAGTCATCTTTCCCTTGTTTAATCTGTAATGTAGGATCAATGCCAATAAATGAATGCTTTGACCAGAGTGACTGCTCATCACGGCTTTCCAAAATATACGCGGCACGTTCCTGAAGTTTTGTAAACATTTGAATGGGTGTGCTTTGATCAACGTAGTACCGCTTCACTACTGGAACGGTATCATAGGTTGAGGCTTGGGTTAAAAAGGTTTGAAGTGTCATCAGGGTTCCCTCCATTGAACGTAGTCATTGGAGAGCGGGAGATGGTAGAGGATGGTCAAATGACAGTGCCGTGCTAAAGCCGTTTTTTCTAGGGCTTCGTACAAGGCATTGTTCTGTCTTTGAACCGACTTCCGAAGAACACATAAAGCGCCCTGATCAATGACCGAGGGCGCAAAAAGGTAGACGTATCCTGTATTTGCTCATCTCTGCTCACGCTCTCTAAAACCTATCTCATCTCTTCTCAGCTACAAATGTACTACTTCTGAACTCGACTGTACTATACTTGATTGTCTTCTGTCAATGCTAAATCCGGGCGCAAGACGATTGCATCCTCTAAGTAAACGTGGCGAATTTGGTCTTGAGAGGTTGTCGTGTTCACATGCATCATGACACGAATACAAGACGTAAGAGAACCAACGATAGAAGCCTCTGCCATACACATAATGGGCACGAACGTCCATCCTTCAATACGACGCAATGCTTTGGCAGGGAATACCGCATCCAAATTCTCCGTCACAGATACGTACACACTTGCGACATCGTCTGGTTCAATGGCATTCTCGTGAATCATTGCTCGAAATAATGCCTCTGTGTTGTCGAGAATGTCGCTTTCATTGTTGTCTTTGACGGTTGTTGCCCCACGAATTCCTCGAATCATCGTTGTTCCTCCTTTTGGAACGATCGAAGCTCCTCTAAAACAGCTTCATCTTCCATCGTCCTCACTGAAACTACACCAAGAGCATCGAGAAGCACCATATGAAGTGTTCCGTACGAAGCTTTTTTGTCCTTTTTCATTAGCGCAAGCAATGCGTCAGGATCAAAATGCTGAGGCATCCTCGGAAAACCATACTGATCAAACCACTGACGCCAATTGCTTTCATCCTCAGTCACGCCTGTAAACCTGCGGCTAAGCTTCAAGGCAAAACGCATGCCAATCGCAACGGCATCCCCGTGACTTAACTGAAACTGAGATAGACTTTCCAAAGAATGAGCAAGCGTATGACCAAAATTCAAATGTGCTCGCACGCCTGCTTCCGTTTCATCAGCCGCCACGATGTCTGCTTTCACTTGGATCGCCGTTGCCAGTAGCTCAGCAAATTGAGAAGATTGTTTAACCGCCTCTAAAGTCGGACAATCCTTCAACAATCGCTCAAGAAGCGCGACGTTTCCAATAATGCCATGCTTTAGCATTTCCGCAAACCCAGATCGCCATTGGTCCATTGGCAATGTTTGCAGCGTCTCCGTGTCATAAAAAACGGCGTCTGGCTGATAGAAGGCACCTACCATGTTTTTCGCTTTTCCAAGATTGATAGCGACTTTGCCCCCAACAGAACTGTCATGCGCAAGCAACGTGGTTGGCACTTGCACAAATCCAATGCCTCTCATATAGGAGGCAGCAACAAAGCCGGCTAGATCCCCAACCATTCCGCCACCAAGCGCTACAATACATGACTTGCGGTCTAGCCCTTCTGCCAACGCGAAGGTTAGTACATCTTCATACTGCTTCATCGATTTCGATTGATCTCCCGCAGGAACCGTATACACACTGACAGCAAAACCGTGAGAAATGAGTGCGTTCACACAATCCTTTTCGTAGTAACGAGCTGCATTCTCATCCGCTACGATCAGGATACGTGAATAGGAACTAGCGGATTTAAGAATTGACCCAATACGATGACGTATACCAGCTTCAATATGAACTGAATAGGATTTCGAAGGCGTTTGAATCAAGACTTCATTCATTAAAACTGCCTCGTACGTTCGTTATGTTCAGCGAGCTGCGCTTTAATAACATCAAATCGATCATGGCCAAATTGAGCAACAATCGCTTTGGCGAGCTCCCAGGCGACAACTGCTTCCGCAACAACGCTTGCGGCAGGCACTGCACAAGAATCAGATCGCTCTACACTTGCGGAGAAGGGCTCTTTTGATTCAATATCTACAGAAGCGAGTGGCTTGTAAAGTGTTGGGATGGGTTTCATCACACCACGGACAACGATCGGCATGCCTGTGGTCATCCCACCTTCAAAGCCACCTAGATTGTTCGTAGAACGATAGTAGCCTCTTTCCTCTGTCCAAAGAATTTCGTCATGGACATCGCTTCCAAAACGTCTTGCCGCTTCAAAGCCAATGCCGAATTCCACACCTTTAAAGGCATTGATGGAAACGATGGCCTGAGCGAGCTTCGCATCCAGCTTTTGGTCATACTGAGCGAAGCTCCCGAGACCTGCTGGCATCCCCTCAACAATCACTTCCACGACACCACCGATGGAATCGCCATTTTTCTTCGCATCATCAATGGCCTGCATCATTTTTTTGCCCGCTTCTTCATCCATCGTTCGCACAGGAGAAGCTTCCGTTGTCTCCTTTAATTCTTGTAAGGACTCATAAGCCGGACTTTCAGCACGAATGCCACCAATCTCAAGCACATGACCAGCAACCGTGATGCCTAGTTCAGCCAATACCTTACGAGCTACCGCACCTGCTGCGACACGTACGGTCGTTTCACGTGCTGAAGAGCGTTCAAGGATGTTACGCAGATCACGATGACCGTATTTCATGCCGCCAACAAGGTCCGCATGCCCTGGACGTGGGCGCGTCACTTTTCTGCGAACATCGTCCTGCTTCTCTTCAGCGATCGGCTCTGCTCCCATAATTTCAGTCCAATGCGTCCAATCCTTGTTTTCAACAACAAGTGTGATCGGTGAACCTAATGTGGCGCCATGTCGAACACCACTTTTAATTTGAACTTGGTCTTTCTCGATTTGCATTCGTCTTCCGCGACCATGGCCTTTTTGCCGTCTTGCTAAGTCTTCATTTATGTCTTCAGCCGTCAGCGGAACCAGCGATGGAACGCCTTCGATAATCGTCGTTAACTGGGGTCCGTGTGATTCTCCAGCTGTTAAATATCTCATAATGGCAGAACTCCCTTCATCACTTTAAAGCGTATATGTAAATACTATAGCATATCCTGTAGCGTTTGTCCTACAGTTTTCGATAAAAAAATGAGCTTTCATGACGCAGTCCGTACCGTTCAGGACGGAAAATTTGTTCGGTACTGCCAACAAAAAGCAGTCCGCCTGACGTTAATGCATCAGCAAATTTTTTATAGACGAGCGCCTTTGCTTCTTCAGTAAAATAGATACATACATTACGACAAACAATAAGATCCTGTCCTTGTGGATAATCATTACGTAAAAGATCATGCACGTCAAACGTCACAGGCGGGAGCTTTTTCGTTTGCACACGCCATTCATTGTCATTTGATTCAAAAAACAACGTAAGCACGTCTGGAGGCACTTGCTTAATGGCATGAGCCTTGTAGGTCGCCTCACGTGCTTTATTCAACACTTTTTGATCGATATCGGTTGCCAAGATTTGCACTTTGCAGCGGATACGTTCAGAAATCATCGCTAGCGTATAAGGCTCCTCACCAGTCGAACAAGCAGCACTCCAAATGCGTATAGGTCTTTTCCTCTCAGACATCATCTGCGGAAGCAATCGTTCCTCAAGCTCTTTCCACCGATCGCTATTACGATAAAACTCTGACACGTTAATCGTAACCTTATCAGACAGCATTTCTTCAAGTGATGCATCAGAAGAGATCGCCGTAATCACATCATGAAAATTTTCAAAACCAAGTTTATCTCGTAACGTGATTAAGCGACGTTTCATCTGTTTTTCTTTATAAAGTGTTAAATCTAGACCTGTTCGTTCTTTATATCGTTGAACAAACTGCTGATAATCATCCATTTCCGTTCCTTTCAACGGGACAACCTCTCCATTCTGCTTGAAAAAACCGACCTGGTCAGGTCGGTTTCACTTAATCGAGCCATTCATTCACTGCTTTTTGGTAAGTAACAAGCTGTTCTGGTGCAAAGAAGAGGCCAATTTCTCTTTTTGAGCTCTCTTCTGAATCTGATCCATGGACAAGATTACGGTGTGTCACAATCCCAAAGTCACCACGAATAGTTCCCGGTGTGGCTTCTAATGGATTGGTTGCGCCAATAATGTGTCGCGCGCCATCAATGACATTGGTTCCTTCCCATACCATTGCAAACACTGGACCAGACGTGATAAAGCCCATCAAATCTCCAAAGAAGCTCTTCCCTTCATGCTCCTTATAATGCTCTTTTGCCAGCTCATCACTGACCACCATAAGTTTTCCAGCAATCATTTGAAAGCCTTTTCTTTCGAAGCGTTGGATGACATGGCCGATCAAGTTTCTTTGAACGCCATCCGGTTTCACCATAATAAACGTCTTTTGCATACGAAACTCTCCTCACTGCTACCATTTACCAGTACAACGCATATTTTACCAAAATCGTCCGAAAACTTCAACGTTCGTCAAAATTTTCTCTTTCCAATCACTTTGGCGATGTCTTCAAGTGTTTTGCGTTGCTTGCTAACAGGCAAGCCTTCCAGTGCGAAAAGCGCTTTTTGCAAATACGTACGGCTCATTTCCTCCGCATAGGCGATACCGCCAGATTCAAGAACAATGTTCACAGCATCTGCAACCGCTTGTTCGTTGCCTAAACCAATAAGCTGTTGAAGCTTCTCTTTGCATTCATTGTTTTGAATGGCGTATAACACAGGAAGCGTGATGTTCCCTTGCATTAAATCACTTCCTGCCGGCTTGCCAAGCTGCTTTTCTGAGGCGGTAAAATCCAAAATATCGTCTGTAATTTGGTAGGCCATTCCCATGTTATAACCAAAACGGTACAATGCCTCAGAATATGGTTTAGGTGCGTTTGTCGAAATTGCTCCAAGCTGACAGCTTGCCGCAATAAGTAAGGCCGTTTTTCTACGAATGCGTCGTAAATATGTACGCAACGACTGTTCCCAGTCAAATTTTTCTTTGATTTGCTCAATCTCACCTTTGCATACTTCTAGAATGGTAAGCGAGAGTCGGCTATGGGCCGAAATCGAAGGGATATCTGCCATGATGTCCAAGGCTTTCGCAAAAATATAATCGCCTGTATACATCGCTACACGATTGTCCCATTTTGTTTTTACCGTTTTCTCTCCTCGCCGAAGCTCAGCATCATCGATCACATCATCGTGGACAAGTGAAGCCATATGGATCAGTTCAAGTGACACAGCCACTTTTTTGGTGACGTCTTTATCGTATTGCCCAAAACGACCAGCAAGCAGCACAAGAACGGGGCGAATTCGTTTCCCACCAGCGTTAAGCAGCTGCGTTGATGCTTGTTGCAAAGTAGGTTGTTCAGAATGAACGGTTTTTTCAAGTGACTCTTCAATTCGCTTTAACTCATTGTCTAAATGAGCATAAATTGTTCTTAATTTCATAGAGGATGACTCACCTTTGCCTTTAAAGATCAAGGACGTTCAATTGGTTTCTCTGCTAAATGCATGGCGGCTACACCGCCGGTAAAGCTTTTAATTTCACATAGCTGTAAGCCGCTTTCAACAAATAGAGCGGCGAGCTCGTCCTTTCCTGGAAAGTCCTTTGCAGACTCTTGTAACCAGGCATACTCATTGTAGCTTTTGGCTAAGAGCTTCCCCATTAGAGGCATGATAAAGCGAAAATAAAAGAAGTAGCCTTGTTTAAACACCGGCAATGTTGGTTGCGATGTTTCTAAACAAACAACCTTTCCACCCGGCTTTACCACTCGTGCCATTTCCTGCAAAACGACACCGTAATCTGGGACGTTCCGAAGCCCAAAACCAATAGTCACGTAATCAAAGCTATCATTAGGGAATGGCAAATCCATCGCGTTCCCTTGAATATATTCAACGTGATCAAGCTGTTGCCGTTCTTTTTTTTCTTTAGCGATCTTCAGCATATTCCCACTAAAATCCAAGCCGACAATGCGTCCCGTCTTGCCCGCTTTATCTGCTAAAGCAACTGTCCAGTCTCCAGTACCACAACATACATCAAGCGCATGAGCGCCTGCTTGCACATTCATTTTTTTCATTGTGTACCGTCGCCATTTCTTATGCATGTTAAACGAAATGACAGAGTTCATCTTATCGTATTTTCCATAAATTGACTCAAATACATGGTGCACTTTTTCCTCTTTGGCTCGTCTATCCATCAAGATCCCTCACCTGCAACACGTCGTACCGGATGACCAGCGTGGTGAAGAATTTCCTGAACCCGGTAGAGAATAAATTCATAGGGCTTTCGTCGAAGCACTTTTTCCAACCGATAGGCCGCATTCTCGACAATACGTTCGACAGCATACGTGCCGCCACTTGGTGTGTGAAAGTCGCCATCTGCTAAATGGAAAGGTGATGTGACACCTTGTTCCAGTAGTTGTTCACCAACGACCAAGCGCTTTAATAAGAAAAAGTCCTGAGCAATATCTTTTAGCATCCTTGTATTCAGAAAGTCGGCAACACTTCCTACAATCGCCGATTCAATCCTGATTAAAGTGTCAGCAAAGACCTCTGCGCTCCCGATCGTTTGCTCATACATTTTTATCTTCGCTTCGTTAATGTCTTTAATTCCTTCAGCGACCACTCGTATAAAGGGAATGTCCCCCGTGAATGAAAGCAGACGGTAATAAAGACCACTATAGTAATCACCAGCTAGTACAGTGAGTTGATGCTGTTCCATTTGTGCAGGAGCAACATCAATGGAATTCAATTGAACTCGCTCATGTGTATCCAGCGCCAACTGAACGAGCATCACTGGAATGATGTACGTTTCTTTCTCTGCATCAGAATATCCCGCTTCATGGAGCATTGTATAGAGAAAAAGTATTCGATCCGTGTCAATGTCAGGCAACGGAACCGACTGACGAAGCGAAGGATGATCTGCCTGAGCTTGTACTTTATTATGTAGCGTTTGTATCGTCTCTTTGATGTGTTGCACAACGAATCACCCTCGTATCTTCGACTTGCAAATATCTACTCTATATTGTAACACATTTTGCACCCTGTCCATACAGATTGCGTGCTTTGAGTACGTTTTATACGAATGTTTATACTTCGTTCGAGTGAACCTCGCCGACATTTGTTTGGATGACCGCTTTCCCTCTAATTTTTATCGCAGATGTATGTTCCGTAAACTGGGCAATCATCACTTCACCCTTATCCAGCTTTTCCGAGTGATGGAAACGCGTACTTGTCCCACGCGTTAACCCAATCACGTTTACGCCATCTTCCTCTGCTTTAATCACAATGTAGTCCCCTTGTTTTCCATTCATTGCGCGCCGTCCTCCTCGTCTTTATACTGCATTTGTTTAACACGATACTAACATGTTCAGCTAAGAGAAATTCTAGCATAGTGCTGTACAGAGCGCAAAAAAGAACCGCAAACGATTGTTTGCGGTTCTTTTGGCACCCTGTCATTATGTATTTATTTAACTACATCTTTAAGGGCTTTACCTGGTTTGAAAGCAGGCACCTTGCTCGCTGGAATTTCAATTTCAGCACCTGTTTGTGGGTTGCGACCTTTACGTGCCGCGCGCTCACGTACTTCAAAGTTACCAAAGCCAATTAATTGGACTTTGTCTCCACTTTTCAATGCGTCGCTGATGCTTTCGAATACAGCATCAACCGCTTGAGTTGCTTCTTTTTTAGAAAGCTCCGCAGTTTCGCTGACTGCATTAATGAGATCCGTTTTGTTCATGCAAAACACCTCCTCCCGAATGGTTTGGACAGCCTATCTTCATATTTCCAATGTTGTCCAAAGCCGTAAAACAACGCCAACAACGGCGCTGACAGCCTTATATTAAACGATCATCTTTTAGAATTCAATCTTTTTGGTGTAGATTTTCATGATTTCTACTGAAACATGGCAAAACGGACCGAAAAGTGGGTCATTCAACGAATTAATAGTCTTTTTTCGCATTCATGGAATACTGTTTATTAGCCAAACAGAACAAACATTTTGTTACTTACGCCCTTTCAGGTAACGTAGGTCTTATTTTATTCTGAATGAATTAAGAGCAAATAAACAACTAGGAAATTGTATCTGTAGTCAAACGGCAAGACGTGCGCATTTATCCTAAAGGGCAGCAGTGAAACAATGATTCGGAGTCCTTCTTGTCGTGTTTCCGAGATGTACTCTAATGACTTGGCGATGATGACCGCACCTTTGGAGACCCTGCAAAACGAATACAATTTTTTAAATAGGCTAGAAAATAACTATGGCGTGTCTGAGAACTCTGAAGGGAGCAGATGTTGCCGAAATTTCGTTCCAAGCAAGGCGCTTTTTCGCAGGCGTACCGGACGTACGTCAAGGAAAAGGAACGCAGCAGGGGACGACAAGGCGGTGACAGATGCCTCTTAGCGAGTTTTTAGACACGCCCTAATTTATCTTTATAAAACTCCGGACAATTTTATTGAATCTGCTTGGAGTTTTGCTTTTGCTAGCAAGGCATCGCCCGCTTCGTCAAAATACTTCGCTTTCACCTTAAAGGGTACAAGGGCATCATCGACTCACAAAGACTTCGCCGTGATTTCTTTGCTTGGCACGGCTTCAGCTTCCTCGGAGTCTTGCTTTCCTGCGGGATTTTCAGCTCGCGCTGTTCCCGCAGGAGTCTACGTATGTTGACTACGCTAAATTTTTGTTTTTGCGTTAACTGTTTTTAATTTATCCCTGTCTTGTATCATGGAGAAAATGGAAAAGTGAGTTTCCCCACATGAATTCAGCAATCAGACAATGAAGCTGCATCGTTTTATGCAGATTTATATCAACTGGTACCTGAATATCATCTGCTTCGCAGAATGAAACAGTAGTAAATCTCGTAATTGTTTATGATTACAAAGATTGAATTTTTAAGTTCGAAGTGCTTTTATGTCAAGTACAAGCCTTTTGCAGGGGCTCTCCTTTGGGGATCTATTTTACCTACTTTGTGATAAAAAAAGCGACTTGGATTGGATGGAAGCCACGAAGCATCTAATTGATCTTCTCGACTTTGTGAATCAGAATGCGAGTAAGAAAATCAAATCCCATATCAAAAATCGACTGCAACAGTGGATTGCAGGCCTTGTGATGCGATCGATATTTTAGGTTTGTAAAAGTGCATATGTACGATTTAATCTATATGCGAATACTTACCGTTTAAAGGAATTGCATTTGAGAATAAATGCAATTTTTTAAGGATCGATCTCAAAGAATCAGTGTTTGAAGTTCTAAACGCAAATTCTTGAATAAGTACGCAAGTCTAAGAGGGCGTACTTCAAGCATTGCGCGGTCAAGCCCATGGTGCGCGGATAACGTCTCTTACTTCGCGCATTCACGGGCCAACTGCGCTGCTAAGACGGATACGACTCCCGTACCAGGGACTATTAAGTGCAAAAGAGGCGTATGACTACTTGCACAAACGATTTAGATGATTCCCTGAAGATGACAAGAACAACGTATTATGTTGTACCTTTTTTAAAGCAGAAAAAAGCACGCCCGACCTACAGGCGTACTTTTTTAGAGAATAATAGCGATCAGGCCGCCTGAGCCTTCATTGATGATACGCTCAAGCGTTTCCTTTAGTTTGTAACGTGCATTTTCAGGCATAAGTGACAATTTCGCCTGAATGCCTTCTCGCACGATGGAGCTCAAGCTGCGACCAAAAATATCAGAGTTCCAGATGGATAGCGGATCGTCTTCAAAGTCTTGCATGAGGTAACGAACCAGCTCTTCGCTTTGTTTTTCAGTTCCAATAATCGGTGCAAATTCTGACTCTACGTCCACTTTAATCATGTGTATGGAAGGGGCCACCGCTCTCAGGCGTACACCGAACCGAGGGCCTTGGCGAATAATCTCTGGCTCTTCTAAACTCATATCACTTAACGCAGGTGCAGCTACACCGTACCCGGTTTGCTTCACCATTCGTAAAGCATCTGACACTTGGTCATATTCTTGTTTGGCGTGAGCAAAGCTTTGCATAAGCTCTAACAGGTGATCCTTGCCACGAATTTGTACGCCGACCACTTCTTGCAAAATGCGGTCATACAAATCGTCTGGCGCGTACAGGTCAATTTCAGCAATACCTTGACCCATTTCGATGCCTGCCAAATACGCTTGATCGATAAATTCATATTCACTAAACTGACCTACAACGCGGTCAACATCGCGAAGTCTCTTAATGTCCTTTACGGTCTCACGAACCGCCGTTTGATAGCTTTCTCTGAGCCAGTGATTTTCATTTAAGACCATGACCCAGCTTGGTAAATTAACATTGACCTCGAGCACCGGAAATTCATATAGTGCTTCTCGCAGGACAGCATACACATCTTTCTCACGCATGCTTTCAACACTCATTGCCAAAACAGGTATATCATAGTGCTCCTGCAATTTCTGTCTCAGTGCTTCTGTTTCAGGACGCTGCGGCTGTGTAGAGTTCACCACCATAATAAATGGTTTGCCAACTTCTTTCAGTTCTGCAATCACACGTTCTTCAGCCTGAATGAAATCATTTCGAGCAATATCACCAATGGACCCATCAGAAGTGACCACAACCCCAATAGTAGAGTGCTCTTGAATCACTTTGCGGGTACCAATTTCAGCAGCCTCTGTAAATGGAATAGGGTCTTCATACCAAGGTGTATGAATCATTCTTGGCCCATTTTCGTCCTCATATCCTTTTGCCCCAGGAACAGCGTACCCAACGCAATCAACTAAGCGAACATTGACATCTAAGCCTTCATCAACATGAACAGAAACCGCCTGATTTGGAATGAATTTTGGCTCCGTTGTCATGATCGTCCGGCCAGCGGCGCTTTGTGGCAGTTCATCCTGAGCCCTTGCCTTGTCCGATTCATTATCGATGTTTGGGAGCACAACAAGCTCCATAAATTTCTTAATAAACGTTGACTTTCCTGTTCGGACAGCACCGACGACACCTAAATACACATCGCCTCCAGTGCGTTCTGCTATATCTTTGAAGATATCAACTCTTTCCACTGCTTCCCCTCCCGTGAATTCTTTAGTCCACTCACCATGCGACAAGCACCCACCATAACGATACCAGTGTATGATGGTCTTTGATGAATATGCCAATTTTTGTTCCATGACTTACCCTATTCATACAATGTTCTATTGCAGCACCGAGATTTTTAATACAGTAGACGGACCTTTCCTACCAATTTAAAAAAACAGCTTCCCTCTCATAGTCTATGAAAGGAATGCTGTTTTTTATTCATGCTTCTTTTAAAGCAACAATGGTATCGCCTTCTAATGTGTAAGGAACGGAGAAAGCCGGTACGATTGGATGCTCATCATTTAACAATATGTAGCGGAGGTCCTCTTCTTCTGGAACGTCCTGCTGTTCTAGAGCCATAAAGATATCTGGCGCGTAGTCGATAAACACATCACCAGAAGTATTCATTACAATAGGCAAATTTGTATTTGTGTAAGGACTCTTTACATATGGCGGCGAAGACAAACCCATTCTCTCAAAGTCCACTTCGAGCAGTCCGTTCTCCTTTACGTCTAACACGGGCAAATAGTCTGAGTGCTGCATATACATTGTCAGTTCAAGGGTAAAGCTACGCAACGCTTCAGCATGACGCAAATCTAGAAGCTTGACTGTTGGATTGTCTTCAACATTTGTCAGCACATACTGGTAATACCCGCCCTCTTCAAACGCATTTGATGGCACTTCGCCAAGGTAGCCTTGCAACAAACGCCTAAAGTCAATAACGTATTTCTCAAAAATCGCTGTTGTTTCTTCACTATTCTTTATCGGTAGCACTCCAGTTGCTTCTTGGTAACGCTCTACCGCATTTTGAACGACGATCAACTGCTCTTGCGGCGGAACGTTTTGCCCATACTCGCTTTGATACATACATCCTGTTAACACAACGAGAATGCATGCAAACGATATCAGTTTACTATGCATGAATTTCGCTCCTTACTCATCAACTGGTCCTGAAAATACGACCAAAACAATCATTCCGCCAGCTACAAGCATAAATAAATAGGCCATTGTTGCTGACAGACCTTTTAAAAACCCATTTAATTTATATCGGCTTGCCATAATAAGGACAACCGATAAAAACATAAATGCAATTGCAGCTAAAGCAATCCACATTTTTATGAGCCCTACAGACATTGGCCCACCCCCTTTTCAAACTAGTCCTATTATAGCATTCTATCAACAACGATTCTATTCCCTTTCAGGAGAAGCTAGGTCGCTCCTCTGAGACCGCTGGGGCACAAAGCGGCCTTCGGGACCCCTTTTTCTCAAGCGAGCCCTAAACGTGCGTGAACCTATCTTAGGATGAGTCATTTGATTGAAAATTCTCTCTCCCGCCTTGTTTGGCTAAACGTTTTAATCACCATCCAAGAAAAAAACCGGCGATGAAGCTGCCGGTCCTTTCGTTCCCTTGTTTGCATCACCAACCCTAGTGATCTAGGACGATTTTTATTACGACGTTTTGTTCTTTGGGATTATATTCTTTGCGTTGGAGACGCTCCCTCTTAGTGTATGCAGCCTTAACAAAAGGTGAGAGAGCAACTGCCTAGCAAGTTCTCCGTCCGAGCTAAAATGGGCGCTCTCCGAACAGTTCATCCATCGAATCCATCTCACTAGTCCGTGTACGGTTCATCAGTTCATCAACCGCTGTTTTCGCCATTTTCCCATTAAACCACACATCAAAAATGGCTTCAGTAATCGGCATCGCGATCTTTTTCTCTTTCGCAATCTGATGCACTGCCTTTGTCGTTCTTACACCTTCAACGACCATGTTCATTTGCTGTAACGTTTCCTCCTGCGAATGACCAGTGCCTAACAGGTAACCAGCACGCCAATTCCGACTATGCTGACTCGTACATGTAGCGATCAAATCACCGATTCCTGTCAAGCCAGCAAACGTCAGAGGGTTTCCGCCCATTTCACTGCCAAGGCGTGTCATTTCTGCCAATCCTCTCGTCATCAGAGCAGCTTTTGCATTGTCGCCATACCCTAAACCGTCTGAGATTCCCGCACCAAGAGCAATAATATTCTTTAGAGCTCCTCCCATCTCAACGCCTATGAGATCCGGGTTCGTATACACTCTAAAATGGGTATTCATAAATAGATCCTGGACTTGGTTTGACGTATTCGCATTTGATGACGCAACCGCCACTGTCGTTGGTTTCCGTAAACTGACTTCCTCGGCATGACTTGGTCCAGAAAGCACTGAAACGTCTAAACGGAGCGCTTCAGGCACAAGGTGTTTAATGATCTCTGAAGGTCGAAGAAAGGTGCTAGGTTCAATCCCTTTAATGGCATGGACGAAATACATTGGCTGCTTCATAAAAGGAATCAGTTGGCTGAGGACGTCACGCAACGCTTTTGTAGGAATCGCAAGCAATACATACGCTGCTCCATCCATAGCGTCCTGACAGCTCGTACCAGCGTTTAGTGTCTCTGGTAACGTGACCCCTTTCAAATACGCTTCGTTTTTATGCTCGGTATTGATTTCTTCCGCCTGATTTTCTCTGTGCGTCCAAAGGTAGACATCATGCTCGTTGTCTGCCAATACCATCGCCAACGCAGTCCCCCAGCTTCCTGCTCCTATCACCGTGACTCGTGCCATCTTCGTATCACTCCTTCTATCAATTACCGATCCGATTTTCTCATTCGTGGATAAATGTTAATTGGCGTCCCTGTAAAATCAAAGGCTTCACGTATTTTATTTTCCAAATATCGCTGATAGCTAAAATGCATTAATTCAGGATCATTAACGAAAATGACAAAGGCCGGCGGCTTCACGGCCACTTGCGTTGCATACAACACTTTTAAACGACGACCCTTGTCGGTTGGAGGTGGATTTATCGCCACCGCATCTGCAATGACGTCATTCAAGACATTTGTCTGAACGCGCATGGCATGATTTTCTGCGGCTTGACGGATTGCTGGAAAAAGCGTGTGCATTCGCTTATTTGTGAGTGCAGAGACAAACACAACAGGAGCATAAGCTAAAAACGGAAAATGAGCACGGACATTTTTGGTAAAGGTCTGCATCGTACGCTCGTCCTTCGCAACCACATCCCATTTATTGACCGCAATGATAACAGCTCGACCAGCCTGGTGTGCATAACCTGCGATTTTCTTATCTTGTTCAATGATGCCTTCTTCGCCGTTAATTACGACAATACACACATCAGAACGTTCAATCGCTCTTTGTGCACGGAGGACACTATATTTCTCTGTCTTCTCATAGACTTTTCCACGTTTTCTCATTCCAGCCGTATCAATAATCGCGTAATGATGTTTATCCTTTACGAATGATGTGTCCGTTGCATCTCTTGTTGTACCAGGAATGTTAGAAACAATCGCACGCTCTTCACCTAAAAGCACGTTGACGATCGATGATTTCCCCACATTCGGACGCCCAATCAATGAGAATCGGATCGTTTCAGGATCAAGTGCAGCATCCTCGGTAACCTGTCCAAACGCCTCTACCACGGCGTCAAGCAAATCCCCTAAACCTGAACCGTGGGAACCAGAAATCGGATAAGGTTCGCCAAATCCGACGGAATAATAATCGAAAATATCAGCTCGCATTTCAGGATTGTCCATTTTATTCACGGCGAGCAACACGGGCTTTCCGCTCCGATACAACTTCTCAGCCACTGCTTGATCCGCCGCAGTGATCCCTTCCTTACCGTTGACCATAAACAGAATGACATCTGCCTCATCAATGGCTATTTCGGCTTGCTCACGTACTTGCGTTAATAGCGGCTCATCGGTTAATTCAATTCCGCCTGTGTCAATGACATCATAATCGACGCCTGTCCAATCAGACGACGCATAAATACGATCTCTTGTGACACCTGGTGTGTCTTCGACAATCGACAAGCGATGCCCAATCAACCGATTAAACACAGTCGATTTCCCCACATTCGGCCTTCCTACAATTGCTAATACAGGTTTACCCATCATATCCCCCACCTTTTTATCTGCATTCTTTTTCATATCGTTCACTTCAATTGCAACGATTGTTCAATGACTTTGGCTACCAGAGTCCTCGTTGTCTTCCAACTTTCCGCTGCACAATCTCTTCTAACTTGTGAATCGCTAAAGCAACACATTGCAAAACCAGCAAAATGGCACACCCGAAGCCAACCGTATCAAGCTGTTGTGCGGTCCCAGCAGTCGTATTGATCGTGACTGAATCAAGCACTAGCATTGCAAGAATGGACCCTTGGACCATCCCGCCTATATACAACGCTATTTTACACAACATCGTTTTCCCTAATATGGCGGCCACTATGACCATAATGCTCCCGAAAATTACTCGTCGATCTGTAAACACCCAAACAGGATCAAACATAGCAAACAGCTCAAGAAATGCATAACATGCTGTACTGGCAAAAAGCATGGAGACCAATTTTAAACGTGGTTCGTTTGATGAAATAAAGAGGTACCCAAAGCTAACGATTCCAAGTAAAACAAAGCCAGCATTAAATGTTCCCCACAACCAAGGAATATACAAGCCTGATAAGGCGATCGATAGCAATACCAACGCTTGCATAAACGAACGCTTTGCTGATGCATTCAAGAAAAACGCAATCAAAATCCAACCTAACCAACCTAGCCATAAAAACCATAAGGGGGCCATTCTATCACCTCTACCCACCATTATGGCTCAATGACACCCAGTTCAATCATCACGCTTCCACTTAAAAAACCAAGCGTCGCGGACAAAGATGCGCACGCTTGGTTTACGTTGTCGCCGCTAGGCGCTTCGTGTTAAAGCCACGTTCAGTCAACCAGTGGTACAAATCGCCTTTTACAACGAGAGGAACGTTTTTCATCTGAGCGATGTTCTTTGCACCTAATGCCGTCATTATCATTTTGAAATCCTCTGACCAGTTGTTCAATTCACCTAGCAATTCTTCATCCCCTGAATCATGGAGAGTCCGTAAGGCAAACCCGGCAATTCCAACCGCAGAGGCTCCAAGTGAAAAGGACTTCACCGCTGCCAATGGATCATTTATTCCCCCAGATCCAAGCACGGGCAGGGACACTCCACTTAAACGAAGCTCCGCCAATGAAAAGGCAGTAGGGATCCCCCAGTCATTAAAATAAGTCATTTGCCTCGTCCGTCGACTGTTTTCGATTTTAGAAAAATTCGTTCCTCCGAAACCGCCTACATCGACAGCTGAGACTCCCACTTCATGAAGGGCTCTTGCCGTCACCCAGCTCATGCCAAAGCCGACTTCCTTAACAATGACAGGAACTTGCGCAGCTTTCACGATAGCTTCAATTTGATGAAGGACACGTGAAAACTCTCGATCGCCTTCTGGCATTACGAGCTCTTGAATCACATTTAAATGGATTTGCAACGCATTCGCTTCGATCATATCGATGGCCATTAAGGCTTGATGCACCGTGGCATCCATACCTAAATTAGCAAACAACACACCGTCGGGATTTTCTTCTCGAACAATGCGATATGTCCGTGCCTGACGTTCATCCTTCACGGCAGCCATTTGGGAACCAACCGCCATTGCAATACCTGTTTCCTTTGCAATACGCGCAAGGCGCTGATTCACATTGAAGGTCTCATTTCCTCCGCCACCCGTCATCGCATTGATAAAAAGAGGCGAACTTAGAGTAAGTTCGCCTATCTCGGTTTGTAGTGAGATGTCTGCTACATCACATTTAGGAAGGCTCTGGTGCACAAAGGTGACACAATCGAATCCACTGTTTCCAGAAAATCCAGTTGTCAGAGCGCCTTGAATATGATCCAGTTTTCTCTGTTCACGATTCACAACATCACACCATTATTTAAATTTTTTCAGGGCATCTCCAAAGATGTCGCCAAGCTTCACGCCTGAATTGTTATCGTCATCATCGTCATTCTCGTATTTTACCGGTGTCGCTTCTTCGTACTCAGGCTCGTCAAGCAAGTCACGGATACTTAGAGAAACGCGATGCTCATCAGGGTTTACTTCAAGAACTTTAACCTTCACTTCTTGATTTTCTTCAAGCACCTCATGAGGTGTTCCGATATGGCGGTTTGAGATTTGTGAGATATGCACAAGACCTTCAACACCTGGCAATACTTCTACAAAAGCGCCGAAAGAGACAAGTCGTTTGACTGTTCCGTCAAGCTCATCGCCAACACTGATTTTTGTAGCAACCTCTTCCCAAGGTCCAGGCAATGTTTCTTTAACAGACAAAGAAATCCGCTCGTTGTCCAAGTCTACTGATAATACTTTAACATTCACACTTTGCCCTTCTTCAACCACATCAGATGGTTTTTCAACATGATGATGTGCCAGTTGTGAAATGTGAACCAGTCCGTCAATTCCACCGATATCAACAAATGCACCAAAGTCGGTTAAACGCTGAACAGTCCCAGGCAGTACTTGCCCAGCTTCAAGTGATTCAAGTGTTTCTTTCTTTTTATTGTGGATTTCTTCATCCACAACAGCGCGGTGAGAAAGAATCACACGATTTTTTTCGCGATCTAACTCTAGTACTTTTAGCGAAAGTGTGCGCCCTTTGTAATCATCAAAGTTCTCCACATAATGACGCTCTACGAGAGATGCGGGAATAAACCCACGCACACCAAGGTCTACAACAAGACCACCTTTAACAACTTCTTTCACTTCTGCTTCAAACGTTTCACCGTTTTCCGCTTTTTTCTCAAGATCTTCCCAGGCTTTTGCTTCGTCAACTGCCTGTTTAGATAAAATAAGTTCATCGTCATCTACTTTTATGACCTTTAACTCAAGCTCTTGTCCGTCTTCAACAACATCCGCAGGGGACTCAATATGCAAACTGGATAGAGATTTAATAGGTACAATCCCATCGACTTTATAGCCCACATCCACAAGTACCTGCTTATCTTCGATTTTAGTGACTTTTCCTTTCACTATATCGCCTGCAGTGAACGTCTTAATGTCGGACATTTCCTGTTCTTGGTTCAATTCATCAACCATCTAAACAACCTCCTTGAATACCAACAAACCACGTATTCCACCAATGAAAGTAAGTAATTTCCATTCCTTAGTGCTACGAAAGTTCTTTTGTCTAACTTCTTACAAATACTCTAGTTTGTCAAGTCATTACTATTCCTTGTACTGTTCTATTAAAGCAGAGATTTTGCTCATAATCAACTCAGTTGCTTCCTTTGAGGATAGTTTTTCCTCTCTCGCACTCTCAAAAGAAATCGGCGGACCGAAAGCAAGCTTAAGCTTGCCAAACATACGGTAATCTCCAATCACCGCGCTTGGTACGATGGCTGCATTCGAACGAAGTGCAAAAAAGCCTGCGCCTCCTAAACCTTCACCAAGCTCTCCTGTTTTGCTCCGTGTGCCTTCAGGAAACATGCCATACACTTCACCTTCTTGCAAAACAGCCAAGCCTTTTCGCAAGGCAAGCTTATCTGATTGTCCTCTTTTGACAGGAATGACTTTGAGCGATTCCATAAGCCATTTTCCGGCAGGGGCTTTAAAAAGCTCTTCCTTTGCCATGTACCGCACTTCCCTCGGACAACCAACACCTAGAATAACCGGATCCAGGTTTGATTTATGATTACAGCACAAAAGTACACCACCCGTTTTAGGGACATGCTCTTTGCCATGCACCTCTAACCTAAACGTTGTCTTCGCGAAGCCTGTTGACAAGGCTTTACCAAGTGGATATAGATTCATTTGGCAGGCACCTTCCGTCTAATCTCATTAATAATTTTTGTCACAACCTCTGGCAATGCAAGAGACGTCGTGTCGACTTCAACTGCGTCTTCAGCTTTTTTTAATGGTGCAATCTGTCGGCTTGAATCTTGGGCGTCACGCTTTAGAATCTCAGTGAGCAGTTGATTTTTCGAGACGTCCTCGCCTTTTCTAATGAGTTCCCGATAACGACGTTCAGCTCGTTCCTCTGCGGATGCAATTAGAAAAATTTTTACGTCCGCATTTGGAAGCACATTTGTGCCGATATCGCGACCATCCATGACAACGGATACGTGCTTGGCCATATCTCGTTGCAGATCAACCATTTTCGTTCTCACCGCACCGTAAGCCGCAACTGAGGATGCGTGAAGACTAACAATATTGGAACGAATCTCTTTAGTCACATCATGATCGTTAACCATGACAAATGTTTTCCCATTTTCTCGTTCTAACGTAAGAGAAAATGAGGAAAGAAGCTGAATTGATTGCTCTTCATTTTTAGGGTCTGCTTCATTCGTTAACACATACCAAGCAAATGCTCGATACATGGCGCCAGTATCTATGTATATATAACCGAAATAATCGGCAATCTTCTTCGCGACTGTGCTTTTCCCCGCAGCCGCTGGCCCATCAATTGCAATAGCGATCTGTTGCTGCATAACCTTTTTGACTCCCCATCCTATTTTCACTCATCATACCATACGTTTAGCACCTGGTCTAACCTCTTTGAGGAGGGGATTCGTCCATATTAAATATGCCTTCATACAATGATATTTTGTGCACCAATGTCTCAGGAAAAAAGCGGATAAAGCCTTGGGCCGTGCAAACAAACACGAAATGCCAAAGCACGATGATAATAAGTATTCGCTCGGTTTTTTTCATAGAGCCCAACTCCTTTACAGGGTAGGATCTCTCAGCAATTGCTTCGTTATACCCTTGCTTCTTGAAGTTGACGCTGCATACAAAAGCGGATAAGGCGTTTACGATCCTCTTCATGGATCTCCATAAATTCTCCTGCCCATTGACGACGCTTATCTTCTTGGATGACTTCACGAATTGGACGATATGTCGTTTTTATAATCGTGGGACGCTGGTTCTTTTCAGGCACTAGCAAATAGAGTGTTATGAGCTCATCCGCTTCTAGCTCTTTCTTATTCGGCAACCAAATAGCCGCCCCACCGCCACTTAAATCATGTGTACTTGTAACAAACGGTGCAAATTGTTGGCGACATGGATAAATGGCAGCACTTAAAGACACTTCTGATCGTAAGAAATGGCGTCGTTGAATTTTGTGCAAATCCTGATGCTGTGGTTTTAAGAATGCCGCCATCCATACATTGCCTTCTTTTCGATGATTAATCGCATGACCTCGAAACGTATACATCGTTCCTTCGTTATTAATAAAGGAAAACGTAAAGGCTACTTCTTTTTCCGAGCTATGCTTTACCATCTCTTCATCCATCGCAATCCAGACAACGTTTTCATCCCCATCGACAATTGATGCATTATACTCACGTCTCGTTACATCATTTAAGAAAAAACGAACCTTTGTGCCTAGTTCCATAGACTCACCCCTTTCCTATTATTATGCCATGAAAAAGAAGAAAAGGGAAAGCAAACTATGCCTTCCCTTTCCTTCAGGTTAAACTTCGTCCGTATACACTGCTTCTGCGGATTCTAGCTTTTCTACTTGCTCCTCATCCCCGTTTTCAGCATTGATATAAATTTTATACGTTTCATCCTTTTTCAAAGCTAAAATCTCATAGCAGAGCACATCTTCACCTAAATCGTTTTCAATAAATACTGTCGTCACTTGCTGAACGTCCAATGCTTTCGTAAGCTGTGCGGTCACTTCTTCTTGTGTTAGTGTTGGGGTCGTGTTTAACTTGCTCGCATCTGACGGATTCTCCACAATGTACTGCCTTGCATCAAAGCCGAGAATATCATTATTGTCTAACGCTATTTTCATGCGGATCGACGCCGGCAAATAACGAATGTCTTCCCCTACTGTTTTTACAAAGGTGAACATCGCAACGTTATCAAACTGCATGCTCTCATTCAATACCACATTCTTATAGCCATGTGCGTTTAAAAATGAGGCTGCTTTTTCAGCCGCTTCGTTGAGCGACAGCTTGGTTTCTGCGACATCTCGTCGGTTAAGCAGCCAAATAGGCACACCGCCATTTTTCGATATATCACCACTGTAAGTGTGGTTGTCGTTAGAAAGTGTAACAGAATAAAAATCGTAGTCGGCTCCACCGCCATTTTTTGAAACCTTAGCGTCCCATGGGCCGCTAAGTTCAAAAAAACGTTTCATTTCTTGTACGGCTTGCTTTTGCGATATCGGCTGACCTGAGAACGTATGCTTTGCATTGCGGTGATCGTTCAAACGTTGCACATCTGTGCCAAAGTCTGTGTTGGCATTGTATTTTTTTGAATTGTCCTCGACCGTTTTAAAGCCATCTACGATCGTGTTATCCATCGGTTCTTTTGAAGAAGCCAATGCCATTTGTACGTCCATCCACTTAAGTTTATCATGGATCACTTTGTGTTGGACATTTTTCAGCTCTGTATTGATTTCATCCGCTTTTTCGTACAAGTTTTGCAGTGTGGCAAGTTCTTTTTCATCCAACGGATTTTGATCCAAGTTCCGTACGCTCGTTCGATAGGAGAACTCGCCAATATTTGATAGAAATTCTTCTGTTTTATTAAACGGCATTAACGTTAATGGCAACTGACCAACGTCGCCTTGCGCCTCTGAGGACACTTTCCACACATCTGCTAAGGCTTTTGTCATTTGTTTCGAAGACGACATACCAAGCGATGTACCGACCTTATCTTTTAAGTAGCCCACACGATAGACGAGATCATGAAAGGCACGCTGGTAATTATTTTCTGCATGAATCATGACGGCTTCTTTTTGCTGCTGCTCCTGGTATCCCCAATACCCTGCACCAAGGACACCAAGGGCTAAAACAGCAATTATAACATTACGTACCATGAGTCGGTCTCCTTCCAAGTTGTTATTTACAAAAGATGTGCTCGCCTATTTGTTTAATTTGTGGACGCGTCCATATCCATGGAGATGTCGCCGTATTTGGGTTGAAATAATACAACGCATTGCCACTTGGGTCCCAGCCATTAATGGCGTCAATAACCGCCTGCTTTGACGTCTCATCCGGTGTCAACCAGATTTGCCCATCAGCTACTGCAGTAAACGCTCTCGGTTCAAAGATCACCCCGGAAACCGAGTCTGGAAATGCTGGACTCTCGACGCGATTTAAAATAACCGATGCGACGGCGACCATCCCTTCGTAAGGTTCACCCCTGGCCTCCCCATGAACAGCATTTGCCATTAATTCTATGTCATTTTGGGAATAGCCCGCAGGAACATTAACAGCTTGGGGCGGGGTTTTTTCTCCTTGGTTGTTTGCCGGCGGTGGAGCGGCTGACCCTTGATCGGACTTTTTCGCTCCTCCATAATACGTGAAGGCTTTGCCTGATCGAATTTGTTGCTTTACATACCCTTCATCATAACGTGTTGCTGAGGCAAGCTTGTCTTTCGTCGTCGCACCAGCCAAACCGTCAATCTCTAAACCGAACTTCTGTTGGAAATTACGTAGTGCCCAATACGTTCCCCAGCCAAACACACCATCGATCTTCCCTTTATAGAACCCGATATATTGCAATCGTGCTTGAAGCTCAATAACATCATCTCCTGTTGCCCCCTGTTGAATGACCTGACCTGAAAACGCATTAGCCTTCATCAAAGGTGGCGCTTGAACCATTAAAGACACAGCAAGAATTACGATCAGCCACTTTACATGTCTCAACATTTCATTCCTCCGTTTTCATAAACTGCCTTTCACTTACGCTTTTTCCTATTGTTTGTTCCAGTGAAAATATTATGCGATGGAATTTCATGAAGGTCTGATCTTTTCTCGGAACACAGTGTTTGAGTAGTAGGAAAATCAGTCAGCTAAGGCGGATGAAAGGATGCTCTTCTTGAGTTCATTTAGATTGCAGGAATGGGGTTGGTATTTTTAGGAAGGTGCGCAATTTAATAACTAAGCGGGCTTCGTACTTTTTTATTCAAGTCACATGATAAAAAATGAGTGCATCATTAAAAGTTGCCACTGGCGAGACACCAGTGGTACAGAAAACACGATGAGGTCCTTTGAAGTCGATGTTTCACTTATTCCCTTTAGGGTGGCTAAGAGATCACGGTCGCTTCGTCAAAATACTTCGCGTTCCGCGGGCACGGCTTCAGCTTCCTTGGAATCTTGCTTTCCTGCGGGATCTTCAGCTCGCGCTGTTTCCGCTGGAGTCTACGTATTTTGACTACGCTGATGTTTGTTTCTTTGTTCAATGTTTTAATTGGTCTCGGTCTCTTATATCGAGTACCCTTGGTAAAAGCTAGCGGATGACAGCTTGTATAAAAAGCAATCACAACATTGAATTGCAGATTTATCCAGTAATCTAAGTGTGTCTTCCAATTGTAAAGTATGAAAGTTGATTTACTAAAAAACGGAGTGCTCAAAAAGACCATGAATTTTAGCTAATTGTCGTCACAATTTCAAACTGGCGAACGCTTAAGAAGACAACTTTCGCAGAGAAAAAATCACCTTCCACTCTGGCTGTGCCTGAGTGGAAGTAAGGTAAGATAGATCCATTGACATCTTGTGTATACAGGAAATTCAAGTTACAAATGTTCACAATCCTGTTTTTTCTAAAAGATCGCTTTTACGTAACTAAGTTAATCTCTCCGCTCTAAATCACTAGGGCGTGTCTGAGAACTCTGAAGGGAGCAGATGTTGCCGAATTTTCGTTCCAAGCAAGGCGCTTTTTCGCAGGCGTACCGGACGTACGTCAAGGAAAAGGAACGCAGATGGGGACGAAAAGGCGGTGACAGATGCCTCTTAGCGAGTTTTAAGACACGCCCTAGATGAATCTCTTTGTTTTTCATGGCACATTATATAATGAGTGCATCATTAAAAGCTGCCACTAGCGAGACTCCAGCGGGAAAGCGAGCGTATGGCAGCTTGCATAGAAAACAACCCTAATATTGAATTCTAGATTTACCCAGCTATATCTAAGCGCTTCTGCCTAATGTAAGGTATTATCATCATTTTGAACACAAAAAAACGACCTTTGCAGCATCAGGATTTCCTGAAATTTGCAAAGCATCGTCATAGTTCGTTGCTTTTATAAGCTATTAGGCAGGTGGATCTTTAAACCTTTTCGATTGATTCATAAAAACGAGGTTTCGTTTCCTGCTTCGGCGATTCGCAAGCTTCACCTTTTTCAGGCCTAGCCACCATAGGAATGTCATAAACGGAATCATCATCATCATCCAGTTATCCGCAAATGACAAAATGATGAGGTCGTAAACTCCGTGCAGTAAAAAGGGAATCATGAATGACATGAGCAACCATGGCATTTTAGATGCCTTCGTCTTAAAGCGTGCACGGCCAAGGTAGTAGCCCATAATGACACCGTAGAGCGCGTGGCTTGACACTGGTAACAGCGCTCTGCCAAAAGCCGTATCAAGTCCATTTGCAAAAAGATATAAGATGTTTTCAAGTGTAGCAAAGCCTAAAGAAACGGCTACTCCATAAACAATGCCGTCATAGTAATCATCAAATTCTACATGGCGATAAATCATATAATAAAGCACAAACCATTTTGAAAACTCTTCAAGAAGTGCTGTCTCAACAAACGCTTCAAACACGTGTGAAGAGATGATAATTTCATGGTGCATCGTGTATTGAAGGAACATAATCGGAAATACAATAAGTAAACCAGTTATAAACATTTTAAAAACCAATGAGAATGGTTCAGACTCATATTTATCATGCAGATAAAAATAACATAAGAGAGCAGCGCCAGGGGCTACTCCAGCAGAAATGATGGGGAGCATCCCGACACCCTCCCTTTCCTTCATACTCCAATCTGATACGACTATCGTACCATGCTTTCCTTCCTAAGAAAACTAGCAGGGTTGTCCCATAAAATTAGCGACCGAACGCTTTTTCAGGAGAAATTCCAGACGCAAGAACGGCTTGAAGCTTGATTCTTGCTTTTTTCGAATCATAATCCTTGCCGAGTACAGCACCCATTGTCTCCAATTGATGTGCACTGCCTTTATAATCATAGGCAGGGAACACTTGGCCTTCCTCGGCGCTTGTTGTTATCACGACGACAACCCCAAGCTTGATCGCCCTTTGAATGCCTTGAACCATGTCCGGAGGCACCTGCCCCCTCCCCATTCCTTCGATGACAAGGCCCTTTGTGCCAGCTTCACAAAATGCATCAAGAGCAACACTATCTGCATTTGTAAAGCATTTGACTATATCGACCCTTGGCAAATGATTAACGCCTCGAAAGACATCCCTTCGAAGAGGTTTTTGATAAAGTGTGACTACATCATGATCAATAATGCCTAAATACCCGTACCCGAATGATTCAAAGCCTTGCGTATTAGAGGCGTGAACTTTCTTTGCATACCTAGCGGCCCATATTCGCTCATTAAACACAACGACCGTGCCTGCATCTTCTAATGATGGGTGAACAGCTACAAACATAGAGTTTCTTAAATTGCTGTAAACATCACTGCCAATATCCCCAGGCGCTCGTTGGGAGCCCGTAACGACGATCGGTCTGGAATCATGAATCGTCACATCCAAAAAATAGGCGGTTTCTTCAAGCGAATCCGTGCCGTGCGTGACGACAATCCCTGCAAGCTCAGGATCCTCAAAAGCAGTCTGAATGGCAGCCTTAAGCTCAAGAAGTTGGGGAGAGGCTAGATGCAAGCTTGGAAGTTGAAAGAGAGGCAGCACTTGCAACTCAAACGATGGAGGCAACTGACATAATTGAGCAACCTCAGTGCCACTCATCGCGCCAGATGCCAATAAACCGCTATCCGAAGTCGGTTTACTGGCAATCGTTCCTCCAGTTGTTATTAGCAATAGTTTAGCCATTGGCTGACCTCCTTTTTCGCTGTCATCCATCGTTTTCTTTTACTTTGAGAATCTTTCCGCAAGGACCGCTGCAATTTGTCCACCGTGAAAACGACCATTTTCGATAAAAATTTCATTGGCGTTGTTTCCAGCGGCTAAAACACCCGCAATAAATAAATTTTGAACATTTGATTCCATGGATGTCTCATTAAAACGCGGTCGCCCCGTTTGTTCATCAATTTCGATTCCTGCTGCCTTTAACAGCGCATGGTCTGGCCGATACCCTGTCATCGCAAACACAAAATCATTTTTAATTGAATAGTTTTTTCCGCCTACTTCATAGTGCACATGGTGTAGCTCAATTGCTGTTACATTAGCATTAAATTCCATTGCGATTTTTTCATGGCGAACAAGCGCTTCAAATTCAGGCAATATCCACGGCTTCACACTGCTCGAATACACATCGCCACGATACAACACCGTCACTCTCGCTCCTGCTTTTTCCAGTTCCATCGCTGCATCCACAGCAGAATTTTTCCCGCCGATAATGACGACATCCTGATTAAAGTAAGGATGTGCTTCTTTAAAATAATGATACACCTTTGAAAGAGATTCACCTGGTACACCCATATAATTTGGATTTGCATAATATCCTGTTGCCATAACTACAGCATCTGCTGTATAGGTTTGAGATCCATCGGAATTTTTGGTTTCTATTAAAAATTGCCCATCACTAAGTTTCTGAACTCTTGTAACCTCTTCATAAGCGTTAATGCGCAGTTGCTTTTTTTTGACGGCTTCTCGATAGTAAGACAATGCTTGATTGCGGCGCGGCTTTCGCTCTTCAATAATAAATGGCACATCGCCAATTTCAAGCTTTGCACTTGTCGAAAAAAACATTTGATGCGTTGGGTATTGTGATATGGCATCAACGATGTTGCCTTTCTCAATGACAAGTGGTTTTATGCCTTGTTCTTGTAAAGCGATGGCAGCTGCTAATCCACATGGTCCTGCTCCAACTATGATGACTTGTTCATGCTTTGCACTGTTCGTATCCAACAGCACAACACCGCCTTTCTGTTCTTATTCAATTTGATGTGATAGGAGTGGAATCCTATGGTGTCCAGCAGTTGACTCGCTCGAATAAACGCAAAAAAGCTGACTCATGAAGTCAACCTTTTGCGTTCTGACGTTCACTTTATGTCTAAATCCAACCTCTAAAACGAGCAGCTTCTGCCATTTTCCGAACACCGACCATATAAGCCGCAAGCCGCATGTCAATTCGACGGTTTTCAGACGTCGTGTAAATGTTTTGGAAGGATTTGATCATTACTTCACGAAGCCGATCTTCGACCTCCTGCTCCGTCCAATAGTAGCCTTGGCGATTTTGCACCCATTCGAAATATGAAACGGTAACACCACCGGCACTAGCCAGAACATCAGGGACCAATAAAATACCACGATCAGCTAAGATCTTCGTTGCACCAAGCGTCGTTGGACCGTTGGCCGCCTCGACGACAATGCTTGCTTGAATCGCATCTGCATTGTCTTCAGTGATTTGATTTTCAATCGCGGCTGGAACTAGAATATCGCAGTCAAGTTCAAGGAGTTCTTTATTTGAAATCGTGTTATTGAATAGTTTTGTGACTGTACCAAAACTATCTCTGCGATCAAGCAGGTAATCAATATCTAATCCGTTCGGGTCATGTAAACCGCCATACGCATCCGAAATCGCAATCACTTTCGCACCGGCATCATGCATAAACTTTGCTAAAAAACTCCCCGCATTCCCGAACCCTTGAATGACGACGCGAGCGCCTATCAATTCTATATTCTTCTTCTTTGCTGCCTCTTCTATGCAAATCGTAACGCCTTTTGCTGTAGCCGATTCACGACCATGAGATCCGCCTAGAACGAGAGGTTTCCCTGTGATAAAGCCCGGATTGTTGAATTCATCAATACGACTGTATTCATCCATCATCCATGCCATAATTTGTGAATTTGTAAATACATCGGGCGCTGGAATATCTTTTGAAGGTCCTACAATCTGACTTATTGCTCGCACATACCCTCGGCTTAATCGCTCTAGTTCGCGAAAAGACATTTCTCTAGGGTCGCAAATAATGCCCCCTTTGCCGCCACCATAAGGGAGATCAACAATGCCTGCCTTAAGACTCATCCAAATGGACAATGCTTTGACTTCTTTTTCAGTAACATTCGGATGAAAACGAACGCCACCCTTTGTTGGCCCAACGGCATCGTTGTGTTGGGAGCGATAGCCTGTAAAAATCTTTATCGATCCATCATCCATGCGAATGGGAATACGAACCGTCAATAAACGAATCGGTTCTTTTAAAAGCTCATACACTTCTTCAGGATAGCCTAATTTCTCTAAAGCTTTATGAATAACAGTTTGGGTTGATTTTAAAATATCTGAACGGTCCTCGTTCATGTCCGTCGATTGTCCAGGTGCCATCTTTCAACAAACCTCCTGTGTTTAACGCACTAACTTTCCTCTGTCAAAGATTAGTATACACGTTGTCTGGTACATTTGAAAGGCACAGATGGCTGATTTTTTTAATCCGCTGAGACAATGGCATGTCGCTCTGCACAAATCGTATGCGTTGCCAATTTAGACATAGATGGTTTTATTATTTCTGCGTGGATAAATAAAAAGCTGCTCTCCACATAAGAGTGAGCAGCAGGGTTCAAGCTGGTGAGAATCGTTCGCTTTTTTTGTTGCTTTGTCTTGTCCGGTGCTCATTGCCTTAGGGCAACTCCGCTCCTCTCAAGACTTTGCGCCTCAAAAGACAAACGTTTTCACTCAGCTTGCACAGGGTGAGAATCGTTCGCTTTTTTCGTTGCTTTGTCTTGTCCGGTGCTCATTGTCTTAGGGCAACTCCGCTCCTCTCAAGACTTTGCGCCTCAAAAGACAAACGTTTTCACTCAGCTTGAACGGGGTGAGAATCGTTCGCTTTTTTTGTTGCTTTGTCTTGTCCGGTGCTCATTGCCTTAGGGCAACTCCGCTCCTCTCAAGACTTTGCGCCTCAAAAGACAAACGTTTTCACTCAGCTTGAACGGGGTGAGAATCGTTCGCTTTTTTCGTTGCTTTGTCTTGTCCGGTGCTCATTGCCCGCAACATTCGTGTGCTAGAAAGCTATTCTTTAACGGTCATTGAGGAAATACGTTGAAATGACCTGTGGTGCCGAATGGGGAATGATTGTTTTTCCGTACTCGGCCACTCGGTATTTTGTCAATGTTGATGGATTGCCATACTCAGCAAGCAATGCAATAAGATTTTCAACGTCTTTTTCTTCAACTTCTTCAATGCTTAGACTATAAAAGTAACGATTCTCGAATGCATACAAGCGACCACGTCGCATTCCTTTACGTACTAAATGAGCGCATAGAGAAATAAAATCCTCAAAGCTGGCAAACTCATAAAAAATATCATCACTTTCGTCAAGTGTGACTTGCATTTCGATATAATCGTCATCGTAATCGTCATCGTTTTGGCTATCGACACCTTTCGTGACGATGATGACCATTCCTTGGGCTTGCAACGAAAAGATCTCTACAGCTATAGGTCCTGCTGCCTCAAAACCAAGTTCACTATTGGCTTCTTTCATCATATCTCGAAACAATTGATGAACCTTTGGTGCATCCTGCCATAAATCATCTTTTGTCATGCCTCTTTCATAAAGGTCATCGTATGTTAAGAAGATTTTTATTTTGTTGACGTTTAACCTTTCTAAGCGCAAGAGATCAGCCCTCCCTCAACCGTAACCTGCCTTCTTCTATCCTATGATAGAAGCATCTATAGGTGCGTGCTTTATGTTAAATTCAAATGTGTTCTTAGTGTACACTGACTGTTTTATAAAAAACAAGCTGTTGCACATGTTAGTCAAAACTCATTCGACGTCTGAAGTATTTGTGCATCCAATCTTCCCACTCTTCGGCGCGGTCCCCAATCGTATATGGCGAAAACAATGCGTCGTCCGCGGACACTGCACTCCCGCCAAGAGCCAAATCAAGTGACTGCTCCTGTTTCAAGATTCGCTGAATCGTTCGTCGGAGTGCAGGAAGATGGCGGTCAAAGGTACAGGACATGACAAGAAGTCGA
Organism: Aureibacillus halotolerans; assembly: GCF_004363045.1. Lineage (NCBI taxonomy): Bacteria > Bacillati > Bacillota > Bacilli > Caryophanales > Bacillaceae > Aureibacillus > Aureibacillus halotolerans. The sequence continues at coordinate 126,118 of NZ_SNYJ01000003.1, forward strand.
GGCTGAATTTCATTAATGACAATATCCATATCCTCCTCAGCGATGCCTGTCCCTAAATAAATCACTTCAAATCCTTTTCTTCTCAAAAACAGTGTGAAAATCAATAGACCAAGCTCATGGGTTTCTCCGGGCGAGCAAACAGACACTGCTTTTGGAAGAAACCCTTTAACAGGCATTGTATGAAAAATATGACCGATTCTAGAGCGAAGAAACGAGGTCGCAAAATGCTCATGTGCGGTCGTAATCTGTCCAGTAGCCCATTGATGCCCAATGCTATTAAGAAGCGGAATTAATAGGTCTGTGATGACCAAATCAAAGCTATACAAGCTAAACGCTCGATCAAGACTGTCGTGTGCCTTTTTCTCTTCAAATGATAGAAGCGCCTGCAAGAGCTCTGATGTCATATCATGCTGCACAGATTCTGTTTTTATCTGGTTTGCGTGACGATCGCTTTGCTGCCACACTTGAATGGCTTGTGAGATCGTAAAGCCCTGATTAATTTTATGAACAAGCCACCTAAGCTGCTCAACTTGCTGCTGTGAATACAGCCGGTGCCCTGCTTCGTTACGAATAGGAGAGATCATGTCGTATCTCCTCTCCCATGCACGAATGGTTCCCGGTTGAACACCTAATTGTTTAGATACGGCTTTTATGTTGTATTTTCCTTCTCCTTGTTCCATCTAACTGTCTCCCATTATTGTTACATTGTACGTTCTAGTATATAGAAGTATAGAACGATAAGCCAATGAAAGCGACATCTACTTTTTCCTACAAAAATGGAGGACATGTGATTCAGGTCGTGCACCAAATCTTAGCGGTACAAGAGACGTGCCATAGCCATTGGTTTGTAGCCAATGAAAACCATTCTGAACAGAAAGCCCACCATGTTCGTAAGGACCGAAGCGACCGAAGCGAATTTGGCCACCATGAGTATGCGCAGTAAGGACACATGACACCTTTCCTTTCAACACTTCATCCCATTGGAAACCAGGATTATGTGAGATAAGAATGGTATAAAAAGGCATGTTATTTAAACGATGCGGCATCGCAGCTTTCATATTATCTCTATGCCCAGTCGCATCATCCAAACCGACAAGGCACACGTGTTCCTGCAAGAAACAATGCTCATTTTTCAGCTTTTGGATTCCTTCCTCTGCCAAAAGACGACCAAATACCGTCTGGTCAATTTCATAATCATTGTTTCCCCAAACAAAAAATACTGGGCAATTCAATGTACGTAACGCCCTTAAATTGTCCCGTGTTCGTTCAATTGGAACGCCTTTCTCAGTTAAATCGCCGCCAATAATGATGGCATCAAGCGGTTCTTTAATTTGCCTGAGAAAGGGCTCTGTCAGTTTGCGGCGGTGAATATCACTAATAAAAAAGATAGTCACATGACTCTTTCCACTCGGCCATGCAGAAGAAGCAATTGTATGCCGGACAATACGACGCTCCATCGCACAAAAAAACATGACGAGTATTAAAATGATACATCCTGCCAATAGAATGGCGAAGAACGATAACAATCCATCTCCACCTTTCAGAGATAACGGTCTTTGTACCCTATTGCTGGTAGTGTTATGACTTCCTTATAACGCTTCCTATGATTTGCTTTTAAATAAAAATTGTTTTTTATATAGTTCACTTAACAAGCAGGCAAGAATGAGCAAAATCGCCACTACCGCCAACCATACCCCTTTGGAGGCTAACACGAAGCCAATGGCTAACAGCGTTACGATACAAGCGCCCCTAAATGAGGAAGGATGCAACCGATGGTAGGCAATCATCAAGCTTTTTGCCGTCATTAAGCCGCCTGCCCAGAGAAGAATAATTCCCGGCAGAAGCCGCCAAGGATTCATGACCAATAAAGCGAGAAATGCATCCCATTCAAAACTCTCCGGTAATGTAAGTAAAGCCACTCCAAAAAAGCAACTGCTAAGCAAAAGAAACATTCCATACATTTTTCCAGACATGCGCCCACTGCTCCTTTACGATTGGACATTAGTCTATCGTATGCACATAGGCACATGCTAGTGCGTCTTACATCTCGGGGATAATAAGTTTTTGCCCAACACTAATGGCGTTCCCTTGTAAACCATTCGCTTGCCTTATAAGCGCTTCGCCTTCTCTTGTCCCATAATATTGCTGTGAGATGGAAAATAACGTGTCGCTATCTTTAACAATATGAGTTTGTCCAATTACTGCCGTTTCAGTTTCTTCTTCAGTTGCACCTTCAGTTACTTCTTTTTCAGTCGTATCAGTTGATGGCTCAAGCGAAGTCGTTTCGTTGGTTTCTTCTGTTTCAGTGCGAACCTGAGGAGTATTCACATCTGTTGTTTCATTTTTTTCATTTGTTTCATTCGTTTGGTTTGTTTCCTCAGACGTAGGCGTGTTTGGTTCCTGCGTTTGATCAATTTCGTCTTCCGATGTCGCCACTGTGTCCGTCGGCTCCTCGGCGTCCTCTTCCTCACTAGAGATGGATAGCTCTTGTGCTTCACGCTCCTGTAAGGTAGGAGCCATCCGAACAGGATCTGCCACTGTATTAATCGTCTCGTTTAAGACAGGAGATTCGTCTGAAAAAAATATAACGTAAACCGGGAGCCCAACGATCAACAATAGAAAAACAACAAGAAGCCAGCGTGATGCAGGAATTGAAGGTCGTTTCTCTTCCTCCTCCCGACGTCGACGCTGATTCGAAGGGGTTGACTGATGAGTTTTTCTTCTTGGTGGCAACGTAGTTTTGGACGGATCGCCAGCTTTTTTTTGACTCATTTTATTCGTTTGAGAGGCTTTTCGTTCAGCTCTAGTTTGCATTGTCATCCCTCCTTATATTTATAGCGGATACCAGCAAAAAAGGTAAAATAAATAATACGCCATGATGACGACACTGATACTTTCTGCCCACAAGCCAAACACAAGCGAGGCAATGGTGAGCTCGGGCTCATGTCACTCTTTTGCCGTAAATGCTTTGATTTGACGGCTTGCTCCCCTTGTCCATTTCATCATTATTTCCTAAAAAGCAATCGTAGCTCATCCTGCCAAGGTATCTTAGCAGAGTCGTATTCCTTAGGCGTCGCCGCGAAAAAATAGTCCTTCTCTAATCCACATTGATCGCAACACAGATGTGTCGGAACCTCGTGAATACCTGTTTCATCAAACATCTTTAAGTAAGTAGTTCGGCGACATTTTTCTGTAAACGCCCAAGCTCTAAGACGAAACCAATCACGTTGTTTTTTCTGAACGCGATCAGCAATCTCCTCTTCAAGCCTTGTGAAAAAATGTTCTTTTTCGAGGTGTGTTTCCATTCTAAATAAGATAAATCCACGCACGTCATCACTAAGTGGCAGCGGCGAAGGATTTGCGCTTAACGCTTTCTCTGCATTCGTCCATCCGTGTGTCTCTATGTAGCCTTTAAGGAAGGTAAGATCCTCCGGCATAGGCAAATTCGCTTGAAAAAAATGGTGCTGCAGCAAATCGTCTTCTGGCGCATAAAGAGCAATGGCTAACGACGGCTCTCCATCACGTCCGGCGCGGCCCATTTCTTGAACATACGATTCAATTCTTGAGGGGAGGTGATAATGCAGAACGAACCGTACATCTGATTTATCTATGCCCATACCGAATGCACTTGTACATGCCACAAGCTGAACTTCGTCTTGAATAAACTGCTGCTGGACAAGAGTTCTTTCCTCTGGCGTCAGTCCGGCATGATACACGGCAATGCGAATAGCTGTGTTGTCTTGAACCAAACGTGCAAACTGCTCTGCCTTTTTTCGACTTGAGAAGTAAACAAGACCTGAGCCAGTAAACCGTTGAATCCATTCCAGCGCGGTTTGAGCTCTTTCATCCTCACTTTTGACACATGTCACGGAAAGACCAATATTTCCACGGTCCATCGCTGACACAATATGCGTTGCGGATGATAGCTGAAGCTCTTGAACAATATCAGCTTTAACCTCTGTTGTCGCCGTAGCTGTAAGCGCCAAACATTGAGGGGAACCAAGTTGTTTACGCGCGGTTCCGAGACGCAAATAATCTGTCCGAAATTCATGTCCCCACTGCGAGATACAATGGGCTTCATCAATGACCATTAGTGAGAGGGAGCAACGACTTAGTGCTTGCAACACGCGTCTATTTTGTAACATCTCAGGAGAAGTAAAAACAAAGCGAAATGTGTGTAAGCGTCGAAGGGTATCGTCCCGCTCCTCCCAGCTCTTAATGCCATTTAAAACGGCGACCGATGTTTCACCAAGGTTCCACAGCCGCCTTACCTGATCCTCCATTAATGAGATTAAAGGTGTGATGACGAGGATCGTACCCTTTAGAAGGTAAGCGGGAAGTTGATAGCAAAGTGATTTACCAGAGCCTGTAGGCATCACAGCTAACACATCCTGACGCTGTAAAACAGCATCAATCACTTCACTCTGTAATGATCGGAGCTCAGACAAACGAAACACTGAGTGCAGCACATTATCACGTTCTTTGATGAAAAAACGCCCCTTTCTCACGAGCCATGCAAAGACGAATATGAAAATAAGAAATTCGCTCAGGAAGCTCCTGTTTCAGCTGTTTTAATGTCAAATGCTTTGAGTGTGCAAGCACCGTTTGGATGACTGAAGCATCCTCTTGCGTTATGTACTCCGTCCAGGCAAAATCCTCGATATGTGAAGCTATTTCGACGAGGTGATCTTCTATTGTACTTCCCCTTAAACGCCTAATGGACGCGATTCGTTCAATCGGAATCGCTTGCCTCGCCAATTGATATGTCTTTTGTGCTGTTATGGTTAAAGGCGATCTGGCCTCTTTCGGCAAAACAGCTGCCATGGCTTCAAACTGGTTCGGCTGAGAAAGGACATTATGCAAAATCGTATGAACAGTCGAGCGCCAATAGACCTCTGCCCACACCGAATCCATTCCAAAGTCCACACCAAGCTGCCGCAATGTGCGCCCCGTTCGTCCAGGTCGAGACAATCGCTGCACAAATACTTCAGCCTGCAAAGGGTCATTTTTTGAGAGAATAGTGTCCAGCTCTTCAAAAGCTTTCGTCGTCCATGAAGAAAATGACGAAGATTTTGTAAACGTCGTCACCCAGTCAAGTAGGTGTTTTTCAGTGAGCAAATAATGTTGCTTTTCTTCCTCAACATGCAGGCTATGGATCAAATGATATAAGCGCCGCCAAAACAGCTGTGTCGATGCGTGAAATCGGATACCGTTTAACCCGTCAGGTAAAGGCGCTATCTCCTGTGCTTTGGATCTCCCACTGGCTGTCACATCCGCATGTCCTTTTTTAGACGAAACAATATCCCCTTGACTCCACAGGTCACGGACAGCTTTCATAAATTCATCTTTGCTAAGGCTCGTGGCACCACAGCCATACAATGGAGCCATAGAAAAAAAACCAGCATCCTGAATCGTTTGTGACGAACGTTTCCCTCTAAGCAAATGGAAGGCAGCATTAACACTGCGTTTTCCTTGGAATGCATCGAGTGTGTGCAATAAAAGAGCCTGTGTGTATCTCATTTCCCACCTCACTCAACAAATACATATTACATGGATCAGGTGTCGTACTTTGTCGGTATTCAGAAGTATATGTTCCCTTAGTTTAGCATAGCTACACTCATCCTTGCAGTAACAAAACACGTTTCCACGTGCATGTCGCGTTCCTTGACGGTCGAGCAAAAGAAGCATACAATAACACAGACATTTCATCAAAACATCGACGAAGATTTTTAGCAAATGGCTATGTTTGACGCCAGACGCAACAACTGGAGGGAGTCTTTTGGCAAAGTTCACGATAGTAGATAAAGACACGTGTATCGCATGTGGCGCATGTGGCGCTGCAGCCCCTGACGTATTTGATTATGATGACGAAGGTCTGGCTTTCGCTATCCTTGACGACAACGAAGGGACAATTGAGTTGCCTGAAGAACTTGAAGAGGATATGATGGATGCCTTCGAAGGGTGTCCAACTGAATCAATCCGTATCGCCTCCTCTCCATTTGATGGGGATCCAAATAAACATGAAGACTAATGTCTAAATGAGCGCATTTCACGGACAACTTAATGTCCAGGAATTCTTGTTTTACGTAAAGACATATAAAGACGTTTAGGTTTGTGCGAGCACGTGGCAATCATGTACGCTATTTTAATTGCGGATTGGACGTTCAACAACGAACAAAAAGCGGTAGGAAATGAGAGACACCTCTCAGCCTACCGCTTTTTTGATTCTATTCCTGCAGCTTTCTGTTATTGGCTGGAGACAGTAGACGTTCAAACCATCCCATGACAACATCAGCGATCACAGCCATGAGCGCCGTCGGTATCGCGCCAGCAAGAATAATGGCTGCCCCATCTGCCGCGTTTGTTCCTCTGACGATGATGGAGCCAAGCCCCCCTGCTCCGACAAACGTTCCAATTGTAGCTATACCGATGGAAATCACTAACGCTGTACGCAGACCTGCCATAATGACGGACAAGGACAAAGGCAGTTCCACCATGCGTAAGATTTGCAGGCGTGTCATTCCCATGCCATTCCCTGCTTCAGTTAATGTCGAGTCCACACCACGTATGCCTGTATACGTATTTTTCACAATTGGCAGAAGTGAATAAAGGAAGAGCGCAAGCACAACCGTATTCGCACCAAGACCCATCACGAGCATAAGCACTGCCAGCATAGCAAGAGCAGGCACTGTTTGAATCACATTGACGAAAGACATAATCCATGGACTCAGTTTGCCATACCTTGCGATGAGAATCCCCAATGGAATGCCAATAAGCGCTGCAAAGAGTACACCGTACGCTGACATTAAGAAATGACGATAAAACTCTGTCCAGACATACGATGTGTTTTGCGAGTAATACGTTATAAATTGTTGAATGGTTTCCATGTTTGCACCTCCTTACTCATCCTCAAAATAATTGTGTTCTTCCAAGAATTCCTTCGCAACCACGCTTGGTTCTATTAATTCAATATTCGCTTTGTAATTTAGTTCAACAATTTTTTCTGTACTAAACTTGCCTACGAGCTTTTGCAAAATCGTATCAAGTTCGGGGTGTTTTTCTAAAATCGCGAACGTCGCAACTGGTGATGCATCATAGGGCGGGAAGAATTTTTTGTCGTCTTTTAACGTAGCAAGATTAAAATTTTTGAGCCTAGCGTCCGTTGAGTATGCGAGTACGGCATCCATATTTCCACTGGCAAGGGCGGTATACACTAAGCCAATTTGCATTGGATACACATTCCCAAACTCAAAGCCATAAGCATTTACGAACTCATCGTACCCGATGCCTTCACGATTAATCCAGCTATTGTCGACCCCAAATCGATAATTCGGCGCCAGTGAAGCTAAATCAGACACAGTCTTTAGTTGATGCTCGTCGGCCACCTCTTGGCGAACCGCAAGAATATACGTGTTACTAAACCCGTACGTATCGTACCATTTTTGATTAAACCTTTTCTTAAATTCCCGTTGGACAATGTCCATCGCTTCCTCAGGATCTTTTACAAGTTCCATCCCAAGCGCTCCATTTATATCAGTCCCCGTATAACGGGCGGAAGAAATATCAACATCGCCGTTAATCATCGCTTGATGCAACACGATCGAAGACCCTAAGTTACTGATGATCTCAACATTCAGATCCGTATAATGTTCAATCATATATTTTTGAATATAACTTAATGTTTGGGTCTCTGACGTCGTGGCTGAAGCAATCTTCACTGTGTTTTTAGATGACCCACTTAACCCTGGCAAGGCACAGCCTGATAATAGGAGGGCTGTTAGTGCGCACAGCAATGCACGCGTTACATACGTTCTCATTCTGTGTTCTCCTCTCTATGCAAGCTCTTGTGCTTTGCTTTTCATTCGTGGCGTAAGTTTTGTTTCAAGGCGTCCTAACATCCAGTCAGCAAGCAAGGCTAGTAACGTCGATGGAATGGCGCCTGCTAAAATTAATTCCGGCTTATATAAATTCAGTCCGTCAAAGATAAAATCGCCTAATCCACCTGCACCTACAAAAGAAGCCAATGTCGCCCAACCGATCAAATACACTGTGGACACTCGTATCCCGGCCATGATTACTGGGACAGCAAGAGGCAATTCGATCCCAAAAATTAATTGCTGACTTGTCATGCCCATACCGCGCCCTGCTTCTAGCAAGTTTTTGTCGGTCTCTTTAATGCCAATATAGGTATTTCGTAATATAGGTAGCATTGAATAAAAAAACAAAGCGACGATTGCCGGAAGCTTGCCCACTCCTAAAAGCGGAATAAAAAAGGCTAGGATCGCTAAGCTTGGAAACGTTTGAATAATGCTGACAAGCCGAATAACGGTTTCGGCAGCACGTTGAAGTCTTGTAAGCACAATGCCTAAAGGCACTGCGACAACAATTCCCATCAATACGGCCACAAGCGAGATAAACAAATGCTCCCATGTTTTAAACAGCAGAGTATAGCCCTGCTCATTAAAAAATTGTAGTAAGGCGTCCAATGCCCTCATTCCTTTCATTCACTTTCTTGTTTCGTCTCTTCTCCCCAAATGGAGTCGTACACAAGGTCAGCCAATGTCGCCCTCGTCACAATTCCAGTTAACCGATGGTTTGCGTCAACGACAGGTACATATTTCGTGCCTCTCCTCAGCATCTTATGAATGGTATCTTGAATAAAACTGTCCTCACTCACTACGTAAAGTTCCGTTTCGACCACCTCTTGAACGAGCAGGGAGGTTTTTCGATTTTCTTCAATATCCTCAACGTCGATATAGCCTTCAAGCGTATTGTCTTCGCCAATGACGAGGAGTGAGTCAACACGTTTTTGCTTCATAATCGCGATGGCGCTTGCTAGCGTCTCTCCTTTATGAATCGTAACGGGGACTTTGTTCATGATTTGCCCTACTGTTTGCACTTCTGGCTTCGTTTGAATAAGGCGTTCTTTGCCAATAAAGGACTCCACAAATTCGTTGGCAGGATGGCGCAAAATGTCATCTGGTGTGCCTACTTGAACAATTTCTCCGTCGCGCATAATGACAATGCGATCAGCGAGCTTAATAGCCTCATCCATGTCATGCGTAACAAAAACAATTGTTTTACCCAGCTGCTTTTGCAGGTGTTTAAATTCTTCTTGTAAGCTGTCTCTCGTAATCGGATCAAGCGCTCCAAAAGGCTCGTCCATAAGAATTAACGGGGGGTTTGCAGCAAGTGCTCGCAGCACGCCAATGCGCTGTTGCTGTCCACCACTTAACTCTTGCGGATACCGATCGAGAAAATCCTCTGATAAATTCACCAGTTTGATGAGCTCCAACGCACGCTTACGCCGTTTTTCCTTTGTCCATTGAAGTAATTTTGGGACGAGGGTAATGTTTTCACTGATCGTCATATGCGGAAATAGACCAATTTGTTGAATCACATAGCCAATATCTCTGCGGAGCTGGACACGGTTTTGCTTCATAATGTCTTTGCCTTCAATCAAAATGCGTCCTTCTGTTGGTTCGATCAAGCGATTGACCATTTTCATGCTCGTCGTTTTCCCACAACCACTCGGCCCAATAAAACAAATAAATTCTCCCTTCTCAATTTCGAGAGAAAGCCCACTGACAGCCTTTTTTGATCCACTGTAAATCTTCGTTACATTCTCAAAGGTCAACATACCTTATTTTCCCTCCATCGTTTCGTCATTAAAAAGTAGTACTTTCTCGTTTCGAACAATCTCCGTAATGTACCGCATCGTTTTTTTCAACGCGATGTCAGGTTGATACTTTGTCCGATGGTTCAGCACATTGTTAAACATGCCTTGCCAAATGAGTATTGTGACCTCATTGATGGCATCCACATTTCGGTCGCTAATTTCCCCTGCTTGAAGAGCAAGTTCAAGTGCAGACCTCCCGCGCTTAGACATATTTCTTTCCATCAGTGTAGGGATGAGTTCTTCTGGAAAATGAACAAGCTCACGTGGAAACTTCGCATAGTAATGCTCCAGCATGTTTTCTGGGTAATCCCCTAAGTCCATCATAAATACTGCATGGAATAATTTTGGCTTCTGAAAGGAATGGTAACAAAAGCATTCCCATGCCAGCAGATATTTATCAATAGGCTTTGAGACTTTTTCCATCGTTTTTGCAACGTCCTCAGTGTATTCCTTAAGAAACATCATTGATGCAAAAAAGACAAGATGTGAAACCTCTGAGAAATAATTGTAAATGGTAGCACTATTATATCCCGCACGATCAGCTACTTTTCTGATCGTCACTTTGTCGTACCCTTCCTCACGAATGATATCTGCGGTTGCCTCGACAAAGTATTTCCACATACGGCTTTTTTGCAGCTCTTTGTTTTTCATCACCCGATTGCCCCCTACTTCTGTGAAAAGAACATATGAATAGTTGCCACAGAGAGATCATGTGTGATACCCTAATCACTCTTGAAAAAATAATCATGATTACAAAAAGCATAGCACAGTCTTTAAGATATTCAAAATTAGGATCGGCTGGAGGTCGTAGAATGGTATTTAACGTACGCGACGAATTTCTTTCAATTAAAGAATCCTTTCCCCACAAGATCAGAGAAATAAAACACGTCTGGGTCCCGATGAGAGATGGCACAAGACTGTCGGCCCGGATTTGGCTTCCAGAAGATGCTGAAGAAAACCCTGTACCTGCGATTCTCGAATACATTCCTTATCGGAAAGATGACTTCACCGCGTTACGTGACTCGATCCGTCATCCTTACTTTGCTGGGCATGGCTACGCTTCTGTTCGTGTTGATATTCGTGGAAGTGGTGACTCGGATGGCATCCTGTACGATGAATACCTCCCCCAGGAGCAACAGGATGCTGCTGATGTATTAAAGTGGATTGCAGAACAACCTTGGTCGACTGGTGAAGCAGGCATGATTGGAAAGTCATGGGGGGGATTCAACGGGTTGCAAGTAGCTGCCACTCAACCTCCTGAGCTTAAGGCAGTTATTACATTGTGCTCCACAGACGATCGATACGCCGATGATGTTCATTACAAAGGCGGCGCCATCCTTGCCTCTGACATGTTATGGTGGGCGTCGACGATGTTTGCATACAATGCACGTCCAGCTGATCCTTTGATTGTAGGAGATACATGGAAGCAGGACTGGCTCAAACGGCTTGAAGAAACACCTCCACATGTCGAAGAATGGGTCCGTCATCAACGCCGCGACAGCTACTGGAAGCATGGATCAATTAACGAAGATTACAGCCAAGTGAAAACGCCTATTTTTGCTGTTGGCGGATGGGCAGATGGATACACCAACGCCATTCCAAGGATGCTAGAAGGACTTCCGGGACCAAAAAAAGGCTTAATTGGTCCATGGGCGCATGAATACCCAGAGGTTGCTGTACCTGGACCAAACATTGGCTTTTCGCAGGAGTGCTTGCGCTGGTGGGATCACTGGCTTAAAGGGAAGGATACAGGCATTATGGACGAGCCTATGCTTCGAGCATGGATGCAGGACAGTGTGCCCCCTAAGGTTGATTATGATCATCGCCCTGGCCGTTGGGTCGCAGAACAATCGTGGCCTTCAAAGAACATTGAGGAAAAAACCTATTACTTACAGGCACAGTTGCTAGCCGATCAAGCAAGCAATGAGTCGCCGATAACCGTTGCTTCAATGCAGCAGCACGGCCTGTATGCTGGGGTCTTTTGCCCGTTTGGTCAGCCTGGAGACCTTGCCTCTGATCAACGCATGGAAAATGGGTTTGCCACGATTTTTACATCGAAGCCGTTATCGACGCAAATGGAAATTCTCGGAGCGCCAAAAATCACAGTTGAGCTAGAAAGCGACAAACGAGTGGCTTTGCTGGTGGCCCGCTTATGTGACGTTGCACCGGATGGCTCTTCAACAAGGGTAAGCTGGGGAATGCTGAATCTAACCCACCGAAACAGCCATGAACATCCTGAGGAGCTTGCTCCAGGAAAACGGTATACAGTAACACTTCAATTAAATGATATTGCGCATGCGTTGCCTGTTGGTCACTCATGGCAACTTGCTGTCTCTCCAACCTATTGGCCGCATGCATGGCCATCACCTGAAGAGGCCACGCTCACTCTTTATCCAGGAGCCGAGACAAAGCTCGTGCTTCCTACTCGTGAACCACAGGCAGCAGATAAGGCACTTCCAGACTTCGATGTTCCAGAAACGGCACCCGTCTTGAAAAAAGAGGTGCTCCGATCTGAACGTCGAAACCGCCACATCGACTACGATCTTATTGAGCGAAAATGGGTATTGGATGATTACTCTGATGAGGGAGCACGTAAGCTATCGGACAACGGACTTGAGTATGGAAGCACGAACCGTAATGTGTATTCCATTAATGAAGGTGATCCTCTTTCTGCAAACGTTCGCTGTGAATGGACCCTCGACGTTGGACGAGGTGAATGGCAAACACATTTGAAGAGCGTCAGCACGATGACATGTGATGCTGATTATTTTTATCTCTCCAATGAAATCAATGCCTTTGAAGGCGACGAGCTCGTGTTTACTAAAACATGGCCTGCAAAGATCCCCAGAGACCTTGGGTGATCATTTAATATGACAAAAGCTTTTTCATAGCCGAGGAAGGTGACGAGATTGCAACGAGGAAAAGGTTGTCCATAAGAAAATGGGCAGCCTTTTTTGGTTGTAACTCAACTTTCATGGAGCAAAGATCTCAAGCTAAGCGAGACCCCACAGAGCGCGCAAGCGATCGAGGAGGCGCAGCAGAAGCCAGGCGGCAAAGAAATGACGATGAGGTCCTTTTACGACGAGAGGCACTTCTGAGTCGCTGTTGCCGTTTAGAGCAAAGCGAGCGTTTGGCAGCTTGTATAAAAAGCAACCCCAACGATTTATTTCAGGTTTACCCAGTTATATCTAGGCGTATCTCCCGAATTCAAGGTGCGAAACGTGCGTTTGTTTAAAAAGAATAACAATGATGTTCTTCTATGACTGAACGTACATACATGCTAGACTGTTTATTCACGAACAAAAATAGATCGATTTTATATTTTCGTTCGTTTTTTCGAAGAATCTCAGCAAATTTTCAATAAATATACATTGTTTTGTTCGCAATTCATTGACTTGTTTGCGCTGGTATGGTACTTTCAAAAAAAATCATTGTATACAAAGCTGACAAACTTAGACATGCAAAGGAGTCCTATAAACCGATGGTAAATATTTTAGTGTCTGATGCGATGAGTGAAGAAGGTCTTGCGCCGCTTTTAAATGCCGATAATGTCAACGTGGTGCAGACCAATGCATCTGAAGTAGATGACCTTTCACAATTTGACGCCTTGCTTGTACGTAGCCAAACGAAGGTTGACGCGCAATTGATTGACAAGATGACAAACTTGAAAATAATCGCCCGTGCTGGTGTTGGTGTCGACAATATTGATATTGATGCAGCAACGTCCCATGGTATTGTCGTGATCAATGCACCTGATGGAAACACCATCTCAACAGCCGAGCACACGTTTGCGATGATTGCCTCTCTCGTTCGAAACATTCCTCAGGCAACGTCGTCAATCAAAGCCGGCAACTGGAAACGCTCTGCCTTTCAAGGACGTGAATTAAACAATAAAACCCTTGGCATCGTTGGTATGGGACGTATCGGTTCTGAAATTGCCAAACGCGCTAAAGCCTTTAATATGAAGGTAAAAGCGTTTGACCCGTTCCTCGCAAAGCAACGCGCAGAAAAAATGGGCATTGAATCTGTATCATTGGAAGAAATTCTTGAAACATGCGACATTATTACAGTACATACACCTCTAACAAAGCAAACGAGAGGTTTGATTAACAATGATAATCTGGCAACGACGAAAAAAGGCGTTTTTCTCGTTAACTGTGCTCGTGGGGGCATTATTGACGAATCCGCTTTAGCGAACTACCTTGATAAAGGTCATGTTGCTGGTGTCGCTCTTGACGTATTTGAAGTAGAGCCTCCAGAGGCGCATCCTTTGCTTGCTTACGAACAAGTTATTGCGACGCCACATATTGCTGCCTCAACGAAGGAAGCTCAGCTTAACGTCGCCACACAAGTCGCAGAAGAAGTGCTCCACTTCTTTGAGGGCAAACCAGCGCAGTCATCTATTAATCTTCCAGCCCTACCTAAAGAAGTCTTTGAACGTATGGAACCTTTTTATAACCTGACAAAAACAATGGGTCGTTTTCTTTCTCAGTGCATGAAGGAGCCTGTGAAAGAAGTGTCCATTACTTATGGTGGGGATATTGCAGACCTTGAAACGTCTGTGACCACGCGTGCATTGCTTGTTGGCTTTTTACAGGAACGTGTAGATACGGCAGTAAACGAAGTCAATGCGTCAATGCTGGCTAAGCAACGTGACATTCAATATGGAGAGACCATTACAACGGAAACAAAAGGGTACTCCAATTTAGTTGAGGTGAAGGTTCGCGGGGAACACACCACCTTCACACTCTCTGGAACGTACATCAAAGAGTACGGCATGCGGATTGTTAATGTGAATGACTTTGATATTGACTTCTTCCCTAAAGGGCATCTTGTCTATATCCATCACAATGATCAGCCTGGCGTTATTGGCCAGGTGGGTAAAATCCTTGGAAAACATGAAATCAATATCGCTACCATGCAGGTTGGACGAAAAAGTGCCGGTGGAGAAGCCATTATGATGCTTTCCTTTGATCGGGCACTAACCGAAAATGCGGTAAATGACCTTTCCTTCATTACCGAACTTGATTCTCTGAAAAATATCGAACTGTAAAAAAAAGAACCGGAGCGACGTTGTGATCTCATCTACGCGCTCCGGTTTTTTATGTGTTTTGTTAAAGTTAACTTTCGCACCTGACATTTGGTAGACACGTCTAGATATAACTGGTTAAACCCCTCAATTTATTGTTGTGGTTGCTTTTTATACAAGCTGCCATACGCTCGGCGAACTGCGAGCCTCCTCGATCGCTTGCGCTCTCTGTGGGGTCTCGCTTAGCTCGCTTTTCCCGCTGGAGTCTCGCTAGTGGCTGCTTTTTTTGATTTGTTAACGCTTTTTACATGCTACAGCATACCTCACAAAAGCTTTGTAAAAAAATACTTATTCTAGCTAATTTGTTGTGGTGAACAATTCTTATGCATATTGCAGAAATCCCCATGTACTTCTTTGTATTTATTCGAGGAATCGTTTCATCTCTGCATAATTGTTATCCTTGATCGACTAGCGCTTCATTCGTTTTTTACATGTATCGCTTAACTCAAATTCAATCTGTTCTATTTATACGTCAGGTTTTTGATTACTTTTTGCACTTTCTGAATCGCTTGTTCCATAACAGATTTGATTTGTGAATACATCCAATTGCTATGATAGGCAGACCTAACAAAGCCATTAAATCGTTGCGAAGTGTAAGAATGTTGCTCACGTCAACCCCGACTTTGGGGAAGAGCCATAGAATTTGCAAAACAGCAAAATCTACAGCTGCATCAATCCTGCGAAGCAGATGATCTTCAAGCACCTGGTAATATAATTCTGCATGAATCGATGCACTTACTTTTCTTGTTTACTAAAACAACACAGCACAACTCACTCTTTCATTTTCTCCATTATACGAGACCAAGAAAAAATAAAACAATTTACGCAGAAACAAACATCAGCGTAGTCAAAATACGTAGACTCCTGCGGGAACAGCGCGAGCTGAAGATCCCCTCGAAAAGCAAGACTCCGAGGAAGCTGAAGCCGTGCCCGCGGAAAGCGAAGTATTTTGACGAAGCGGTCGTATTTTCTTTTCACCCTGGAGGGCACAAGTGCACCATTCACTCGATAAGACCTTGTACTGTTTAAGCATCACCATAAACGAATGGCACGCTCAAAGAATATCCGTCCTTTTTTTACTGAGAAAATCATGGATAACTATTTGGTCCAAGTGGAACTTCATTGACCGCTGTCAGGTCGTACGGACCTACAAATTGAACAGGAGCATTCTCAAATACCACATGATCTGCACCATATTCCTCAGCCGTAAGCAGCAAGGCTTCAATCATCCATTGAGCAGATGCTAGATCCGAGAAATCGGCCGTCTCTGAAAATGTAATCACCGCTTCATTTCCTTCCACTCGCCCAGTGACGTCTTCATAGCCTTCTAAAGCTGAAGATATATTGGGTAGCTCCTCAGGCACTTGTTTCATAAATTGCACCGCCTCTGAAAACGAAGAAGGGATACGTAAGCTCGTCATTGCAGTTGGAGCTGGGACGAGCCAGTGCTGATTCATTTCGCTCCCATACGAATATAAGAAATACGGGCGTTGCTGCTTCTCTGTTAATGTCACTTGCTCGATGACACCAGCTTCCTGAAAATCAACACCTGGCTGTCCTTCCGTTTGCAGAATGACAGTTGAATAATTGTCAGCAAATGCCTCTTGCAAGGACGCGACAAACAAGGAATCTGTTGCAGACCCAACGAACAGCGATCCCACCTGCTGTTGCGTGAAGTTAAGTGTCACCGTCTCTGCAGATGTATCTGTTTGGATGTCGACCCCGTTAAACATCGCAGGAATTAAGCCAACCTCTGGGGCATCAATCAACTGGTTTGACTCTTCAAGTGCTGTGTCCGCATTTTTTAAAACCTCTTGAGTAGCGTCTTCTGTTACGGTAAACGATACTGGCACGACAAATTGAGCGTTCGGATCAAGCAAAGGCACCTTTACGACGTTTGCATCCTCGGGAACATTCAATAAGACGTGGGGCTGTGGTGCCATCATGGTCATCATTGGCACTTCTCCTTGATCTACAGCCTCCTCCTCAGCTTCCTTCGGTGAAAGCTTATCTTCAGAACGAGTTACACCTACATCGTTTTCACTAGTGGAAGACCTGGCATTGGATGATACACCGGAGTCCATTGCTTGGTCAGGGCTAGCCATTTCATCTTGCTGGAAGGGAAACATTGGAACCAACACAAACAATAGGGCGACTGCCGCCACAACAGCAGATAAAACCGGCACAAGCGACCGCCGTTTTTTTAGCTTTTTTGGCATATGCGCTTCTGTCTGCATTTTCGCCTGAATTTTTTCATAGAGCTCATCGGCATTCTGTGAATCGGTTGCTTTAGGCAGCTCGCTCAACAATGACTCAAGCTCTTTATCGGTCCAACGGCGTTTGTTCATCAAAGTTCCCCTCCTTTCCAAAAGATTGGCTCATGTATTGGTTCAGCTTTTTAAGTGCTCTATGTTGCGTCGTTTTAACCTTGCTTTCTGTCCACCCTAAAACCGCTGCTGTTTCAGCAATAGACATCGACTGGAGATAACGAAGAACGAGAACACTTCGATGTTTCTCGTTGCATTTATTCAATCCTTCATAGAGCTTACGTTTCTCCTCATTAATCAGTAGCTGGTCCTCTGGTTGTGGGTCTGGTGCTGTTAACGCTCCTTCTGTACTCAGAAGATCAAACCAGTCTCCACTATATTCTTTACGTCGCCCTTGCTTTCTCATCCAGTCAATGGCCACATGCCGAGCAATGGAAAACAGCCATGTTTTTTCAGAGCTCTTCCCTTCAAATGAATCATACGAGTGCAATACTTTTATATACACCTCTTGAATGAGGTCTTCAGCTTGTTCTTTGTTTTTCACCATATAGTAGAGAAAGTTGAAGAGATCATTGTGGTATTTGTTATAAAGCTCTTCGAACAGCGCCTGCAAATCGGGTTCCCTCCCCGTTACCTATTTGTCGTCATTTCGCTGCAAAACGTTACATTTGTATCCTATCATAGTTAGAAATCACCTAGAACGCAATATCACCAGGAGGCTAAAACAAGAAAGGTTGACCTCGTGAGTTCAGGTCAACCTTTCTATACGTTATTGTTCAGTATCGAACTCTCGAAAAGGGAGAACGATTGTAAATATCGTTCCTTCATGCTCAACACTATGAACTGACAGACTTCCACCATGAGCCTCGACTAGGTTTTTTGAAATAGCAAGCCCTAATCCCGTTCCTCCTTTGCCACGCGTACGCGCTTTATCCGCTTTATAAAAGCGTTCAAAGACAAAAGGCAAATCATCTTCGGGAATGCCATGACCCGAATCAATGATGCGGAGTGTTAGGTCGTTGGTGGTCGATTGGACACTCATCGTCACATCGCCACCAGCTTCTGTATGCCGGATAGCGTTGTCTAATAAATTTGTAAGCACCTGCTCCATACGGTCTTCATCTAGCGGGAAACGTTCTACCGACAGATGGAGGTCTGTTCGCAACGAGACTTCTTTTTCACTTGCGAGCGTAAGGAATTTGTACAAAATACGATCTAAATAGACGCGAAGATCAATGTTCTGAATGCTAAGTTCGATGTACCCTGCCTCAATCCGAGCCATATCGAGGAGCTCATTTACGAGCCTGCCCATTCGAAGAGATTCTTCATAAATAATTTTCCCGATCTCACGCATTTCCTGTTCATCTGCAGCGACATCATCAACGATGGCTTCACTATATCCTTGAAGTAAGGAAATCGGTGTGCGCAATTCATGCGAGACGTTGGCAATAAAATCCGTCCGTAGTTTGTCCAGTTTTCGTTCGTCCGTCATATCCCGGAGCACAGCGACAGCACCTCTTACATATGTACCGTCATAAAGCGGTGCCATAATGATGACCCATGTCCTACCTTGGACGGTTAATTCTGTCGTTTCGTTTCTTTCTCTTTGTACTGCGCTGGCAAATAGTTCAGACACAGCCGGAGGAAGTTCACTTTGGTTTTTCTCCTCTGAGAGCATTTGCAGAAATCGTTTAGCTGGTGGATTTGTGACAAGAATATCACCATCTCGATTAATCGTCATAACCCCGTCCACCATACTACTTAAAATACTTGTGAGCTGTTCCTTTTCCTGATTTAACGCCGTAAGGTTAAAGTGAAGTTCACGGCCCATGCGGTTAAACGCTAAGGCAAGCTCCCCAATCTCATCATGCGTCAATATCGGCACCTTCGTATTAAATTCACCCTTGGCCACTTGAAACGCTGCTTCTCGCATTTTTCGAAGCGGTGCCGTGATTCTGGTCGATAAAAAGAAGGCGAAAACAGTCGTTAGGATGATCGCTATCCCCGCGCTCAACAATACAATGCGAGTCGTTTCCTCCGTCGTCCGCTGAATTAAATTCAGCGATTGATAGACATAGACAGCACCTTGCTCGCCGTTCAGCACAGTCGCAGGAACACCGACAATCATCACTGCCTCGGAATCCTCTTGTTCATTTGGAATCCACGTTGTTTCAGACACTGTACGCTCAGTTGTCATGGCAGCACTCAATGTATTGTTCTTCATGATATCCTCGATAGAAAAGGAACCAAAATCCGTTTTATCCGACATCCAATATCGTTCTTCATTGCCGACGATAATAACACCTGTCGTCTCATCTGCGACCTCAAAGGCGATAGAACGCCCAATCTCTAAATCCTCATGGCTGTCTAAAATACGTACAACCTTTGCGGCGGACTGTGTGAGGTCCTTTTGAGCTTCTTCCACTTGATACTCATGGAAAAATTGCAGAAGCAGCACCGTCAGGATAAGCAATACAAAGGCGACAAGCAGGATGATGGTGAGCCATACTTTTCCGACGACACTTCGCCAAATCATTTACTCACCTGCAACCTCAAATTTATACCCTACACCCCATACTGTCACGATCATCTTTGCTGCATCTGTTGACATTTTCGACAGTTTTTCACGCAAACGTTTCACATGCGTATCAACTGTACGCAAGTCACCAAAAAATTCATATTTCCACACTTCCTTAAGCAACTGTTCCCGGTCAAACACCTTATCTGGCGTTCGGGCCATAAAATAAAGAAGCTCATATTCCTTTGGCGTAAGATTGATTTCCTTGCCATCGGCAGTCACCCGGTGGGCATCATGATCAATGGTAAGGTGGGGGAAGACAAGCACGTCCTTCGCTTGTGTGTCTGTATGCAAAAACTTTGTGGAGCTTGAGCGGCGAAGAATCGCCTTCACGCGGAGTACAACCTCGCGTGGAGAAAAAGGCTTTACGATGTAATCGTCTGCCCCCGATTCAAAGCCTTGTACACGATTGGCTTCCTCACCTTTTGCGGTCAAAAGCACAATCGGTGTCGCCTTTTTTTCACGGATTCTCTCACAAACCTCTACACCGTCCATCCCTGGCATCATGATATCGAGCAGGATGCAATCGTAATTCCGGTGGCTGGCAAGTTCCAAGGCTTGTTCCCCATCTTCAGCTTCGTCAATTTCATAATTCTCACGCTCAAGATACATTTTTAACAGCCGGCGAATCCGTTCCTCATCGTCAACAACAAGTATACGAGACATTTTCTCCATAGATGCTGCTGTGGGTACAGCAGCCCACCACCCTTCCATTTCTGTCGACCCTTTTTGTTACGCGTATGAATGAAGTCCTGATATGACGAGATTAACGAAAATCAAGTTAAACATAATAATTGCGAAACCAATTACAGCAAGCCACGCGGACCGTTCACCGTGCCACCCTTGAGACAATCTCAAGTGCAAGAAGGCGGCATAAAACAAGAAGGTTACGAGCGCCCATACTTCTTTCGGGTCCCAGCCCCAGAAACGACCCCATGCTTCTTGTGCCCATATCATCGCAAATACGAGTCCACCGAGAGTAAAGACGGGAAAACCAATCGCCACAGCGCGGTAGGACACTTCATCAACAACTTGAGGGCGTACTCCTTTTAGTTTTGGCTGAATAGCCGCGCTTATACGTTTTCTAAGCAACAATCGCAACAGACCATACAGTAGCAAGCCGCCAACGATTGAAAACATCAGCGTATTGAAGCGTCGTGGCGCTTCTGCTCCATTGAGCCATGCAGGCGTCTCAAATGGTGCATCAAAATATGCATCGCCTTCAATCAACTCCCCATTATGTGGGGCAAACACAACAGGTAAATTATATTCGACCGTCATTTCACTTTCATCCTGCACATAACGATACACTTCACTATGATTCGTGAACGCAAATATTGACGTCAAAACGACAAAGGCAAATGTCGCACATAATGTATACATGATAAATTCAAGCCAAAACGTTTTTTTGCTTGCTTTTGTTTGGTCAACGACTGCCATCAGATAAACCAGCCCTGCAGCAAAACTCACGGCGAGGATTGCTTGTCCAGCTCCAACGGTCGTCACATGAATATACAACCATTTGCTTTGCAATGAAGCGACGAGCGGTTCGATCTCCGTTGGAAACATGCTCCCATAAGCAATGATAATCATCACAATTGGAAGGGCAAAAAGGCCAAGGACATTAATTTTATAAATAAAATATAAAATCAAGAAGGCTAAAATAAACATCATGCCAAAAAAAGTGATGAACTCAAACAAGTTACCAACTGGAATCCGCCCAGCCACAATCCAACGCATGATGAAATAGCCTAAATGACTTAAAAATCCGAGGGACGTAATTCCGAAAGCAATTTTTCCCGATGTGGTCCAGACTACATCATCGGTTTTCTTGCGGATCGCACCACCAAAAAAAGCGGTGGCAACCAAATAACATAAAAATGCGATAAAAAGTAGGTTTTCGCTTAACTCCGCCACGTCTCCTTCTTCCCTTCTTCAGAGAATGTGTCGTTCTCTTTTTCTTCTGTTCGATCAGCCGCTGTCAAAAGCGAGTGTTGCTCGGTCACTTGCTCGAGCTCTTTTTTAAAGCCAAACCAGTTTTTGTTTGTGTGGGCACTCACCCATACCATTTCGCCATCTTTTTTGACCCACACACGCCGATGCGTCCAATACATCCCTTGGATGACACCTATCATGAAAATAATGCCGCCCACTAACAAAATGCCTAATGTCCGATCACGCTGCACGGTCAATCCAGTCGCTTCGCGAAATTCTGGCGCGACGAGGCTCAGTTCAAATTGATTATCTGCGTCTGGAGAAGCTACGTTGATCCCAATACCAATGACGCTTCTTTCAACACCTTCAATGCTTGGGCCTGTTGTTTCAAACACAAATACAGGATTGTCTGGGATTTTCGATCTAGTCCCTAACTTGATCGTTCGCTCGCCATCGACCCAAACTTCCTCCACTTGGTAATCTGGGTAATAACCGACGAGGGTGGCTTCATACCCATTGTTCAGCGGATAAACCACTTCTTCATTAGTGTGAATTGCCTCATCGCCAAGGTTGATCGTAAATTCACCAACACTTTCACCCGTCGTTACAGAATTAAGCGATAACGTAAGTCGATAAAGCTCCGCAGGCTTGTAATTCATTTGATACAATTTTAACCCATCCACTTCAAGTGGTTGATTTACACGTATCAACTCTTCCTTCACTTTTTCAAGATCAGGTTCTGAGCCAGGTATCGATCCTTCTGCACGCTTATAAACAACAGCCTCTGTCTGATAGGACTTGACGACTCCTCCACCAACACGATCGAGCGCTTCTTCGTATAACCCTTCATTGTCTTCTTCATCATAATAAATGACTTCAAAATTTTTATTCTCGAGAAAATAGCCGTCTGTGTGTGGGATCGGCTCCGTTTCATACTCGCGCACCCAAAGAGAATCTTCAACATACATCGCTGGGAAAAAACGCAGCATGACGCCAATAAGAAATAGTATCAACCCGATATGATTTACATACGGACCCCAGCGAGAAAAGCGTCCTTTTTCAGCGAGCAAATAATCGCCATCTGTCCTTACTCGATAGCGTTTCTTTTCAAGTGATCGTTTCATCTCATCCATAGAAAATGACGACGTCTTCGTCGTGGAGAAAAGACGTTGATGCTTCAAAAAATGATCTGCCTTCATCACTCTTTGATGCTTTAATGCTCGATACAAAGGAACGAAACGATCCAACGAACAAATGACTAGCGAGATTCCGATCGACCCAACAAGGAGAATATACCACCATTGTCCGTACATATTGTGAAAGCCAAGCTGATAAAAAATTTGCCCCGCAATGCCAAACTCATCCTTGTAGTACGTTTCTTCTGTTGAACCTGGGGGCAAATACATTTCCTGTGGAAAAATGGTTCCTAACGAGGAAATGATTAACGTAACAAAGATGAGCCACACACCGACTTTTACGGAGGAGAAATAGTTCCAAATTCGATCCACGAGCGAGCGTTTGTACGTTTGCGATCTTCTCGCTGTGCCTTCGTAGCGCATTTCTGCCACCATGCGATTACGTTCTTCTTCTGTAAGCGGGCGCCCGCAAGCCTCACACAAATTTGTTCCTATAGGATTGACATGCCCGCATTCGCATTTCACTTTTTGCATTCGAACCACCTGCCGATCTTTGCAATCATTTGGAAGGCAGAACATCTTCCATATATTGATTTATTTCAGGAGCTGTCATTTCGCCGATCTTGCGATGAATCACATTGCCATTTTCATCAAGGACATACGTTGCAGGCAATCGATCAATTCCGTACGCTTCCATCACGTCGCCGTGTTTGTCCATCAAAACCGGAAAGCTTGTCTCCATCCGTTCGATAAACGGGGCGACGGTCATTTTGCTTTCTTTCACATTCACAGCAAGCACTTCGACGCCTTTGTCCTTGTATGCTTGGAAAGCGGCTTCAATCGCTGGCATCTCACGCTCACATGGCTCACAATACGTTCCCCAGAAATTCACAACGACACCTTTTCCCTTTAAATCAGCTAATTCAATTCGGTCACCATCAAAGGTTTCCAACGAAAAATTCGGAGCAGCTTCCCCCGCTTGGACAATCACTTTTTCAGTGAACAATCCTTGATATAATGTGAAAATCAATGCGCCAAAGAGGACGATCAAGATTCCCGTCCGTACGACCAGCCGTTTTTTCTTCTTTTTCATAGTACCGATCACCTCGATGAAAGCGTTTATGTATGCTCTACATACCTTTTTGCAGCGAATGCTTCAAACATTCAAGGAAAGTATATCATTAGACGCCTCTGTGCTAGAATTCGATTTATGACGGTTGTGTGACAGCAAGTTCACGAAGCTTTTTCACCTCATGTGGTGTAAGCTCACGAAAGTCCCCGGGCATAACTCCTCTAAGGTCTAGAAACCCATAACGTTCCCTCTTCAATTTGATGACGTTAAAACCAAGGGCTTCAAACATTCTACGAACTTGGCGATTTTTCCCTTCATGAATGGATAGTTCGACAATAGATGTTTTGCGCTCTGTGTCTCTTGAAATGACTCTAGCAGTTGCGGGTGCTGTCTGACCATCTTCAAGGTGAACCCCTTTTTCAAGCTTTAGTAAATCTCCTTTTTTAATGATGCCTTCAACCTTCGCCACATACGTTTTTTCAATTTCATACTTTGGATGCATCAGCATATTTGCAAACGTCCCGTCATTGGTGAGCAGCAACAACCCAGACGTATGGTAATCAAGTCGTCCAATCGGATACACGCGCTGGCGCACAGTTTCAAAGTAATCAATAACAACTTTGCGGTTTTTTTCATCTGAAACGCTCGTGATAACCTCTCTTGGCTTATAAAATAAAAAGTAGACAGGTTCTTCTCGCTCCATAGGGACACCATTTACTTCGACGCGATCATTTGTGGATACCTTCGTGCCAAGTGTCTTGATGACCTCTCCATTGACGGTTACTTTTCCTTCTAAAATCAATTCTTCAGCCTTACGACGTGACGCTACACCTGCATGTGCGATCACTTTTTGTAAACGTTCCATTGGTCCACCTCTATTTTTTGTTCTTATTGTCTGCTTCCGTTATGATGCGTCATTTTTTGAAAAACCTTCATTAAAGATCTCACAAATTGCTCACAACAACGAAAAAACACCGCGGCAGAACCAGTTTACCTGTTCCTTCGCGGACATTTCCAAGCACTGCTATTGTACCATACGTAACACCGTCGCGCTCGTCTCTGTAACGTTCCTCTATCGTAACGCAACGACAGACTAAAAAACAATAGAGACAACAACAATTGCCGCAATCAATCCGACAAGGTCCGCGAGCAACCCGACTTTCATGGCATCACCCATCTTCTTGATGCCTACAGCGCCAAAATAAACCGTGAGCACATAAAATGTCGTATCTGTACTCCCCTGCATGGTTGATGCCAATCGACCAATAAATGAGTCTGGGCCAAACTGCGCGATAAGATCCGACGTCATTCCGAGCGCTGCGGTTCCTGAAATGGGGCGAATTAGTGCCAGTGGAACGACTTCAGCCGGCACTCCAACGAGGGCCAATACTGGCTGGAGTAGTTGCGTGATCGCATCCATCGCACCGGATGCTCGAAAAATTGATATCGCGACCATCATACCAACAAGAAAAGGAATAATGGAGAAAGCCATTTGTATGCCTTCCTTCCCTCCTTCAACAAACATTTCATAAGTTGGTACACGCTTCCATGTTGCGAAAAGTAAAATACCGCCAATTAAGAGAGGGATGATGAGTGTAGAGAATGCAATCATTTTTGCTACCTCCTCATTCGACGATGAGCAAAATAACGATCAATCAAAATGGCGGAAATAAGTGAAATCAATGTCGCCGCAAGCGTTACGCCAACAATTTCTGTCGGACTCTCAGAGTGGTAGGTCATACGAATCGCAATGACGGTTGTTGGCACGAGGGTGACACTCGATGTGTTGATAGCCAAAAAAGTGATCATGGATCGGCTGGCCGTTGGTTGGCTTCCATGAAGCAGCTTCATTTGCTCCATCGCCTTTATACCTAAAGGAGTGGCTGCATTGCCTAGGCCAAATAAATTGGCTGTCATGTTTGATAAAATATAGCCCATCGCTGGATGCTGTTTAGGGATGTCGGGAAACAGTCTGCTCATCAGTGGACGGCATAGCTTTGCTAAACCTGCTAGAAGCCCTGCCTCTTCTGCAACCTTCATTAGACCAAGCCAAAAGACAAGCACAGAGATTAACCCAATGGATAACACCACCGCCTGCTCTGCGCCCTCAAATACAGCTTTGTTCACCTCATCAATCGTGCCCGTAATCGCTGCGTATACGAGACCAATGACAGTCAATGCGACCCAGATGTAATTAACCATGAGGCTGACCTCCATAACCCACATGAAAGAACCCGAACAAACGTTTAAAAAACCCTGGTTTTGGAGGGGGCTCGTGCTTCACAAGTCTGACTGTCGTCACTTGTTCTTTGGCAATCGACACATCTGCAAAAGAGTCTGTGTCACCCAACCTTAAATCAATTGTAACGTCCTCCTTCTCGCTGTCACGGAGCGGGAGGACAACGTTAAATGCTGGCGCGTACTCCTCCTCCAACTGTAGCGATTTCCTATCCAATCGCTCATCTTTATCAAGAACGGTGTACCAATCGAACTGTGAAAATCCCCACTCGAATAATGCCTGGTGATCCGCCCAATCAGAGGACGCATTGAGCGTAACCACCACTAAGGGTTCACCTTCTTTTTCTGCAGTTGAAACGAGCGTTCTTCGTGCACGCTTCGTGAAACCAGTTTTTCCTCCCGTTGAGTGGGGATACAAAGTCGTCAAAAGCTTATTTTTATTTTTCCAAACACGATTCCACGGACCGTCTGGATCTTTTACCTGATAGAGCTTAGTCGAAGAGACTTCACGGAATTGGTCGTTTTTCATTGCTTCACGCGTAAGAAGCGCCATGTCAAAAGCGGTTGAAAAATGTTCTTCATGATCATCAAGACCATGAGGATTGTTAAAAATCGTGTTTGTCATGCCAATTTGCCGTGCTCGTTGATTCATCATAAAAACAAACCCATCTACACTACCGCCTACATGCTCTGCAATCGCCACAGCAGCATCATTTCCTGATCGTAGCATCAATCCATATACAAGGTGCTTGAGTTTAATTTTCTCCCCTTGTTGCAGATAGAGCGAAGATCCTTCCTGTCGCGTTGCAAGTGCCGAAACGGTGACTTCCTCATCCCATTTAGTCGATTCAATGGCTAGGAGGGCGGTCATTATTTTCGTAATGCTAGCAATACGCATTTGCTTGTGCGGCTGTTTGCCAAACAGCATACGCTGACTTTCTAAGTCCATTAACACAGCCGTCTCAGCAGACACGTTGGGAGGCGGCCTGTCCTCTTTAGTCGCAAGACTTGCTTCTAATGGCATTGACGTAAATAGCATGACGAGTAAAATGAAAAAACCAATCGTTTTCATAGCGTTCGACTCCTTGTCTTAAACCACCTATTTATGCCTATGTGGAAAAGACAAGCCGCATGAGTGAATTTTCTTCATTCACCTAAGACAAATATATTCTCTTTTACTAGGGCGTGTCTGAGAACTCTGAAGGGAGCAGATGTTGCCGAATTTTCGTTCCAAGCCAGGCGCTTTTTCGCAGGCGTACCGGACGTACGTCAAGAAAAAGGAACGCAGCAGGGGACGAAAAGGCGGTGACAGATGCCTCTTAGCGAGTTTTAAGACACGCCCTAAACTTCCGCACCTTACATTTGGCAAATACGCTTAGAAATAGTTGGATAAACCTGAAATTCATTGTTGTGCTTGCTTTTTATACAGGCTGCCATACGCTCGCTTTCCCGCTGGAGTCTCGCTAGTGGACGCTTTTTAATATTGCTCTCATTTTTTATGATGCATGAATTAAAAAGGGATTTTATCTAGTGCCCTTTCCACTACCTTCGTTGGTTATGGTTGAAATTGAACCAAACAAGGTCTATCTCATTTCATTCGTTCTTTACAATAACCAAAAACGGTAACTAACAAGACTCCTGCGGCAAAGCAAACACGATGAGGTGTACGGGAATGTCGACCGCTGCGTCAACAAACTTCGCTTTCTGTGGGGCACGGCTTCAGCTTCCTCGGTAAGCAGGCTTTCCGAGGGGATCTTCAGCTCGCGCTGATCCCACTAGAGTCTACGTATGTAGACTACGCTGATGTTTGTTTCTGCGTACATTGCTTTAATGAGGCTCGGTCTCGTATAGAGGGTAAAAGCCGTGTGGCAACCAATTAAGGCAAGTTCCATGAAAGGTCGGTCTCATTTGATTCGCCCTTTATCATAACCAAAACGACGAATAGCGAGACTCCACGACTAAGAAGTCATGACGAGGTCTTCTCGAGTTGAAGATGCACTTGTGCCCTTTCAAGCTGAACGCGAATGTATAGCCGTTTGTCTAGAGAAAATGGGTTCAAAATGGGCATTTGTAAGAGAACACGCACAGCTTTTTTTCTAATTAGAATACGATCTACATTACCTGATGGGGCACTAGTTATTTAGAGCGTAGAGATCCGCTTCATTAATAAACTCCAAACAGATTCAATTAAATTGTTTGGAGTTTTATAGGGATAAATTAGTAATGTCTTAGGATTCCCGTCGTGTTTTCATTTCCACGGCACGGCTTCAGAACTCGCTATTACGAATTGCTATCGTCCCAGTCTTCGTTTAATTGATCAAAAAATAAGTCAGGGGCTGGTTCTTCCTTGTCTTCCACAACTGGGAGTGGTGGCAATCCTTCAATCGATTTCAGGCCAAAATGCTCCAGAAATTGTGGGGTCGTTCCGTATAAGATGGCTCGTCCGCTACTTTCTTTTCGTCCTTGATCCTCTATCAGTTCACGGGAGAGCAGTGTTGCAATCGGGCGTTCGCTTTTGACGCCACGAATGTCTTCGATTTCCGGCCTTGTCATCGGTTGGTTGTAAGCGATGATCGCCAAAGTTTCCAGTGCAGCTTGGGACAAGGTCGAAGCACCCGGGGTTGTGACCAAACGATCAATATAAGAAAAATACGCTGGCTTCGTCGCAAGCTGGAACATCCCAGCGATTTCGATAATATGTAAACCGCGTGCTTGGTTTTCGTAATATTGCTGCAGAAATGTTAACGCTTCAGCAGCGTCATCCTCACTACACTCAAGCGCGTTGGCCAGCATCGTTAAGTCAGCCCCCTCGTTTCCGGCCGCAAAAAGCATTGCTTCAATAATTGCCGCTCTATTATCAATTGCATTCATTCGTCTATCATCCCTCTAGTCTCAACGTCGTGCTCAAGGTAAAGTTCAATCTCGGAAAAATTGCCTCCTTGGCGGTAGCCAATCTTTTTTGTTTTTAAAAGCTCCAGCACCGCTAAAAAGGTGACAACCACCTGCGTACGATCTCCAGAATCCATTAGCTCTGCAAACGAAAGCCGCTTTCGCTGAAGTCGCTGCACGATGGAGGTCATTTTATGCTCAATCGGAATGTCCTGACGTTGGATAACGGTATCCGGTCTCGCTGGCTCTCCTTGTTCTCGGGTCTTTTGTTGGAGCTTTAACAAACTTTCTGCCAAATCATACAACGAAACATTTTGCAGAACCTCTTCATTTGCTGCTTTTGGAACCGGTAGGGAGTGACATGGCCTCGAAAATAAGCGACTATGCTCTGCTTCGCATTCTCGCAAGCGTGAGGCAGCTTCCTTATACCGTTTGTACAATACCAACTTCTCCATTAACATCGCTGTAGGGTCTTCCTCTTCTTCCTCATCCCAATCGTCAAAAGCGTCGTCTTGGACTTGCGGCAGCAGCATCTTGCTTTTTAGTTCCAGCAATGTGGCTGCCATCACTAAATATTCACTTGCTACATTCAGCTCGATCGTTTTCATCGCATGGATATAGGCCATGTACTGGTCGGTAATTTCCCGAACAGGAATATTGTATATATCAATCTCAAACCGCTGCGTCAGATGAAGCAGCAAATCTAACGGTCCTTCAAAACTTTCCAATTTCACCTGGTACGACACGCCGTTCACCTTAACTTTATAAATTCCAGCCAGGCTGGTCTAGAGCTATTTTATCATAGTTTGCTGCTTATCGTTGACTGACAACAGAACGGTGATACAGCTATTCTGTATACCCATGAAAAAGCCTGCCTCCATAAAGATTGAGTTGCTGGTCAATGCATGAAATCAAAGCTTCCTTTTGTCCCGTTTTTTGATAATGGAAGAGAGCATCTTCAAGCGTTTGACAAAACAAAGGATCTGTCTCGGCAAGCTCTCTTCCAGCCCATTTGCCTTGACCCGTCCAGCGGCCATTCGTTCGGCATACAAATTCCTGAATGTCATGAAGAAGCTGCTGCAACACGTAAATCGTTTCTATCGCTGGACGATCATCCTCAAAATCCACAAGCGTATCCGTTATCGCGTACCTGCGAGAAGAAATATCAAGCTGGGATAACGGATGTGGGCCTTTTTTCAATATCAGTCGAGCTTGTTCTAAAAGCTCAGAACCAATGCCTTCTTGATCGGTGTAAAGAATACCTTCTGCTGTTAAACGAGACATAAACGGCACCCCTGCATACGTTTCAGTGACCATGACGGTTTGCAAAGCACCTTGATTGTAAACAAAAAGCTCCAAAGGACAACCCTCTAAAAGCAAGCTTTCACGATAATAATGCGGAATCGTATCGCTGATGATGACAATATCTACATCTGACCCTGATTTCGCCCGAGAAGCGACATGACTACCACCAATAAATGTTGCATCAGCGTGATGCCAATGCGTATCGACATACTCTTTCGCAATTTTTAGGGACATCAAATACCCCCTTTTTAGAAAGTATATGCGCCGACCTGCATTGACAAAACAAAAACCAAGAACTTCACTCAAGTGCCCATACACTTTTCGTGACGTAAACATATGGTATTACTGTAAGTCAGCTATACATTTAAAAGGAGGAATTTTTAATGAGTGCTTGTGGATATGGATCTGGCAAAGGGTTTGCTTTGATTGTTGTGCTTTTCATTCTTTTGATTATTGTAGGCGCAGCTTGGTGCTAAGCTAACCCATATACCCCCCATTCCGGGGGTTTTTTGCTGTACTCATCGTTTTCACTTGATAGAAGACATCATTTCTGTTCCAATGGAGCAAAGGGGTGATGACCATGCACAGAGACACAAATGTTCCTCCGGAAGCTTTTCTCAGCTATTTGCTGCATTTTCATGGGACAAGGGATTATTTTGAATGCCATGAGATTTTAGAGGACCATTGGAAAAGCGAAGACATTAAAAACCCCTTATGGTCAGGCTTGATACAACTTGCAGTCTCTCAGTACCATCACAGGCGTGGGAATTTTAGAGGCGCTGTTCGGTTGCTCGAGAAGGCGATTGTAAAGCTCCCCGCTGACGACCCCCAACTTCAAGAGCTCGGAGTGGATGGGCCACAATTGCACACGTTGCTCAACACATTACAAACCCGTGCGGCAAACCAACAACTTTATAAAAGTGTAATACTGCCGTTGTCACCATCACTTCAAAAAGCATGCCAAGTTGCATGCGATGAGCAAGGTCTTCTCTTTGGTCAACAAAGTGATCTGACGAATGATTCTCTGATCAACCGTCATATTGAGCGCCATCTATCGGATAAACGATTGTAAGAAAAGAGGCAGCAACGTTGGGGCTTTTGTTATACCGGAACTTTCTCAAGGAATATAACTGGGTAAACCAGTAGTTCAATGTTGGGGTTGCTTTTTACCCTAAAGGGCACAAGGGCAACATCGATTCGAAAGGACCTCATTTGGTTTTATTTGCTCCTGGAGTCTCACTTGTGGCTGCTTTTGATTAGTTAAATCTCTTTCCATGCTCAGGCTTGGCTTTTAAAAAATCTTGTTGTGAAATTTACTCATCCCAGCTACTTCAAATCTCCGGTATTTGAGACCGTGACAAAATAAAAACAAACAACTCGGAAACAAACGTCAGCGTAGTCAAAATACGTAGACTCTAGTGGGATCAGCGCGAGCTGAAGATCCCCTCGGAAAGCTTGCTTTCCGAGGAAGCTGAAGCCGTGCCCCACAGAAAGCGAAGTATTTTGACGTAGCGGTCGTGTTTTCTTTGCCGCTAGTTATTTAGAGCATAGAGATCCGCTTCGTTACTAAAAGACAACCTTTTAGTAAATACAGGATTAGGTGCATTGAAAACTTTGAATTTCCTTTATTTCACCTTGCTTTAACTCAAGCACAGCTACTCTTGAAGGTGATTTTTGCACCGCGAAAGTTGTCTCAATTCTATCAAAAAAACTGACCAAACCCCTATTTTCACAGGAGTTGGTCAGCTTGAATTGGTTTATTCATTTATCGGGGCTTCTTCCTCATCTACGCACCTCGTAAAAAAAGCTGCGGTATCTTCATTTGGGAGCACTGTATACTTGTTCGACAGGAGGGCTTTCAGCTCTTGCACTAAACGATGACCCAATCCCTGGTTACGAAATGATGGATTGACGCATATGTGTTGCAGCTCTGCTTCTTGCCTTTCTGGAAGCAAACGGACGCCGACGATGCCGACCATGTCCTCTTCTTCCTTCCAAAGGTAAAGCTGCCATAGCTCATTTTCCTCATATTCGCGAATGGTTGCCATCAGCTTTTTTAAGTCCTTTTCACCAGGCATAAAAGACAACAAGCCCATTGCAATTTTTTCATAGTTTTTTTTGTATTTCACAAACATGAAAATATCCTCCAGTATTTGCAGTTACCCGACTAATATCAAGCCTTTTCTTTAGGCAAGATAGAAAGAAGGTTCGCCATTTCAACAGCGCTTACGGCAGCATCATACCCTTTATTGCCTGCTTTTGTTCCAGCGCGTTCAATGGCCTGCTCAATTGTATCGGTCGTCAGAACGCCGAAAATCACAGGAATCCCTGTTTTTAAAGCGACCGTCGATAGGCCTTTTGCCGTTTCATTACACACATAATCAAAATGTGGAGTGCCGCCGCGAATGACAGCTCCTAGAGCGACAACGCAATCAAACATCTTTGCTTCTGCAAGCTGTTGTGCAACAACTGGCAGTTCGAATGCTCCTGGCACGCGCACCACATGAATGTCGTCTATATCAACTCCATGACGCGTTAATCCACTGATGCATCCTTGCAGCAACTCTTCCGTAATAAACGAATTAAAACGACCAACGACAATAGCTATCTTACGTCCAGTTCCAACTAAATGTCCCTCATATTCCTTCATGTATCTTCTTCCTCCGTTACATGACCACAAGGTAACAGCTTACATCTTACCTTACTTTGCCTTGTGAATCAATTTTTATTATTAAGTTGAATAAATGTCTAAATTCATTTCCAAAACGATTGTAAATCAACGAGACAATTTCACAGTAAATCAACCTGATTATAAATGAAGCAAATGCCCCATTTTTTGCTTTTTTGTTAAAAGATAATTTTCATTTTCTTTTTCAGCTGGGATTTCTAACGGAACTAAGGACCTGACATTAATACCAAAACGTGTTAACTCAGAAGCTTTTTGAGGGTTGTTCGTTAACAGTCGGATGCTACGAACACCTAGATCGTTCAGCATCTGTGCCGCTTCCGCATAAGAACGCATGTCAGCAGGAAAGCCTAGATGTTCATTTGCCTCCACTGTGTCATAGCCTTTTTCCTGTAGCTCATAAGCCCTGAGCTTGTTTAGCAATCCAATTCCTCGGCCTTCCTGACGCAAATAGAGAACCACACCACCCTCTTTTTCGATGGCCATCAAGCTGGCATCCAATTGCGGCCCACAATCACAACGCTTTGAACCAAATACATCCCCTGTTAAACACTCTGAATGAACCCGAACTAGAACGTCTTCAGCATTCTTTACCTCACCCTTTATCATGGCAAGGTGCTCCTTGCCATCCAGTAAGCTTTTATAGCCGATTGCCTCAAAATCACCAACGCTAGTGGGAAGCTGGATACGTGCCTCTGGCTGCACAAGTGCTTCATTTGTTTGTCGGTAGGTTCGCAAGGCTTGAATGGAAAGCATTTTTAGCGAAAAGGTTTCGGCAATGACTATAAGATCTGGCACTCGCGACATTGACCCATCTTCATTCATCACTTCACAAATAACGCCTGCTGGAACGGTCCCCGACAAAATGGCAAGATCAACCGCTGCTTCAGTATGACCTGGACGAACGAGTACGCCACCTTCTTGGGCAATCAAAGGAAACATATGACCAGGTTTTGTGAAATCCTCGGCAACAGACTCATGACTCGCAACCGCTTTAACGGTAGTCGCACGATCAAACGCCGAAATACCAGTTGAATTGGATCGGTGATCGACACTTACGGTAAATGCAGTACGATGATGGTCCGAATTGGTGTCCGTCATCGGCTGAAAATGTAGTCGATTCGCAATCGATTCATGCACCGGCAAGCAGATCAGACCTCGGCCTTCCTTAGCCATAAAATTAATAGTCTCCGGAGTGATGTGGCTGGCAAGTGCAACAAAATCGCCCTCATTTTCACGTGTCTCGTCATCACAAACAATAATTACTTTGCCTTGTTGTAATTCTCTTACCGCCTCTTCAACAGTACAAAACATGCTGGTTCCTCCTACGCTTCTATTTCTACTTCTTTATGTGTTACGGGAAACTGCAGCAATTTTTCGGTATACTTCATCAGCATGTCTGCTTCAATATTGACGCTGTCTCCTCGTTTTTTTCGTCCAAGGACCGTGTACTCCGACGTATGAGGAATGAGTGAGAGCAGAATAGTCGTGTCGTCTGCCCCAAATAAGGTGAGACTAGTGCCGTCAATCGCGACCGATCCTTTTAAGGCCATATACTTTGCCAAATCATCAGGCAAAGCAATCTTGACGTAGGTGGCATTTGATTCTGGAGTCACATCAACAATTGTACCGACACCATCAACGTGTCCACTAACAAAATGACCTCCAAAACGCCCTTTGGCACTCATGGCCCTTTCTAAATTAACATGAGCTCCTGAAACTAGAGCTCCTATCGTTGTCGCTTTTAGGGTCTCAGGCATAACATCAACAGTAAATGACGTGTCCATTATCTCAATGACAGTTAAACAAACACCGTTAACTGAAATGCTGTCTCCTAACTCCGTTTCTGTGAGCACCGTATTCGCAGCGATTGTGAGTGAGCAGCTGTGCGTCTCTTTTGTAAGGTGAAGCACGTGACCAATTTCTTCAATGATGCCTGTAAACAATGGAACTCCTCCTTTTAGGTTAGACCATATTTTAGAATGACTCCAACACGATTTTTAAGTCCTCGCCAATTTGCTCTGTCTGCTTAAAGTGAAGCCTCGTTGTGTTTGCTAACGAATCTATGCCTTTACCACCAAAGCTAGACAAGGCGTTGTCTCCGCCGAGCAGCATTGGAGCTAGATAGGCGACCACACGTTGATAATTACCTGACGTTAAGAAACTTCCGAGGACGCGTGCTCCCCCTTCCACATAAAGCGAAGTGATGCCATATTCATATAGCAAAGGCAACCATACATCAAGCTGATGTGGATCGGTCTTGATCACCCGAATTCCTAACGCTTCCAATGTGTTGACCTTCTCATCTGAGACATCTCTGTTTGTCAGCACCCACGTTGGCGCCATTTGATCTGTGACGATCGTCGCATTTATTGGCAGCTTTAAGTGACTGTCCAAAACAATTCGAGTTGGTGTTTTTGTCCCAACCCCTCTCGTTGTCAGCGCTGGTTGATCGGCTAACACCGTTTGAATGCCAACGAGGATGCCATCGTGGAGAGAGCGTTCCTTCCAGCCGTCACGACGTGCTCGTTCCCCAGTAATCCACTGGCTCTCCCCCATTGCCGTGGCAATCTTGCCATCGAGGCTTGCTGCAAACTTAAGCGTAGTATAAGGTTTTTTTGCAGAGATATGATGCATAAACATTCGATTTAATTGGGTGGCCTCTTTCTCGAGCACCCCTGTTTCCACACTTACTCCAGCCCTCTTAAGCCATGTCACACCTTTCCCAGCTACAAGCGGATTTGAATCCATGCTAGCAATCACAACACGCGCTACACCAGCCTTAATAATCGCTTCACAGCACGGTGGCGTCCGCCCAGTATGGCTGCAAGGCTCAAGCGTCACGTATATGGTTGCGCCGTTCGCATCCTCGCCAGCCATTTGAAGCGCATTGACTTCAGCATGTGCACGACCGGCTCGTAAATGAGCACCCGTTCCTACGATTGAATTGTCTTTAACGACAACACAGCCGACTAGAGGGTTCGGTGACGTCTGCCCTGTCGCCATAGCAGCCATTTGCAACGCAATCGTCATAAAGTGTTCATCGTTCATTGATTTCACCTCAATTCAAATAAAAAAAACGCCTACAAACCTAATCGGTTCGGGGCGTTGGATTTCGCATCGAAAATAAAGCATACACATCCTGTGCGTGCTGTACGAAGCAATAAAAGCGTAGCATAAAGAAGCCTTTCTCAGGCGCTAAACGCTTTTGCATAACCTTCTCCCATCCAGACTTTCACTGTCGGTCCCAGAATTTCACCAGGTCCACCGCAACACACTTACGTGCGTTACGGGTCACGGACTGAGGATACAACTAAATGTCAGATCCATCACCGCCGGTAGGGAATTTCACCCTGCCCCGAAGGTTTATTCAATTGTTTGGTTTGTCCGAATTACTTCGGCATTAGGAACAAAATATAGATAGCTCCCCACAACATTGAGCCAAGGAGAAGCACTAAAAACAAAGTAATGTTTTTCTTACGCATCTCCATCAACAGTCACTGTCGCCATTTTATCGCCGTTTTCCATTGCCAATGCTGCATCAAGACCTTCTGTCACTTGACCAAAAATGGTATGAACCCCATCCAAATGTGGCTGAGCCTCATGCACGATAAAAAACTGACAGCTTCCAGTGTCTTTGCCCGCGTGAGCCATTGAAAGTGCGCCGGGAACATGCTTATGAACATTATTTTCAGCTTCACATGCGATCGTGTAGCCCGCATCTCCTGTGCCTGTACCAAGTGGGCATCCCCCTTGTGATACAAAACCTGGAATAACACGGTGGAACGTCAATCCATCGTAAAAACCTTTTTTAATCAATGATTCAAAGTTTTCGACTGTTTTCGGTGCCTCTTCTGGATAAAGCTCAATCGTAAGTTTTTTACCGTTCTCTAGTGTCATCGTTACTGTTTTTGCCATAAGTATCTCTCCTATCAAATCGTTGTTTCTGTTTTTTTGTAATTGCGCAGTGTGAGGTCAAATTGTGTCAAGTCCTCATAGGTTTCTCTTCGTATGGCAGTAAACGCTTCTCCATTTTCGATAAATACAACAGCTGGACGTGGGTTGCGGTTGTAATGGTTTGCCATTGAATAACCATAGGCTCCTGTGCTCGGAACGGCAAGAATATCGCCAGCACTTGATTGCGGCAATGCCACGTCCCATATGAGCATATCGCCTGTTTCACAGCACTTCCCCGCGATTGACACCGTTTCATCCGCTCCGGCATTTGGTCTCTCTGCAAGAGCTGCATCGTATTTTGCCTGGTAAAGAGCAGGGCGTAAATTATCACTCATGCCCCCATCCACTGACACATACGTTCGAATGCCTGGAATATCCTTTCGACTGCCAAGCGTGTAAAGTGTTGTCGCCGCTTCACCAACGAGCGAGCGTCCTGGTTCAATCCAAACTTCAGGCATTGCAAGCCCACGTTCTAAGACGGCGCTTGAAATATAATCAAGTACCTCACCCAACACGAGACCGATAGGCATTGGTGTATCTTCATCGGTATAGCGAATGCCGAAGCCTCCGCCGATATTCAAAACCTCTGCTTCTTGATTGTACTTTACCTTCCACTCAGAAAGCAAAGCAATCAGCTTTTCAGCAGCGTGAGTAAACCCAGTGGCTTCAAAAATCTGTGATCCGATATGGCAATGCAACCCTTTAAAACACAGTCTAGAGGATGCGTTTACAGCTTCAAATGCTGCATTGGCCTGCCCGCTCTGCAAATCGAAGCCAAACTTGGAATCCTCTTGCCCCGTCAAAATATAATCGTGTGTGTGTGCTTCGATCCCTGGGGTAACACGTAGCAACACGTTCATCGTTGCATTTGCCTCATTGCAAAGCGATTGTAGCCACTGGATTTCAAGATGGTTATCAAGAACCACACAACCAATGTTGGCTTCAATCGCCATTTTCAACTCAGCTTCACTTTTATTATTGCCATGGAAGTGAATTCTTTCAGTCGGAAACCCTGCCAGCAATGCCGTATGCAGCTCACCACCTGAAACGACATCCAAGCTTAACCCTTCTTCTTCTGCAAGCTGCACCATTGCTTTGCAGGAAAAGGCTTTGCTTGCGTAAGCAATTTGGTACGATAGGTTTCTTTTTTGAAATGCATGATGCATTTCTTGAGCCTCATTGCGAATTTTAGCGACATCGTATACAATCACTGGCGTTTGAAATGTATCTGCCAAATCTAAAGCGTCTAAGCCACCGATTGTCAAATGACCTTCTTTGTTCGTCTCATAAATGCGTGCCATTGTGTTCCCCTCTTAACTTCCAACATAGTTCAAAACTTGATAAAACTTTACCACAGCTAGTGTAGAGGTGCAACGCTGTTATTTTCCTGGTTGTGATTTTCGGTTTCTTGGCTTGACGATGCTTGGCCTTGTATTGGCCAATGGAACAGACACACGCATAAGAACATGCCAAAACGCTTTCGCATTAAACGGGAGCAATGGCCAAAGGTAGGGCGTTTGCAACGATGTGATGGAAACAAGAAACAGAACAAAAACGGTGACTGCAATAACAAATCCAGGTACTTGAAAGAAAAATACGGAGATGATAAAGAGAAGCCTGGCCACTTTATTCGCGATGCTAAGCTCATAGCTAGGTGTGGCGAATGATCCAATCGCTGCAACAGCAACATACAAAATAACTTCATTTGTGAATAAACCTACTTCAATGGCGATTTGTCCAATTAAGACCGCTGCAATTAACCCCATCGCGGTTGATAGAGACGTCGGTGTGTGAATGGCAGCCATTCTCATCAAGTCAATCCCAAAATCAGCAAGCAACAGCTGGGCAACAATGGGGATATTTGTTTCTTTGTCTGGCCCGATAAACCCAAGTTGTTCAGCGAGTAGAGAAGGCTCTACTACAAATAAAAACCAGAGCGGGGTTAAAAACAATGCGGCAATCATACCTAAAAAG
The DNA here is from genome assembly GCF_004363045.1 of Aureibacillus halotolerans. Classification (NCBI taxonomy): domain Bacteria; kingdom Bacillati; phylum Bacillota; class Bacilli; order Caryophanales; family Bacillaceae; genus Aureibacillus; species Aureibacillus halotolerans. The sequence continues at coordinate 164,923 of NZ_SNYJ01000003.1, forward strand.
CGAACCCAGCGATAAAAGGCACCCATCAAAGGAGCTTGACGAAATTCCTCCGCGTGCTGCACATGGTGAAAAAACGTTGTTGGCGTAATGATAACACTAGGAGATGTGTCGACAAAAATGAGCACATGACCTTCTAACAAATGCGATGAAGCCACGTCTGGTCTCTCCGTATATCTGACAAGAGGAAAAGGGTTGTACCCTTGCTTGACAACAAATTCCTCAACAGTTTTATCACTCATCGGCAATCCATCAATATCAATTTTATCAAGCTGCTTGCCAATGAGATCGACGAGCTCTTCATCGGCGACATCTTGTAAATAGACGATACAAATATCGGTTTTTGAGCGTTCACCGACATGAACCATTTTAAATCGAAGACGTTCATCACGAATTCTACGACGGGTTAGTGCCGTATTTTCGATAATGTTTTCTGTATACCCATCCCTTGAGCCACGAACGACCTTTTCCGTATCAGGCTCTTTAGGTGATCTTCCTGGATATTTTCGGACATCAACAATAAAACCTCGATTCTCTCCGTCAATAGCGATAAAGATCAAACCTGACAGGACTTGGTCACACGCTTCATCGTACGTTTTGCACGTCGCCACCTGCTGATGAAGTAAGCGGTTATGGACCACTTCTGCAACATCACTGTCGCTTTTTTCGACTTCGTTTAGATGGACAAGTTCTTCGATGATTTCGGCAATCAATCGTGATTCACAAAGACCAGTCACATAATAGATGTGCACTTGCTTATCCAAAACAAGCAGCCGTCTGACGCCAACGTCAAATGACACATCCATCCCTAAATGATGCTTAAAATAGCTTTCGACTTCTTTAATGTTTGTGCTGATGGGCGTTTTTGTCTTCGTCTTCGTTTCTTTCGCCATAAAGAAAGCCGCTCCTCTCGAGTATCGTACTGATCGCTAGGCACGTAATCGGTGCACCTTTTTTCACATCGTCACGTCCGTCCATTTTGCCGATATCGCCAATGCCGACAATGAGGTTCGTCGGAAGCTTCTGCAAACAATCTACGGTATCGCCATGAATACGCCCAATCTCAATATCCTGGACACCACTTTTATCTATAGAGTGCTGAGTCAATTCCCCATAGCGATCAATAGACACATTGACGAGCGTCCACTCACCGCCACCTTTCCGCGTTTTGGAGGCTACCGCTACGACGCCTAAAAGCTTCACAGAAGGATCAGCCGCAATTTCAAGCATTGCCATCTCGCCCGGACCCGTACCGGTTGATCCACAATCATCAAACATCAAGAACAGCAAATCGCTATTCGATTTCTGAATATCATCCAACAGTTGCTTCCCTGTTCTAAGAGATGGATTGCCTCTGGATTGGAGAAGACATTCAGCATTAAATGTCTTGGCTGCAAAGACGAGGTTCCGCTCTGCATATTCATCACCATCTGTAACAAAAATGACATTTTTCGTCGTCAACCAACTTCTCCTCCTTTACATCAACTAGGGCTCACTTCACGAAAATGATCCAATGAAATAGTGAGCCTAATACTTTTCCAAAGACAATGGCCATCAGCAACCCAATCATTTGTGCTTCAATACCAATTCGCTTTGCGAGGATTGGAAATACATTCAGTACCTCGGTTAACGCAGCTGCAAGCATGCCGATAAACATGCCACAAAATAATCCTACCGGGATCGTTACCCAAATGCCCATGTACAGCGGGATCGATCGAAGACCAATCCATGTGCTACACAAAGCGCCGGAAACAATCGCCCATTCATATTGATGCATTCGGTGACCCGTTTTGGTAAGTTGCATTAAACGTGGAATGATACCTAAAACGCTTAAAAAGGCGACAAACCCTGAACCTACAGCTAGCCCTCCAGCCAGTCCTAAAAAAATTACCAAGAGGTTAGTGAGCATCTTTTTGTTTATCGATTTCTTTATTTTCATGAATCGCAACATACTGATCAAGATCTTGCTGATATTTGAACATCTCGACCTCGAGAGGACTCGGCTCCTCATTGATCCGCTTTTTGAATATGTGGTTAAAGAATAAGATCATGCCAAGGCCTAGTCCAATGGAGTATGGAATTTGAAGCAATAGTGGTTCTTCATTTTCGACTCCAGTTAGCAAATAAAATAACTTCTGATGCACAGCCCCCATGCTGACATCCTCATGGAAATTCATTATGGCCAGTCCAGCGCCAATGAACAATAACAACCACACACCTACAAATAGAAGCGGCGTAAGCCTTTTCTTCTTGTAGTTAACGGTGACAATCGTCTGAGTTGCCCCTAAGGATTGTACAGGAAGGCCAGGGAATCGCTCACGTATACACCGGATTGCTTTGACGACATCGATTACAACAAGATTACGATCCGCTGTTGTCACTTGGTGGATAACGAGTGATTCAAGGTCGCTTGCATATGGTTCTTCTGTGATGATTTGTGCGACATCACGGAGGGACACGACGGCATTCGGCTCTACAACGATATGAGGTCTCATCCGTATGATACTATCTTGGATCATTGAGGCACCTCCTTCATACTCTGTTATAGTATGGAACTTAGAAGGGTAGCTCATGCATAAAATCCCAACGTTTTTGAAACGAACAAAATTCTTGCCTAAGCTAATTTGCACAATGTTTCGTTCAAGCTGGCAACAGATCCTTTTGAGAAGGACGCAGAACTGTACTACCTGTGCAAAAGTGAGCATTTGAGGAGAGCCCTGCAAAACGCATCCAATTTCTGTGAACGGATTAGGGCATAACTTATGTATTCTTATAAAATTCCGAACAATTCAACTGAATCTGTTTTGAGTTTTATTTTTGCTAGTAAGGTATTAACCGCTTCGTCAAAATACTACGCTTGCACCCTAAAGGGTATAAGGTCAACATCGATTCGCGAGTACCTCATCGTGTTTACTTTACCGCCGGGCACGGCTTCAGCTTCCTCGGAAAGCAAAAGCTTTCCGAGGGGATCTTCAGCTCGCGCTGTTCCCGCAGGAGTCTACGTATTTTGACTACGCTACTGTTTCAATTTTTTTGTGAGGCATGCCTTAGCTTGTAAAATGCGTTACAACTCAAAAGCAGCCACTAGCGAGACTTGTACCCTTTAGGGTGAAAGCGAGCGTATCGCAGCTTGTATATAAGCAACTCCAATAATGATTTTCATCTTTTACCCAACTATGTCTAAAACAAAAAAAGCAAATGGCATTAACCCATTTGCTCTTTCATATGTTCAAGAATTTTTTTCTCTAAACGTGACACTTGGACTTGTGAAATGCCCAAACGATGGGCCACCTCTGATTGCGTTTGATCTTTGTAATAGCGCAAATAAATGATCAGTCGTTCACGCTCGTTTAAAGCGCGAATCGTCTCCTCTAGCGCCATTTGATCAAACCATTTATGCTGCGTATCATCGGCGATTTGGTCAAGCAGCGTAATAGGGTCCCCATCGTTTTCATAAACAGTCTCATGAATGGATGACGGGTTCCTACTCGCTTCTTGAGCCATCACGACATCTTCTGTTGAGATTTCCAGAGCTTCGGCGATTTCTGAAATCGTCGGTGAACGACTGAGGGATTTTGTCAATTCGTCTCGTGCTCTACGAATTTTGTTGCCTGTTTCTTTTAAGGATCGGCTTACTTTTACAGTACCGTCATCGCGAATAAAACGCTGAATTTCGCCAATAATCATTGGTACGGCATACGTGGAAAATTTCACGTCATAGCTCAGATCAAATTTATCGACCGATTTCAGTAATCCTATACAACCAATCTGAAACAAATCGTCTTGATCATAGCCACGATTTAGAAATCGTTGCACGACAGACCAGACAAGCCTGATGTTTTTCTGTACAATGTGGTCTCTTGCTTCCTGGTCTCCATCATGGCTTAAACGAATTAAAGCTTTGACTTCTTCGTCTTTTAGAAACGCCGTTTGTTTTTTGACCTCCACATCCATAGGTCCAACTCCTTAGTTGCAGAGTGCTTTTTTCGCTGCAAAATACTTTGTTAGACGAACAACAGTTCCTTGACCTGGTCCAGACTCTACACTGACTTCATCCATGAAGTTTTCCATGATGGTAAATCCCATACCTGATCGTTCAAGCTCTGGCTTTGAGGAATACAATGGCTCCATCGCTTCAGGGATATCACTTATGCCATGACCTTCGTCACGAACGACAATGTCTAACTTCCCTTCCTCAAGCACTGCGGATAACTCAATAAACTTCTCTGCATCATGATCATAGCCATGAATAATTGAATTCGTTACTGCTTCCGATACAACGGTTTTGATTTCTGTGAGTTCATCAAGGGTAGGATTCACATTGGTCAAAAAGGCAGCAACGGCGACACGTGCAAAAGACTCATTTTCACTAACAGCCGAAAACCGAATATGCATTTCATTTCTCATTGTTTAGGCCACCCCCAAGGCTTCTAGACAGACGTTTTCGTTTTCTGCCACCGCAATGATTTTAAACATCCCTGACATTTCAAATAGACGTTGGACGGGCTTCGATATTGCGCAAACATACACTTGCCCTCCAAGTTTTTGAACCTGCTTGTACCTTCCAAGTATGACGCCCAATCCTGAGCTATCCATAAAGGACAGTGCTTCTAAGTTTAAGATCAAATGCTTCGTCCCACTCTCTGCAAACTTAGCGACTAGGGTTTCCCGAAGCGTATCCGCCTCATGATGATCCAGCTCTCCAACGAGTCGTACACAAAGCACATCGTTTTTAACATTCATCTTCACTTCTAAGCTCATAGACGCATGACTGCTCCCTTCAGAATTGAGATATGAGCCTTTTTCGCCAGCGTCTTGAGAAAATCCTTTACAGGTGACAAAGGTTATAAAAATCAGAGTGATTTCTACTCATTCTGACAATTATTGCCCCGAAACAGCGGCGAGGGAACGTTTGAATAACGTCCACCAGCTCGCATCATCAACATCCTCTTGGATGACCAACGTGGTTTTCGAGACGGTCTTGCCATCCTGTTTGACATGAATCTCACCTGCTCTATCTCCTTTCGCTAGCGGAGCGTTGAGAGGGCCATCGAGCTTAATGAATGTCGTTAATGTTGATACATCAGTTCCTTTTGGGGTAAGTATAGACACAGGTGTTTCAGTGACGGCATTGACATGCTTTCGCTGCCCCTTTTCAACGCGTATTGTTCCAACAGCAACGTCTTTCTCATAAAGTTTGTGCGTTTCAAATCGATTAAACGCGTAATCAAACATTTTAACAATTTGGCCGTTTCGCTCCTTAGACGTAGGTGCTCCCATGACAACGGCAATGACGCGCATTCCATTGCGTTTTGCTGTCGCTGTCAAGCAATATTTTGCCTCCGAAGTAAAGCCCGTTTTTAACCCGTCAGCACCGTCATAAAATTTAACGAGTCTGTTCGTGTTGACAAGCCAAAACGGATCATCCGACTGCTGACGAAGATGGTCCTCGTAAGTTCCAGTGTACGTTGTAATGTTTTCATGTTTAAGAAGCTCCCGGGCCATCATGGCCATATCGTGCGCAGTGCTATAATGATCTTTCGCAGGCAGCCCTGTTGGATTCACAAAATGCGTATCGGTTAAACCTAGCGATTTGACCCGCTGATTCATTTTTTCAACGAACGCATCCTCAGTGCCGGCTAAATGTTCAGCTAACGCCATCGACGCGTCATTGCCTGACGCAATCGCCACGCCTTTTAATAGGTCATCCACGGTCATGGATTCGCCAGCTTCTAAAAAGATTTGCGATCCTCCCATTGAGGCAGCGTGTTCACTGGCAGTAACCTTTTCATCAAGAGTGAGCTCGCCTTTTTCCAACGCCTCCATGACAAGCAACATTGTCATAATTTTTGTCATTGAAGCTGGTGGCAGCTTTTCCCTGCTATCTTTCTCATATAACATTTGTCCAGAGGATTGTTCAATGAGCATGGCTGACGAGGCATTTGGTGTTAAGCCAATCTCTTCAGCCTTTACTGAATTCATGGTGATTCCGTTACTCAATGTGAAGATGCAAAGAAGCAATCCAGCCATTTTTAACCGTTTACCCATCCTAAGACCTCCATTCTACTAGCTACCATTGTCTCCAAAGGTTGGCAGCTTATACGCACGAGTGCGTGAATGTACGATTTCTGATGGATGGCTGGATAAGGGATTGAGGTGTAGAAGTAAGGCGTAAAAGAGGCTTCTTAATAAATGAAAAAAACACCTTAAAGTACAAACAGACGGTGATTTCATCTGTCTACCTTAAAGGAGCTTAGTTCTTGTTGCAGCTTATTCACTGATCTATTGAAACAATAACTTCCTTATCCTGGCCACTTAGACTGTTAAATACGACCTTCCACTGTCCGGTCTGTTGATTTTGCTTGACTTCCTCAATGGAGAACGCAACTTCAGATAAATCATACGTTTGCTGTATGGCTTTTCGGGTAGCCTTTGCTTCTGCCTCGTTTTCTTCTTTTAAGACCATTTTCAAAGCAGTGGTCGCAAAAGGAATGCTCGTTAAGACCAGACCATTATTTGTCATCTCAACGACCTGACCAACTTTAAATGATTCGTGCGCAATTGAATCACAGTTGACATTGACCAGCTTGGTTTGTTCGTTAATGGTGTATTTACCTACGATCTCTTTGCTATTTTTAGCAGACACATAGACATTATGGATTGTGCCATTGTCCCTTTCCTTAATAACTGTAAGATACCCTGTCATTGTTTGGTCATTAAGATCCTTTTCGCCAATGATAAAGAAAAGAAACATGGTTGCCAGTACTATTCCAGTCAATAAAATCCATGCTCTCTTGTGCTTGTTCAATGAGTCGCCCTCCCATCAAATTTTTGAGTATTACAGCAGCCACTTAGAAGCATGAGGAATTCAAAGTTGAAACCTGTTCGCACGTTACGTATCTCATTTTAATTGAAATAAATGATTTTTTCGAATATAATCAACTCAACATTCGCACCTTACATTTTGAAGACACGCCTAGATATAGTTGGGTAAATCTGAAATTCAATCCCTACCAAGCTCAGCCAGTTGTAGATGATTTTTGTTTTGCGCAAGTTATCTAAACATATGTCCACTGCTGCATCAACACTGCACTAGGTGATGTAACTTTGCAGAAACGATGCACTTACTTTTCTTATTTGGGTTGCAATACGCTTTAACACGCTTTTCCTCCGTTATACGAGACCCGGACAAATAAAAACAATCTACGCAGAAACAAACATTAGCGTAGTCAACATACGTAGACTCCTGCGGGAACAGCGCGAGCTGAAGATCCCGCAGGAAAGCAAGATTCCGAGGAAGCTGAAGCCGTGCCCGCGGAAAGCGAAGTGTTTTGACGAAGCGGTCGTGATTGAAACATCGATTCGAAAGGACCTCATCGTGTTATCTTTGCCCCTAAAAGGGTATAAGTGCAACATCGACTCGAAAAGACCTCGTTTCTTTGAAGTCAATCAATCTATCTCACCTCACTTCTACTCAAGCATTGCAAACTTTGAAGGTGATTTTTGCAATGCGAAAGCTGGCTAATTAAAATACCCACTTACTAATTCTGCAACAAACTATTAAAAATCGATGCTTACTCTTTTTACGCTATCTAGAAAAAATTTTAGGAGCGATGCGCATGGTCTCATCCGCTTTAGAAAAGACTTCGGCTTTTTCAGTAAAGAAATCCTTAGGTATCGGTAGTTTTTCTCTATTGGTTGCTGCTTTCGCCATGGTATTCAATTTTTATCATCTCAGAAATGGGTCTGTTGGTGAGTATTTGCTAGCTCCCTTAGGTTTTTCTTCTCCTTATATCGAATTGGTTGGTATCGTTTTATTTTGCGTTGCTTGGTACCTAGGTAAAACATATAAAGAGCAACTATTTGCAAAAGCGGGGCTGTTCTTAGCTCGATTCGTTATCGGGATGTATGTCTTCTTTGCAGTTATAGGAATCACGCAACGATTATTTTTCTAGTCACAGAAAAAAAGCTTTCTTCTGCAATCTTTGCCAGAAGGAAGCTTTTTACATGGTTTATGCTGTAACGGTATCAATAATTAAAGGCAGTGTATCCGGGGCAGCTGCTCCCAGTTCAATGCATTCCTGCAAAAGACGTTTCGTATCCTCGCAGCTTGTCCCTTTTCTCACATAGAGCCGGACCCAAGGGGTGTCGGTGCTCACGAAATCGCCGCTTTTTTTCAATAACTTTAACCCAACCGCAGGATCAATTTGACTTGTTTTGTCTGCTCGACCTGCACCTAGCCACATGGCCGCTCGCCCGATTCCTTGCGTATCAAAACGGTGGATGTAACCTTCTTGTTCAGGATACAAATCAATGGTTTCGACGCCTTCATAGAGCGATGAAAAAGACGAAAACAAGGCTCTGTCGGCACCTCGGCTCTCGCTATACGAAATAAATTTCTCCAACGCCTCACCGCTCAGCAGCTTCGCTTTGACTGTTTCGTATGCCTTATCAAACGTGATCGACTCATCTGTACACATGAGCATGCGGGCAACAAGCTGCACACTTAATTCTGTAACGTCCTCAGGACCTTCTCCCTTAAGCGTGTCAATCGCTTCCTCTACCTCGAGCAAATTGCCAATCGTATAGCCAAGAGGCTGATCCATGTTTGTTAACAGAGCGATCGTCTTTCGGCCAAGGGCTTCGCCGATGGACACCATTGTTGAAGCTAACTTCCTCGCTTCGTCAGCAGACTTCATAAACGCTCCTGATCCAACTTTGACATCCAACACGATGCCTTTTGCGCCTGCCGCAATTTTTTTACTCATCACAGAGCTCGCAATTAACGGGAGCGATTCGACCGTTGCGGTGACATCACGTAAGGCATATATTTTTTTGTCAGCTGGCGCCAAGTCCTGAGTCTGCCCGACAACTGCCATGCCATACGTTTTCAGAAGTGTATTAAACTCTTCCTTCGTGGCATCGGTTTTAAAACCCGGGATCGCCTCAAGCTTGTCGATCGTGCCACCGGTATGACCGAGGCCACGACCTGACATTTTCGGAACGATAATGCCACAGCTTGCGGCGAGTGGCGCAACCACAAAAGTTGTTTTATCGCCTACGCCACCCGTCGAATGCTTATCTACGGTTTTATTGCCTAGAGAAGCATAATCCAATGTTTCACCAGAGGTTGCCATCGCATCTGTGAGCGCAGCAACCTCTTCATCTGACATGCCTTCGTAATAAACGGCCATCAGGAAGGCACTCATTTGATAATCTGGAATCGAGTCTTCTGTATAGCCTTTGACAAGCGCTTTTATTTCCTCGCCTGTTAGTGCTTTTCCGTCGCGTTTCCGTTCAATCACGTCTGTCATTCTCATACGAATCGCTCCTTTTTAGCAAGCTCGACAATCGTTGTTAGCAATTGGACGAATTGCGCACTTGCCGCATCAGCTACGGCGACAACCTCTTCATGAGTAAGGGATTCTGTGGCGGTTCCGAGAGCCAGGTCCGTGATACAAGAAATGCCAAGCACACGCATTCCCATATGCCGAGCCACAATCACTTCTGGCACTGTCGACATCCCGACAGCGTCAGCACCAAGCGTACGTAGCATACGTAATTCAGCATGGGAAAGATACGACGGTCCAGATATCGCCGCATACACGCCTTGTTGTAGAGTCACATCAACAGATCCTGCAGCGGTTCGTGCAACTTGTTGCCACTCTTGATCATACGCAGAAGAAAGATCAGGGAATCGCGGACCAAATCGCTCATCGTTTTTCCCGATCAATGGATGATCTCCAGTAAGATTAAGATGATCTGTAATCAGCATAAATTGACCTGGTGAAAAAGATTCGTCCATCCCACCACAGGCGTTGGTCACAATGAGCTCTCGACAACCAAGCTGATGCATGACGCGTATCGGAAACGTAACCTCTGGCATGCTGTAGCCTTCATAATAATGGTACCTTCCTTGCATGATCACCATCGGTACGTCACGATACGTGCCGATAATAAAAGCGCCAGAATGTCCTGCAACTGTAGAAGGTTTGCAACCCGGTACGTCTTCAAATGGAATACGCACAGCTTCCTCTAATCCATCGGCAAATTGACCAAGCCCTGACCCAAGCACACAACCTAACACTGGTTTTAGATTTGTTTTTTGGCGAATAAACGCTACAGCTGCTTCACTATTCTCCCAAATGTTTTCCATCATCACTCTCTCCTTTCGTTTCTAACGCAAGCCAACGGTCTAACCAATCGGCAAAATCCGCTTTCACACGTGAGGACGTCTCCATCACCTCTTCATGAGAAAGAGGCGCATTCGTTATGCCAGACGCCATGTTAGTGATGCAGGAAATACCGAGAACCTTCATACCTAACTGTTGGGCTGTAAGAACCTCTGGCACTGTCGACATTCCAACAGCGTCAGCTCCAAGTGTACGCAACATCTTGACCTCTGCAGGAGTTTCATAGGAGGGACCGCTAACCATGGCATACACACCAGCATGCATCGTTAGATTTGGTACATTCGAAGCGGCCTCCATCGCATTGGTACGCATTTGTGGACAATAGGAGCCCGGCGCAGCAGCCGATGAAAAGGTCATGTTGGCAAGTCCTAAATGCCCATCTAGCACCATAAAATCACCTTCATGAAAATACGTCGACACCCCTCCCGCCGCATTGGTAATGAGGAGCTTTTGAACGCCAAGTTCCTTCATCACGCGGATGGGGAACACCATATCTTCTACTGAATGACCTTCATAATAATGCAAGCGCCCTTGCATCCAGATCACATCTACCCCGTAATGATTCGTCATTTTCAGCTGGCCTTGATGGCCTGCAACAGTTGGTTGTTTAAATCCTGGAATTTGCTCATACCCAATCGATTGTAAAACAGGATAGTTGTCGACGGTATTTCCCATGCCTGATCCGAGAATAAGTCCTATCTTAGGGGAGCCAATATTGTTTGACTCAAGGTACTCTACCGCTGCTGTAAGCTTATCCGTCATTGGACTCACCCAGCTCTCCAAAAAAGCTTGTGCCGTGTTTTCCTTTAGGCACTTGAAAGTTTTCAGAAATGAAAGCACCAAGATCACAAAAGCTTTGTCGTTCTGGGAGTGCTTTGCCCTCTTTCCATCGTGGACTATACAACAGTAATGGTACATTTTCTCTCGTATGATCGGTCCCAGTGGCGGTCGGGTCGTTTCCATGGTCTGCCGTAATAATTAGCACATCGGACTCGTTTAGCGCAGCAGTAATCTCAGGTAAGCGCTTGTCGAACGCCTCTAAGGCCTCCTTATATCCTTTCGGATCGCGTCGGTGGCCATACAACGCATCAAAGTCGACGAGGTTTACAAAAACGAGACCTTGTTCTGGTTCACGCTTTAGAACGGTTAAAAGCTGATCGACACCATCGTCGTTCGATTTCGTTTTAATGCTCTCTGTAATGCCTTCTCCATCGTATATGTCGGCGATCTTCCCAATGCCAATAACGGCAAGAGAATGCTCTTTCAACGTCGTTAACGTCGTTGGTCCATAGGGCTTTAACGCATAATCGCGCCGATTGCTTGTCCGCGTAAATTGACCTGATTTACCTCTATATGGACGTGCTATAATTCTTCCAACAAGGTGGGGAGGTTCTTTCGTCCAAGAACGAATTCTCTCACATATCTCATATAATTCTTCTAACGGAATGACTTCTTCGTGGGCCGCAATCTGAAGCACAGAATCCGCAGACGTATACACGATTAATGAGCCGTCCTTAAGTTGCTGTGGACCAAATTGTTTAATAATCTCCGTGCCCGAGGCTGGCACATTCCCAATGACACGTCTTCCCGATTCTTGTTCAATTCGTTTAATCACTTCCTCGGGAAATCCATCGGGGTACGTTTGAAAAGGCTCGTCTACGACAACACCCATTAGCTCCCAATGCCCTGTCATCGTATCCTTGCCATTGGCAACTGGCTTCATTATCGTATGGAACGCGCTAGGTTCATCGACTTTTGCAACACCGTTAAGCTCTGCTAGATGGCCCAGTCCCATCGCTTCAAGTGCAGGGACATGAAGACCATCTGATGTGACGTCCGCCAAGTGACCAAGCGTATGTGCTCCTAAGTCACCAAATTCTTTGGCATCATCGGCCGCGCCGATACCAACTGAATCTAAAACAACGACAACCGCTCTTTGAAATAATTGGTTCACTTTCGCACCTCCTAAGAGTTCTTTTCAGTATACGCATTTTTGACTATTATTTCATTTGTCAATCGGTTGCTTAAATGCTAAAGACAACAAAAAAACCGGCCGTTTGGCTGGCTTCTTGCGCTTAAGCACGTGGATGGTGCTGAGCATATATGTCTTTGAGACGGACCTTTGATACATGGGTGTAGATTTGTGTCGTTGATATATCTGAATGCCCAAGCATTTCTTGAACCGCTCGCAAGTCAGCTCCGTTTTCCAACAAATGCGTGGCAAAAGAATGTCGCAACGTATGTGGTGTAATGTTCTTTTGAACGCCAGCTTCCTTTGCGCGTTTTTTTAATACTTTCCAAAACCCTTGACGCGTTAGTCTAGTGCCTCGGTGATTAATAAACATAGCATGCTCTGAACTTCCTCTTTTTAACAGTGTGCCACGTTCTTCACGAAGGTACACGTCCAAGGCGTTATTGGCCATTTGACCAAGTGGGATAATTCTCTCTTTGTTTCCCTTCCCTGTGCATTGGACAAATCCCATCGTCATATGTACATCTTCCACATTCAGGTTGGTCAACTCACTAACACGCATGCCTGTCGCGTACAATAGCTCTAGCATTGCTCGATCTCGACGCATGTAGGAGGTCTCACTATTAGGAAATGAAAGCAACGCTTCAATGTCTCGATTTCCAAGGACACTCGGAAGCTTACGGTCAGATTTCGGGGCATCCAAATGGGCAGATGGATCTGTTTGAGTCACCTTGTCTCTTGATAAAAACTTATGAAAAGAACGGATTGACGCAATATTTCTGGCAACGGTCGTTTTTGCGCGTCCCTTGTCATGTAACTCGGCAAGATAGTTTAGAATATGGCCACGTGTGACATCCTCTATTCGTTCCACCCGCTCATGTAAAGTGAGGAACGTCAAATAGTGTTGAATATCTCGTTCATAGGAGGAAACCGTATTCTCGGATAATCCCTTTTCAACGATCACATATTCTAGGAAGGATTCCTTGTGGTGAATCATTGTCTTCCACTCCCCATTTAAGTAGAAATGAACGATTGCTCCTGGGGCGCCATGTGCACCTTCTCAATTTCAGTGTTTTGTGATGGAACGTCCTCATGCTGAAAATACCCATATTCGTTTTGTATCCACGTCATTGCGAAATAAAACAATGATGTAAACAACATAAAGGCAATAAATACCCGAAATGACACCCAAGCTTTAGCGAACCAGCCCATCTTTTTGTCCTCCTGCAAAATACGTTTTACATCAATGTATTGCCAGGAGAACAAATTTTATTCACCTTTCTTTAATTGCTGACAGTTACGACAGATGCCATGAAAGGTAAGTCGGTGATCCATTATTTTAAACGTAAAGTCACGTTCCACGATTTTTTCAACGTCTTCTAATAAATCGTCCTCAATCTCTTCTACTTTTCCACATTCAATGCAAACAAGATGGTGATGAAAATGCGCAGCCCCTTCTTTGCGGAGATCAAACCGAGAGACCCCGTCTCCAAAATTAATTTTGTCGACTACCTTTAGTTCGGTTAAGAGCTCTAGTGTACGATACACCGTTGCAAGTCCGATCTCAGGTGCTTTTTCCTTTACGAGCAAATACACATCTTCAGCACTTAAATGGTCCTCCTCATTTTCTAGAAGGACTCTTACGGTTGCTTCCCTTTGCGGAGTCAGCTTATAGCTTTGCTGATGAAGCTGTTTCTTAATTCGTTCGATACGATTTTCAATTTCCAATTCGCACCCTCCCCACTCTTCTTATCTATTATATTGAGAATGAGAAAGTCTGTCAAATTATATTAATTATAATATGATAATTTTATCAATTTAAAAAAAGGAATGATTTTTTTACTTTCGCTTCTACAAATGCAAAGCGAGACGCATAAAATAAGGACTAATCCAAGCTTCGAATGCGGCTGACACAATGAACAAAACACATAACGTAGCGGTGGCTATTGAGAATTGCCTAAAGATCGGCCAAAACGGTTTTCGATGTCGCGTCGATAGCTGGTTGCGAATCAATTGCATTGAGAAAGCAATCGACATGGCGCAAACACAAATATACACAGGGACGATAATCATATTTTGCGGCATAATCGCAAATGCCGATAGGACCACCCCTTGCCAGCCCATTTGCGTGACAAGAAAACCGACAGTAAACCCTACAAACACTCCTTTTATGAAAGCTAGACCCATCACAATTGGAGCCCCGATGACGGACAGCCCAAGCAACCACATGAGGCCAATTGTTTTCACATCCTGCCAAAAGCTCTGGGCGAAAATAATCGTTGGCGTTGCCAAATGGTCACTTTGCACATCAGTGAAAAAATGCCCAAGATACTTGTACAAATCGTCTTTTTGTAAGAGGGTCAAGCTATTTACAATGAGCGCACCAAAAATAATGCCTACCAACAATAAGGTCGCACTAAACACAAACAACGAGTGATGCTTATGAAGATGCTGCCTCAACGAATTTGTCCGCAATGAATGCATGTCTACCATCCTTTCCTTTCTCCATTTCTATGAGTCTATGAAGAAAGCAACAGGGACATGCGTTCCAGTTTAACGATTTGCTAGATAGAGTAATGCATACGCTGTTTTCGCATCATGTATTTTCTTTTCCTTCTGCAGTTCATTCGCTTCCTCTAACGTCACATGGACCACCTCTAGAAACTCATCCTCATCCGTTTGTAAGCCTTGTGAGAGAGTTAGACCCTTTGCCTCGTACAGTTCAATGCATTCATCCGCAAACCCAGGGGAGGTATAAAACGAGGTGATTTCCTTCCACTCGGAAGCCGTGTAGCCTGTCTCCTCTTCCAATTCTCGTTGAGCCGTTACTAAGCTCTCTTCACCCGTCTCTTTTTTGCCGGCTGGAATTTCATAGATGACCTTCCCTAGCGCTTTTCGATACTGGCGAACAAGCACAAGTCGACCATTTTCATCGTGTGCAATGACCGCAACAGCTCCAGGATGCCTCACGATCTCACGTTTTGAATGGCTATGATCAGGCAAGCGGACATCTTCCACTTCGACTCGAATTAAGCGTCCTTCAAACACAATCTCCTTGCCTAGCGTTTCTTCTTCTAGCTTCATTCAATCACATCCAATCATGTTTTTTTCATTGCTTCATACAGTGTATCATACCGCTTATTCAGTCTGGTATGAACGACTTTACGTTTGTCGAGACTATATAGGAAAAAACATTGACTCGGATAGCTATTGAGGCAGGAAAGGAGAACAGATTGAAGATCATCATTCGTTCGACCTCTATTGTTTGCTCTGGAAAGGCTTGGGAGATAAGAGAAACATTAAAGCAATACAATAAGCAATTCACGTATGTAACCGATTGGATCGCATCTGCATCAAAACCAACAAACGCACAAACGTCTAAACTGGAGAACGTCCAGAACTTTCGTTACAATGAACCTACTTCGCGTAAGGAGGAATTTCATTGAAAAAAAGACAGATAGGAAACTCTAGTCTTTTCGTCTCTCCCATTAGCTATGGGTGTATGTCATTAGGCACCGAAGAGGGCACGGCTGAGACACTTATAAAGAAAGCACTCGAGATTGGCATTACGCACTTTGATACGGCAGACCTTTATGATCAAGGACGCAATGAAGAACTTGTCGGCAAGTTTCTTCACAGCCATCGCCTAGATGTGACGATTGCCACAAAAGTAGGCAATCGATTTGAAAGAGGGAAAGAAGGCTGGGAATGGGCGCCAACCAAGCCATACATCCTCTCCCAAGTTGAAGAAAGCTTAAAACGCTTGAACACAGATTATATCGACCTTTATCAGCTCCATGGGGGGACACTAGATGATCCCATTGATGACATCATTGAAGCATTTGAGCAGTTAAAAGCGCAAGGGAAAATTCGCGCCTACGGAATCTCTTCTATCCGACCAAATGTCATTCATACGTATCTCAAAAAAGCTTCCATCGACAGCGTGATGATGCAATACAGCTTACTCGACAGACGACCTGAAGAGCTACTTGACACTCTTCATGCCCACAATGTGTCCGTCATTGCCAGAGGACCACTCGCCAAAGGCCTCCTCACCACCAAAGGCGATGAAAAAAGAGTTCGTGCCTTTGAAGACGGCTACCTATCCTACACAGGCGAAGAGCTCCAAAACACTTTAAAAAAACTCACAGACAAATGGCCAGACACACTAACAGAACACACACTCGCCTACCCATTGCACCACCCCGCAGTCGCCTGCGTCATACCAGGTGCAAGCAACACACAACAGCTCACAGACATCGGACAAGCCAACACCACACTAACGACCGATCAAACCACCTGGCTCCAGTCCCAGACAAAAAACCAGCAATATCAACAGTATAGAAGTTAAAAGTGGAGCGCCGTGAGTTCAGAAGCGCAGGTCAGAACATCATTGGGCTGGGAAATGGTTCTCCACATTTCACTAGACCAAGGATTTCTGCGCCGCAGCTTCTACGGCGCGCAACTGGATAATTGAAAGCGGAGGTGAGCGCGTTTTGAAACGCAGAGTAGAACATCACGGGGTGAAGAAATGGTTCTTCACATTTCTCTCACACCGGGATTTCTACCTCGCAGCTTCAGCGAGCCGGAGCTAGAGATTAAAAGTGGAGCGCCGTGAGTTCAGAAGCGCAGGTCAGAACATCATTGGGCTGGGAAATGGTTCTCCACATTTCACTAGACCGAGGATTTCTGCGCCGTAGCTTCTACGGAGCGCAGGCGAGCGCGTTTTGAAGCGTAGAACAGAAAATCCCCATACAATGAAGGTTTCTCTCATTCCTTTGTATGGGGATGTCTATTTAAAATTATCTTTTTCTAGAAAAAACGCTTCATTTGAATTCTTTACTACGATATCAAAGTTTTGATGATAAGGATGCATAAAGACTTCATATTGTATTCTGCGCTCTTCGTGTGATTGGTTTAAATAATGAAGGTCTGTTCCTCTTTCAGAAACATCTCGAATCCCTCTTCTAGTTAATTCTGTTTCTCCATCGGTATATAAATAAACCGTCAAATCGAACAATCTCTGGCTTATAAATGCCAGACTCATACCTTCTACAATCGTCACTTTATGTTGAGAAGAAATTAGCGTGCTCTTCTTATAATGTGTGGCCAGACTATAAAAATCCAAACCATCCCTCAGCATGTTGATGTCTCGCTCTAAAGCATACACATTATGAGCAGCAGGATGGCATGCTGTCATTTTATAATGGTGTTCTTTGCCGTTATATTCATAAGCTAATGTCGTGTACTTCCTCAGATCAGAGCCAATTATATAAGGATCAGTATTTATAAGATTGATGTCTTTTTCTTCTATAAGCTCAACAAGCTGATTTGCGAATGTTGTTTTTCCAGAAGCGCCATGACCTGAGATCCCGATCATAACTTTTTGATCATTTTTGTTTATCAAATTGGCTATTCTCTGTCGTATCTCGTCCATAGTGCCCCCCCTTTAAAACATCAAAAAGTTACGTTCCCTGAATTAAATGGAAGTAGATCGGTCTTTGACTTTATTTAGAAGCGCTTGGTTGCTTCACTGTCAAACGTGCATTCAAAATTTCAGAGTCATTTCTAAGCGTAAAGGTATTGTTGGTTTCGTTGGCTTTCAGCGTTAATGCCTCATCCCCAAAAAACACTTGATGCGGCGGCCAATAATAAACTGGCAATGGGCAATCAGCTCGTTGCTCACTTCCCACGTCCTTGGCATTCGCTTCATACAATGTAGGCACGCCACTTACGGCACAGCCACACCCTTCCGAATCATATACGAGTCGTAACACATTCTGTGAAGACGTAAGCATATTCGTCACTTTAGCTTCCGTCGCTTTCGACATGTTGAGTTTCATTCAAATCACCTTTCTTTTTGTACTCTTTTAGAACCGAAGTTGCCCACTCGCACCAATCACTCCACATTTCCATGTAGCGAATTGCGAATTCCGATGTCAAATACTCTCCAAACTGCTCGTTGTTCAATGACTCAAGATGGACAGATTGCCATTCTTTAATCTCTTTTTGCGCTGATTTATGCTGATCGCGATACGATGCAAGATAGGCCATCGATTGGTCAATATCAATTAAATGAAGCAACGAAACTCGTAACAAACGGGGGTCCTTCATCGAAAGAGTTTCTTTTTTTTCTGGTGTTTGAAGCAGCCAATGAAGCAAAAGTGTCATTCCCTTTTCTTCGACTGCGTATACTTTTTTATCAGGAAAATCACTCTGCCGAATTGTCTTCGAACGAACAAGACCCTCTGCTTCCATTTTTACAAGCTCACGATAAATCTGCGTATGATGAGCAGACCAAAAATGCGTGATCCTGTATTTAAACTCACGTGTAACTGAATAGCCTGTAGCTGGTTCCTTAGAGAGCAACCCTAAAATGGCGTACCTTAAAGACATATTCATACCCTCTTTCTACAGCAATTATCTCAAATGTACTGAAGTCAACGCAAATTTGCAATGCACCTTATTAAAACGCCCACTGGAATTAAAGCAAATCAGATGAACTCTTCTCACTCCAAATAGAAATTTATTTGATTGTACTTTTTGACTTGTGTAATCGCTATCATTGACTCTATACTTAGACGTAGAACGCAGGTTCAAGAAATGGGGGATGAACAAATGAAGGTAAAAGTTTTAAAGCCAGTGTTTGCAGAAGTAGCTGGTCAATTAGTGAACACAGCCAGTCAGCATTCAGAAACAATTTTAATTAAAAAAGGGGATTGGGTCGTTGATGCCAAAAGCTTGCTCGGCGTGTTGGCACTTTCCCTTCAGCCAGATCAAGAGGTAGAGATTACAACAACACCTGAAGACCAAACTGCCGCTGAAGAATCGCTCCTTTCACTTGGCATTTTTGAGCGCAGCGAATAGCCTAAAGCAAGCGTTTGCCAACAGCTTGAGAACCGTCTCCGGACGGTTTTTTTTAGTGAAGCAGATGAAGGGTTTACCTACATTTAGCTTTTGCTCGTACGCACGACGCGATAGACCCACTCCCCACTTCAATCCCATCCCTTACGCACCTAGCATCGAATTCATATTTCAGACAAACTCACCATGCGTTTTTAAATTATGACTTAACTTTTGCACCTTACAGTTGTCAGACACGCTTAGATAAAGCTGGGTAAAAGCAATTTTTAATACGCTCGCTTTCACAAGAGCATCAAAGACTCAGAAGTACTTTGAGTCGATGTTGCACTTGTACCCATAGGGTGAAAGCAGAGTATGTTGACGCAGCGGTCGTGATTGCAACGAGGGGCATCACCGACTTGGAATTGCCTCCTATCGTGTTTCCTTTGCCATAATAGATCGAAAGCTTACACCGATTACTTTGAATGAAATTGGCTTTTAAACAGAAATTCAACCAATGGCGGACACGCTTGATAGAGCTTTGCGCCTATATGCATCCAAATTGGTCGATTAATTTCTCGTTTGTTTTTTCCAAATGCTTGAACAATCACAGCCGCCAGCTGATCCGCGTCAATCATCATCCCGGCAACCTTCGTTCTATACGTCCCTTCTGGATCAGCTTCGTCAAAAAACGGCGTATTTACAGGACCTGGATTCACCAACGTTACGTAAACTGAATCGTTTTTGACCTCCATTCGCAACGCTTGTGAAAAACCGATGACAGCGTGCTTAGATGCTGCATAAACGGTCGCTTTTGGTGTTGGCAAACGACCTGCTTGTGAGGCGACATTGATAATATGACCTTTTTTTCGTTTTGTCATGGATGGGAGGACGGCTCGAGTACAATGCATCAGTGCATTTACATTGACGTTTATCATCTGATCAACATCTTCTTGTGAGTGCTCTTGAAAATCGATAAAACGACCAAATCCTGCATTGTTCACAAGCACATCAATCGGTCCCATCGTTTGCTGAATGGATGTAAAGAGAGTATAGACTTGGTTCGAATCTGCAATATCTACAGGAAAAAGCTGAACATCCGTTGAATCAATACTTTCTAAAGTCTTTTCTAAACGCGTACGTGACCGACCGACTAAGGCAAGCCGATACCCTTGCTTCGCCGCTTGTTTGGCGATTGAAGCACCGATGCCACCAGAGGCACCTGTAATAACGACCAAAGGCTTTTGCTCATTCATGCAATAAGGTCCCTCCTTTCGTTTTTGTTCATCAAGTAAAATCAACTTTCGCACCTTATTTTCGGGGAAACTCTTAGAAATAGATGTGTAAACCTGCAATTTGTGGTTACTTTTTATACAAGCCGCCATACGTTCGCTATCACCCTAAAGAGCACCATAGTATAAGTACCTCTAGTCGTGATTTCTTTCCTGCTGGAGTCTCACTAGTTGCGGCTTTTAATGATTCGCATATATGAATTAATCACAATTAAAAAAAGACTCTTTTAGTGTTTTTAAGGGTAGAAGAAGTCAGCTTCATTACTGAAAGACGACCTTTTAGAAATACAGGATTGTGAGCACCTGCACCATTCCTATCTACTGAATACAGCAGTCGTTGTTTTAAAGAGAAGTCAATGGATCTATCTCACCTCGCGGCCACTTAAGAACAGCCAGCGTTGAAGGTGATTTCGCACTGCCCAAGTTATCTAAAAATAAGTCATAAGTCCACTGCTGCATCAATACTGCACCAGGTGATATAAATTTGCATGAAACGATGCAATACCTTGTCTTGAATAAAAAAATTTACACAGAAACAACCATCAGCGTAGTCAAAATACGTAGACTCCTGCGGCAAAGAAAACACGACGAGGTCTTCTCGAGTCGATGTTGCACTTGTACCCGTAGGGTGTAACAGCGCGAGCTGAAGATCCCGCAGGAAAGAAAGCAAGACTCCGAGGAAGCTGAAGCCGTGCCTTTTTTTATGAAGTCATAAAAGTTAAAAATGATACAATCGATTAGAGGAAAGGGTGATGGTATGGACATTTTTGCTCATCGTGGTGCGAGTAAGGCGGCACCAGAAAATACGATGGCTTCCTTCCAGCTTGCGTTAGCAAATGACTCGGATGGCGTTGAACTTGATGTCCATCTCTCGGCAGACGGTGTCCCTGTTGTCATCCACGACAACACCTTGCTTCGCACAGCGGGCATAGATGCTGAGGTGCATACACTGTCCGCGGCGGACCTGACCAAATGCAATGCAAATGGTCGCTGGAAAGGTCTCCACACGCCAATTCCGACACTAGATAAAGTGCTTCAATGGGGAATGCACACGCCGCTTTTGTTTAATATTGAACTCAAATCCTCTCCTACAAACGATGCACATGCTCCAGAAAAAGTATTGGAAAGCGTATTTCAGTATAGCCTTCAAAAGAGATGCATCGTATCTAGCTTTTCAGCAGAGCTTCTAACACACGTCAAAAAGGTTGATGACGCGATTGAAACGGCCTGGCTCCCTTCTGGTCCTGTCAGAGAGTGGTCGGCACAAGCTAACGCTTGTCGTGCGAACGGAATTCATATGAACCAGCGCTTTGCAAATAAGAGACTTGTCTCTCGCCTTCGCAGCGAGCAGCTCTATGTACGTGTGTACACCGTGAACACAGCGTTAGGTACGATGCTAGCACGACGGATGGGTTTTGATGGCGTGATCACCGACAAACCAGCTATGGCTCGCGCTGTTATGAAACGTCAAAGCTAAAAAGAATACCTCACTTCAATCCTTCTCAGAAAGCCGAAGCTCGATGGTGAGTAAATCACTCGCAAGCAGCATGTTTTCATGAAGGTTTCTCGCATCTAATAACAGCGAATGGAGCTCATCCTCATCCTGATAACGTGAAGACAAATGCGTAAGGACTAGCTGACGAACCCGTGCTTTATGAGCCACCTCTGCTGCCTGCAATGCCGTTGAATGCCCATAATCCTTCGCTTGCTCGGCTTTATCTGCCTCCGCATAAGTTGCTTCGTGGATGAGCAAATCGGCATCTTCGGCAAGCTCAATAGCCGCTTCGCAGTAAGAGGTGTCCCCGAGAATGGTGACCACTCTGCCTTTTTTCGCTTCTCCGATGTACTCTTTTCCATTCAACACACGCCCATCTGGAAGGGCAACCTGCTGTCCATCCTTGATTTGCTGGTAATGTGGACCTGGTTGCACACCGTCCTCCACAAGACGATCCACGAGCAAAGCCCCTGGCTTGTCCTTCTCGACAATGCGAAAACCGTACGATGGGATCGTGTGTTGAAGAGATTTTGCCTCGACGATAGCAACGTCGTTTTCAAACAAGATACCTTGGGTCAGATCATGAATAATGATTGGATACGCCACTTTTGTTTCGCTAATCTGCAATGACGTTTCAATATACGCAGCGATGCCTTCTGGACCATAAATCTCTAGCGGCGTCGCCTCGCCTCCTTGAAATGACCTGGAGCTTAAAAAACCAGGCAGTCCAAATATATGATCCCCATGCAGGTGGCTAATAAAGATTTTTGTAATCCGACCAGGCTTAATAGGTGTGTGCAATAGTTGGATCTGCGTGGCTTCTCCGCAATCAAACAGCCAGGTGTCAAACATCCCCTCTGTCCATTGCAACGCTAGCGATGAGACATTCCGTGATTTTGAAGGCAACCCTGCGCCTGTCCCTAAAAACGTCAGTTTCATTCCTTTTCCTCCTCTCTCTTTCGTCGTTGTTCATATTGGGAAATCTCGCGCTCAAATGTAAATAAATTGAGCTGAGTGCTCTGTTGCTGATCAGAAACAAGCTTGCCTATGGATAAGCCAAGCAAACGAACGGAGTCTTTGTTCCATAGAAGAGTGAATAGTGCTGCCGCTTGTTCAACAATATCTGTTTCAGATGAAAGTGGCGATAAAAAGCTTGTCGTTTTAGATGTCGTCTCAAAAGACGCGTATTTAATTTGCACCGTCAATGAGAACCCAGCTAGCTGTTTGTCAGATAGTCGTTCACTTAATTTTGCTGCGAGCTTTTTGAGCTCTCGCTCGCACGAGGATAATGTACGTAAGTCGGCATCAAAGGTAGATGAAACACCGACGCTTTTTCGTTTTTCTGCGCGTTCTGGGTCAACCATTCGGTCATCTACGCCTTGTGCTTTATCAATGAGACGAATGGATTTTGGTCCAAATAGTTCTGCCATTTTGGCTGGGTTGGCTTCAGCAAGCTGTTGGACATTATCGTATCCCGCCTGACGAAGCTTTTCGCCCATTTTCTCCCCAATGCCATGAATGACTTCAATCGGCTTATCGTAAAAAAGACGCGGCCAGTCTCTTTTTCTTAAGACGCTAATGCCGAGCGGTTTTTTAAGATCAGAAGCCATTTTTGCTAAAAACTTGTTTGGCGCGATGCCTATGCTGCAAGGCAACCCTACCTTGTCCAAGAGCTCGTCTTGAATGGTTTTCGCAAGCGCCACATAATCTCCCCTCCAATCGCTCACATCAAGATAGGCTTCGTCAATTGATGCAGGCTCCACAGCATCAGTGTACGTACGAAGGAGAGAAAAGAAACGCCTTGAGTACGCTCGATATTCATCGAAATGAGGAGGGACAATGACAAGGTCGCGACAATGTTGCTTTGCTTTCCAAACGGGCATTGTCGTTTTCACACCTTGTTGTCTTGCTAAATAATTGCTCGTCACCACAATCCCTAAACGCTGACTGCTCGTTCTGGCAACGGCTACAGGATGCTTCTTAAGCTCTGGTCTTAGAAGCATCTCAACACTTGCAAAAAAACTATTCAAATCAATATGGAAAATAACACGATGGGATTGGGGTTTCGCTGAATGCTGCACAAACAACTCCCCTTCCTCATTGATTACGCTTCACTTGCAATCGCGACAATCAGCTCCGCTGCTTTAATTAATTCACTCTCAGGAATGCGTTCCTCGGTCGTATGGATGCCTTCATATCCAAGCCCTAAATTAATCGTTGGGATGCCGAAACCGGAGAAAATATTGGCATCACTGCCACCACCGCTCTGCACAATGGTTGCTGAACGACCTATCGATGCCATACTTCGAATCGCACGCTTCACTACTGGACTATCGTCCTCGTGAAAATACCCAGGATACATTTCCCAAGTGTTAATTTCTGCTTTTGCTTTGTATGCTTCAGCCGTTTTTTCAATCGTTTCCTTCATATGGCTTACTTGCTTCAACACCTTCTCATTTTGCAACGAACGTGCCTCGGCGAGCAAACTCACTTGCTCACAAACGACATTCGTCGCCTGCCCGCCTTCAAAACGACCGATATTTGCAGTTGTTTCTTCATCAATTCGCCCTAACTTCATAGCTGCAATCGCTTTTGCCGCCACGGTAATAGCTGAAATGCCTTTCTCAGGCGCGACGCCAGCATGTGCTGATTTGCCAATAATGCGCATGTCGAGCTTATGCTGGGCAGGGGCTTTCGTAACAATGGCTCCAACCTCACCATCTGAATCGAGGGCGAATCCCATAACCGCGTCAATTTGCTCTCGCTTCATTGCCCGGGATCCCGCTAAACCAGATTCTTCTCCGGCAGTGACGACAAATTGAATTTGCGGATGAGGCACCGCTGTTTCACTAAGCACTCGAATCGCCTCAAGCATCGCGGCGACCCCTGCCTTGTCATCTGCCCCGAGCACTGTCGTCCCATCGGAGGTAATCCAACCATCGGTACGCTGCGGTTGAATATTTCTCCCTGGTGCGACGGTATCCATATGTGACGTAAAAAACAAAGAGTCGCCTTCCCCTGTTGCGGGCAATGTACAAATTAGATTCCCTGCCCCATGCCCCGTCACTTTGGCGCTATCGTCTTCAATCACATGCAAGTTGAGGGCTGAAAATTTGTTGATTAATAGATCACAAATGCCTCTTTCATCTTTTGTCTCAGAGTTTACTTGCACAAGTTCTAGGAATTCATTTATAAGTCGTTCAGAGTTCACCATAATTAAGCTTCCCTTCTCTTCATCAAATGGAACATATGCTTCTATTGTATCAGAAGATGAAAGCAAACGCTCTTTTAGACAGGTGGATTCCCGAAAGTCGTTGGCTTGACGTCCACGCGCTTTCTGTCTAACCTCGCAAGCGTGTTTGATAGCACTAGTGCGACCTCCTTCCATTGAAGGACATCATCAACAAATCCATATTTCAATCCATCGGTTAAACCATCTGAGGCTTCTAGTGTGCCCATATGCTTTTCGTTTAGAACGCTGCGTGCCGCTTCAATGCCCATCACGGAGATTTCAGCCGTATCAAGGGCGAATACCGCATCTGCGCCCATGCTCTTACAATTCATTGCGACGTAAGCCCCACCATACCCTTTACGCACAATCAACGTTATTTTAGGCACTGTAGCTTTTCCGAACGCATATAGAAGCCTGGCCCCTTTGCGAATCAATCCATTGGTTTCTTCTTGCGTGCTCGGATAAAAGCCGACTGCATCCATAAAAGAAAGGACTGGAATACGCCATGCATTACAGAGTTGGATAAAACGCGCTGCCTTTTCTGATGCGAGAATATCAAGGACTCCCGCCTTGTATTTAGGTTGATTGGCAATGATCCCGACCGATTGACCAAATAATCTTCCAAAGCCCGTAATGACATTCATGGCATGCCGTGGCTTCATTTCCATGAAGCTCAGATCGTCTAAGACGTATGAAATCACACTTTTCATATCGTACGTTTTTTTTGATTCGCTAGGAAGGACAAGCGCTTGTTTCTCTATCGTTCGATTGGCGGATACCTTAGGCTGTGCATGAAACAGCAAAAGCTGCTTTGCCCGTTCTATCGCATTCGACTCATCTGTTGCCATGATATCGACCGTCCCACTTAACACGGCGTGAACGGCAGGCGAACCATAGGCATCAATTTTCACCTTTTCCCCCGTCGCTTGCTGTATAACTCTTGGACCTGTAATAAACATTTGCGCCTTCGCTTCATTCATAATTACAATGTCCGTTAAAGCAGGGCCATATACAGCTCCTCCTGCACAAACACCAAGCATCACAGAGATCAAAGGAATTTCTCCTGACGCATGGACAAGCTCCTGAAAAACACTTCCATACCCCTCTAAGGCTAAAATCCCTTCTTGAATTCTGGCGCCTCCTGAATCGATTAATCCAACTAGAGGCATGTGAAGCTCTCTTGCCAATCGGATAATAGCTGCCATCTTTTGAGCATGCATTTCACCGACCGAACCACCCATATAATTAAAATCCTGTGAAAAAACTGCAATTGGGTAGCCTGATATCAAGCCTGTGCCAGCAATCAAGCCATCTCCTTTTAGACCACCAACCATAACCCGCGTGGTAACACCTGACATAATTTCTTGAAATGAGCCGTCGTCTACAATCTGCGCGATTCGCTGAATACTTTGGCTGTTGTTTTTGATCTTCATTTCCTCCTTATGAGGTGCACTCGCTACATACTTATGCGTCTGTTCGCTCGGGAACGCCATTTTCTGTTGCACGAATGGCAGAGACAGGCTACAATGAGGGGAGATATTTTTTGGAGGTTTGTTATGTCTAAAAAAATGACGAAAATCGTAGTGTACCTTATGATTGCTACAATGTTGCTGTCCACTCTTTTTGCGGGAGCGATGTCGTTCTTCTAATGCTAATTTTTGATAAAATGATGCACAAAAAAGCACTGCCCAATAATTAGGGCAGCGCTTTTTTGTGCATTGTATTTGGGGTTT
Organism: Aureibacillus halotolerans; assembly: GCF_004363045.1. Classification (NCBI taxonomy): domain Bacteria; kingdom Bacillati; phylum Bacillota; class Bacilli; order Caryophanales; family Bacillaceae; genus Aureibacillus; species Aureibacillus halotolerans. The sequence goes on from NZ_SNYJ01000003.1 coordinate 191,680, forward strand.
GCCGGTTAAGGTATGAGAGTGCCAGCTCTTCAATCGGACGATCCTCATTTGTGATGAGCACTTTTGTGCCATAAGGGACGCTTGCGAACAGTGCTTGAATATCTTGCTCATGGAGTCGAATACAGCCGTTCGTTACCTTTTTCCCAATCGAGTCAGGATTGCTATTGCCATGAATGCCATAGATTCGACCATCCGTATGGCGTGCATCGAAACCAATCCATCTTGAGCCGAGTGGATTCCGCGGGTCACCGCCCTCAATGTCCCGTCTCCGGTCATAGGGATTTTCTGCTTTTACTACGATCATAAACACGCCTTCAGGTGTATCTTCAGCATTTACCCCAGTTGCTGCCGGTGCCCGAAGAACAACCTGATTGTCTTCATAATAGGCAAGCTCATTCGTGCGTTTTGAAATAATGATAAATGGATCCCCTGGGTTAGGGGTCGGACCAAAGGCTCCAAAAGGGATCAAAAGAGACAACAATACGCCGAAGAAAAAGATCCGCATCGAATCACTCCGTTTTTCACTTAGAGTTCCCGTGCATCGTTCCTTTTACTCTTTGACTTGCTTATATCCTTAAGTGCTTTAAATTCTTTTTTTATATCCAAGTAGCGCTCCATCTCAGTGATAAAATAATACAACAACGCTCGAACCTCAAACTCCTCGCGATTCACAGGAAGTGGTGTTCGCTTCAAACTCTCCTTCAGCTTTTCTAGCCTCTCCAAGTGTACGTGAGCTGTATTTCCTGGATGAACAGATACACTAAGCTGAGTTAAAAAATCCGCAATCATGTCCCCTTGCCTCACAGTGACTGTCATTCGGGAAACAGTCGGCAGAATTCGTTCAAGAATATCAAATTGCTTGTCCCTCATTGTAAAATAGTGATAATAATGATCGCGGTTTTTAAACGTATAGGTTTCTGCATTACGCAGACTGAGCTCCTTCCCCTTCCGAATGCACTCAGCCGCAAGAGTAATCTCCTCACCATTCCAATCCATTCGTCCATCTCTAAAAAACGCAGCGATTTCTATAAATATCTGACTGTATTGAGCTTCAAGCTTCTGTTGAATTTCCTTTAAGGACGTTTCATTTTTCGGACTATAGACATTCATGAGCAACGCCATACCGATGCCAACTGAAATTAACTGCACTTCCTGCCATATGTTCAGCCAAGTGAAGTTTCCTCCCAAATACATATGCAAGATGATGACCGAGCTCGTAATAATCCCTTCCTCGACCCTCAACATGACGGTGATTGGTATAAAGAAGAGCAATAATAGCCCAATGACGACAGGTGAATACCCAAGCCCCTCAAAAAACACAAACGAAAATAGGATGCCTAACAAACAAGCGACAAAGCGGTGCAACGAGCTCACCACAGTCTTTTTTTGCGAAGGCTTAATGCACAAAATGGCTAAAATGCCCGCAGAAGTTGCGTTAGGCAGTCCCAACCCTTGGGCTAATGCAATTGCAACTGCCGTTCCAACCGCCGTTTTTATTGTTCGGTACCCTATGCGATACATTTTCAACCTAAACGCCTCAGTTCTGCTTACGTATTCGCTTGCTTGTGACCCATTTTAAAGTTCTATCAAGTCAAAAGATGCTTTAGCTTGGCTACAACCTCTTCAGGGGCAAAGCCTTCAATTTCTTGACGTTCAACCATGCCTTTTATAGCACCATTTTCTAGGACGGCAAATGCTGGAGACGACGGAGCAAAGCCTGAAAACAATTCTCGTGCTCTCGATGTGGCTTCCTTTTGCTGTCCAGCAAACACTGTGACGGCTTGGATAGGTTTGTTTAGTTCCTCGAGAATCGCTTTGCCTGCTGGTCTTGCAATTCCGCCTGCGCATCCACAAATGGAATTGACAAGCACAAGCGTCACTCCATCGCTTGCCAAAGTGTCGTTCACTTCATCGACAGTATACAGGCTTTTAAAACCTGCCTCTTCTGCTTCCTTTCGTGCAAGTGCCACATAGTCTTCCCCACTTGGGTGAAATATTGTAAAGGTCATCTTAACCCATCCCCTCAGCTTTTAATGTGTGTAGTTGTTAGTGTAACAAAAATAAGATCATTTGCGACAGATAAAAGAAGCAAAAGCAGCCACTAGCGAGACTCCAGCGGCAAAGAAAACACGATGAGGCCCTTTCGAATCGATGTTGCACTTGTACCCTTTAGGATGAAAGCGAGCGTATGGCAGCTTGTATCAAAAGCCCCTCAACAATGAATTTAAGGTTTACCCATCTATATAATTAAGGTGCAATAGTAGCTGTTAAATAAAAATTTTAGAAAAGAGGTTTCGATGGTCAAAAAAAGGGTACATTTTAGTATAGCATCGAGATCCCATACCCTATATACTCCCTATGAAGACTACGTCCCCCAACGTAGTCTTATTTTTGTATCTAATCTATTACGGCATGCAGAAAGCCACGCAGAACGCGTGGCTTAATAAATTGATGTTTCATTTGGGTGAATGCGCTCAAGAAGTTCCTTAACTCTGCCAAGAAAACGCCCGCACACAAGGCCATCTAAAATCCGATGGTCAAGGGACATGCACAAGTTGACTATATCTCTTGCTTCAATCCGTCCGTCATCAAGGACGACTGGACGCTTCACAATGGATTGCACTTGAAGCAATGCGGCCTGCGGATAATTAATAATCCCCATCGACTGCACAGAGCCAAAAGAACCCGCATTATTGACGGTGAACGTACCTCCCGTCATTTCCTCACCACGAATTTTCCCAGAGCGTACCTTTGAAGCAAGTGTGGTCACTTCACGTGCCAACCCTTTAATGCTTTTTTCGTCAGCGTGTCGAATAACAGGAACAAATAACGCATCATCTGTAGCAACAGCAATTGAAATGTGGATGTCGTTTTTTTGAATAATCTGGTCACCGCCCCAGACAGCGTTAAGCTGCGGGTACTCTCGCAACGCTTCAACAACAGCATTAACAAAAAACGGGAAATACGTTATGCTATAGCCTTCTTTGCTTTTAAAATCATTTTTTATTTTGTCTCGCAGCTGAACAAGACCCGTCACATCCACTTCAACCATTGTCCACGCATGAGGAATTTCAGTTGTGCTTCGAAGCATATTTTTTGCGATCGCCGCGCGGACCCCTTGCACGGGAATCACGACGTCGCCACGTTCGACGACAACTTTATTTGCTTTTGCTTTCGTTTCTTTTTGAACATCAACTGCTTCAACTGGCTGATTTTTGGTCACTTCAGCTTTCTGAGCAATATAGTGCTCAACGTCCTGCCGAGTGACTCGACCTCTTTTCCCCGTCCCCTCAACGTCGCTTAGCTCAATGCCTTCTTTTTCAGCTAACCACCGAACTGCAGGGGAAAAACGATTTTTATCTAATCCTTTAAAAACTTTATGGCGCAAAGGTTTATCAGGGGTTCTGCTCACCTCAGGCGCTGCTTTTGTGGAAACTGCTTTTGCTGACGAGCTACTTGTGACCTCCATTGTGCACATAGGCTCTCCAATGGCTATGGTCATGCCTTCCTCGGCGATGAGCTCTTCAACGACACCTTGAAATGTAGATGGTACCTCAGCGCTTACTTTGTCTGTCATCACTTCGGCAATAGGGTCATATTTCTTCACGTTATCGCCCTTTTTAACAAGCCATTTGCTGACTGTCCCTTCGGTAACACTTTCACCCAACTGTGGCATCTTGATCGTCTCTAAAGCCATCTGTAGCCCCCCTTTCATTCATAATAGATGGTGATGTATTAAAATGCGGCAAGCTGCCTTAATGCCTTTTCGATTTTATCAGGATTGACAAGAAAATGTTTCTCTAGAACGGGAGCAAATGGCATTGCTGGCGTATCCGGCCCGCATACACGCTGGATTGGCGCATCGAGCTGAAACAAGCACTCTTCTCCGATGATGGCTGCGACTTCGCCAAGGACAGAGCTTTCTTTGTTGTCCTCAGTGACAAGTACCACTTTCCCCGTCTTTGATGTTGCCTCAATAATGGCTTCACGGTCCATCGGATAGATTGAACGTAAATCTAAGACATGCACCGATATGCCATCTTTTTCAACGTTTTTCGCCGCATCTAGTGCATGCTGCACACAAAGGCCATACGTAATCACAGTGACATCATCGCCCTCTTTTTTCACTGCTGCCTTTGTTAAGTCCATGACCTCTTCGTGTTCAGGAACTTCTTCCTTCAACGAGCGATATGCTTTTTTGTGCTCGAAATATAACACGGGATCATTGCTACGGATGGCAGCCTTTAGCATGGACTTGGCATCACGAGGCGACGAAGGAATCACAACACGTAACCCTGGCGTTCCCGCAAACATCGCTTCTAACGATTGTGAATGGTATAAGGCTCCGTGGACGCCGCCACCATAAGGTGCACGAATGGTAATTGGGCATGACCAGTCATTGTTTGATCGATAACGAATTTTAGCAGCTTCTGAGACAATTTGGTTCACTGCCGGCAAAATAAAATCGGCAAATTGCATTTCACAAATTGGACGCATGCCGTACATGGCTGCACCGATACCTACGCCTGCAATCGCTGATTCAGCAAGTGGTGAATCAATGACTCTCGCTTCCCCAAACGTTTCATAAAGGCCTTTCGTCGCAAGAAAGGCGCCCCCTTTAATGCCTACATCCTCACCGATGATAAAGACCTTCTCGTCTCTTTCCATTTCTTCATAAAGGGCTGCATTAATGGCTTCTACATAATTCATAACCGTCATGAAGTCGCCCCCTTTTCCTCATACACAAAATCATACAACGTTTCTTCATCTGCGTCAGGAGCTGCTTCTGCCAAGTCCGTCGCTTCATCGACGATCACGTCAAGCTCCTCATTTATCGATGCTTCGAGATCGTCTGATAAAATCCCTGCTTCACGTAGCTCGTCTCTAAACATTGTCACAGGATCCTTACGTGAAAATTCCTCGAAATCGTCTGATGGACGATATTTACGGTCATTGTCATCACTAGAATGTGCAGTCAATCGTTGAACCATCACCTCAATTAATGTTGGCCCTTCTCCATTCAAAGCACGTTCGACCGCTTGCTGCATGACTTCATAAACAGCGAGAACATCAGAGCCATCCACCGTAATCCCGGGCATACCATAGCCACTTCCTCGCTGCGATACTTGCTCACACGCAAGCTGTTTATGAGATGGTACAGAGATTGCATAACGATTGTTTTGGCACATAAATATCACAGGCAGCTTATGCACGCCTGCAAAATTCAGCCCTTCATGAAAATCACCTTGATTCGAAGAGCCTTCACCAAAGGAAGCAAAAGTGACAAATGATTCTCCATTCATTTTCCCGGCTAGCGCAACGCCAGCTGCATGTGGCACTTGTGTCGTCACAGGAGAAGATCCAGTGACAATATTGCTTGCTTTTTTTCCGAAATGTCCAGGCATCTGTCTTCCACCAGATGAAGGATCAAGTGGTTTGCCAAAGTTGGCATACATAACCTCAGCAGGAGTCATTCCGAAATGAAGCACGAGACCAAAATCACGGTAATACGGAAACAAGTAATCTCTTCCTGGTTGCAAAGCAAAGCTTGCACCTGCATGGGCTCCTTCATGTCCTTGACAGGAAATCACAAAATCAATTTTCCCAGCACGATTCAAAAGCCAAGCACGTTCATCAAGCTTTCTTGCCAAAAGCATGTTTTTATACATATCAACAACCGTCTCATCTGTTAAGCCTAACTTACGGTGTCTACCTGTTTTCATATTCGCCCTCCTCTAAATGTGCAGCGGAGATCCTATTGCCATTTTCGCTGCCTCATTAATGGTTTCCGACAGCGTCGGATGAGGCAAGATAACCTCTGCCAATTCTTCCGTCGATGCATTGACGTAAAGAGACATCGCGCCAATGCCAATCATTTCGGTAACGTGGTCACCAAATAAATGAAGCCCAAGCAAATCGTTCGTTTCTGGATCGTACAATAGTTTAGCAAACCCAGTGGTCTCCTCAATCAACGCCTTGCCATTGAACTGAAGTGGGTACGTCTTTGCTTCAAAGGGACGTTGCTTTCGTTCAAGCTGCTGTTGTGTCAAACCGACACTAGCTGCTTGAGGGGTCGTATAAATGCATCTTGGAATATCACTCAATGCATACCCTTCAACTTGGAGCCCAGCGATATGCTCCACCGCTGTTTTCGCCTGCCATGCTGCTTTATGAGCGAGCTGTGGTCCTGATGTGCAATCCCCAGCAGCATAAATGTTCGGTACAGTAGTTTGTTGCTGGTCATTAATGAGAATGACGTTTCCATCACGTTCAACGCCAATCGCATCTAAATTCAGATCGCTCGTATGCGCTTCTCTTCCAATAGCAACAAGAATCTTTTCATTCTCAACCAATCGTTCTTCTTCATTATGAATAAATCGGATAGCTGCTGAATCATTTGATCGTTCAATATCCTTGACGCTTGTCCAGCATGTTACGCCTTTTGCCTCAAGAGACGTTTGCATCGCCTTCGAAATACTTTCATCCTCTGCAGGCAGAAGACGATCCATAGGCTCAATTATGGTCACTGGAATATCGAAGTCAGCCAACATAGCGGCCCATTCAACTCCAATGACACCCCCTCCAACAATCGTTACCGATTGTGGAAGCTCTCTTAATTCTACCATATTATCAGAGCTTAGGACTAGGTCATTATTAAATGGCATAGTTGATAGCTCCCTAGACCGAGAACCGGTGGCAATCACGATGTGTTTTCCTTCAAGGGTTTGGTCATCATTCACTTTAATCACTGTATGATGTTCTGTTGTAGATTCATTTGATACAAATGTTGCAGTTCCTGTAAAAGAGTCTACTTTGGCTTGTTTAACTAAGCTTTGTACGCCTTGGTATAGCTTTTGCACAATCTCGTCTTTTCGTTCCCGTACTTTAGAAAATTGCAAGGCAGCGGCTGCCGTTTGCACGCCAAAATGGCCAGCATTTTTCACCTGTTGAAATACCTCAGCGCTTTTCAAAAACGCTTTTGTTGGAATACAGCCTTTATGTAAGCATGTCCCACCAACACGATCTTTTTCAATCAGGGCTGCACGTAATCCAAGCTGAGACGCACGGATAGCTGCAGTATATCCGGCAATGCCACCTCCTAAAATGATGAGGTCATATGACTTGATCATAAGGCGGCTCCTTTCTTCTACTTTATTCGTAAAAAGACCCATTCATGCTTGTGCTTGACAAGCTGAAAAAATCAACGTACCTTTTGAATGAGTCTCTCCTTTACCATTAAAGCATTTTTGCCGTCTGACGTCGAATAGTTTGTTGAGAGGGTGGTTTTATTGAAGCGATTTATTGCATTGCTTCTCGTTTGTATTCCCATTATTTCTGCAGCATATGGGATAAAATTACTTCGTGATGTTCTTTTTGGTATTCAACAATCTCCTTACGGCTATTTATGGATACAATTTTTTGCTGGACTCTTTTTTCTTGCGATTGGCTGTTATTTGGTAGGTAGCTTTGTCATCTATCGTGATCGCAAAAACGGGAAGGTCCCGCCACGAAAAGCACAAAAAAAAGCTAAAGTGTGATAGCACCTTAGCTTTTTCATTATTTAATCAAAATGAACGAACGTTTTCTTATTGTTACAGACTACCAACTCACTATGACGTTCATTATTGTACTGGCTTGACCGTCTCAAGCTTTAGTTTATCCTCTAAAAAAGGATGCTCACCAAAATATTCATTGTACAGGGCAGAGACGGCTTTGGAGACGTCCTTCTCTTTCACCCCAAACATTAAGCTTACTTCTGATGACCCCTGGTTGATCATTTCAATGTTCACCTTCGCCATCGCAAACGCTGCTGTTGCCTTTGCTGCAACACCTATTGTCCGCGTCATTCCTTCGCCTACAACCATAATCAGAGCTAAGCCACGTTCAACTGTAATAGTGTCCACACTAAGCTCCGAATGAATTTTATCCATAATCCTCTGTTCTTTTTCCCCTGTGAGCTGTTTTTCTCGTAATATGATTGAAATGTCATCAATCCCTGAAGGAATATGCTCATAAGACAACTGCTCGTCCTCTAAAATTTGCAACAGTTTCCGACCAAACCCAACTTCTCGGTTCATTAAATATTTGCTCACATAGATGCTAGCAAAACCTTCATCACTCGCAATACCTACGACTGGTGAAATCTCATAGTCACGTTGAGCAACAATTAACGTTCCTTCTGAAGAGGGATTGTTTGTGTTTTTGATGCATACGGGTATACCCGCATGGAATGCAGGCATTAATGCCTCATCATGGAAAACAGAAAAACCAGCATAAGAAAGCTCTCGCATTTCCTTGTATGTTAACTTATCTATTTTCCGTGGTGTGTTTACTACCTTAGGATTAGCAGCGTAAACAGAATCCACATCTGTAAAGTTCTCATACAGAGTTGCTTGGACACCAGCAGCGACAATCGCTCCCGTAATATCCGAGCCCCCCCTTGGGAAAGTGACAAGATGACCTTCTCTTGAGTACCCGAAAAACCCTGGAATAACAAGAATGCCTTCATGCTCTTTTAGCTTGTTTAAGTTCTTAAAGGTTTCCTGCTGTACACGAGCATTTCCTGGCTCGTCACTCAAAACTAAACCGGCCTCTTTAGGATTCATGTACGTCGCATCAAGGCCTAAATGCTGTAAGTAAGCCGCAATGAGACGTGCATTAAAGTCTTCCCCGCATGCTTTTAAACAATCTGAACGATGCTCGTTCGAATAGACTTTGCTCGTGCATAACTCTTCGAGAGCCTCTTGAAAATAGACGAGTTCTTTACGGCCACATTCTAATGTATCTGCAATCTCTGCAAATCGTTCAATCACACTGTTAAACGCATCTGCATACTTGTTTCCTGTTTGGACTTGCGCATCTAATGCAATGAGTAAATCCGTCGTTTTTATATCGTCTTCAAAGCGTTTTCCAGGCGCAGAAACGACAATGACTTTTCTGTCAGGGTCTGCTGTAATGATATTTCCTACTTTTTTTATTTGTGAACCGCTTGCCACGGACGTTCCACCGAATTTTGCCACCTTCATCAGGTCGTTTTCCACCTTTCTTTGTCTCACGAGAGAGAACAAATGCATCTTTGTACGTTACAATAGTATCACACTTCAGCTGTTTGGCTAGAGGATTTTTCATTCTTCAATTAAATAATTACAATTTTATCTCGTTAGTTATTGTGAAGAAGTATAACGCACTTTAACAAGTTGAACCAGCCTAAACTGTTTCATTGCTTTACTAGACAACTTTCGCAGTGCAAAAATCACCTTCAACGCTTGCTGTGAATGATTCGAAGTAAGGTGAGATAGATCGATCGACTTCTTGTGTATTAAGGAAATTTAAAGGTGCCAATGCTCACAATCCTGTATTTTCTAAAAGATCGTCTTTTATTAATTAAGCGAATAACTAGCGGCAAAGAAAACACGATGAGGTCCTTTCGAGTCGATGTTGCACTTGTTGCAATCAGTATCGCTGCGTCAAAATACTTCGCTTTCCGCGGGCACGGCTTCAGCTTCCTCGGAATCTTGCTTTCCGAGGAGATCTTCAGCTCGCGCTGTTCCCGCAGGAGTCTGCGTATTTTGACTACGCTGATGTTTGTTTCTGTGTAAATTGGCTTTATTTTATTGGTCTCGTATAACGGAGAAAATGGAGAAGTGAGTAAAGCTGTGTTGCTTTTGGAAACAAGACAAGTAAGAGCATCATTTCATGCAGAATAGATTATCAGGTGGCCGAAAATCATCTCCTTCGCAGGATCGATGTAGCAGTAAATTTTGCTATTTTTTCAAATTCTGGCTCTTACCCAAAAGTCGGTATTGAATTGAGCAACATTCTAACATTTCGCAACGATGAATGGCTTCGTTAATCCTTTAAGTCTGCCTATCCTAGCAATTGAATGTATTCACAAATCAAATCTGTTATGGAACAAGCGATTCAGATAATGCAATAAGTAAACATTTAAACACCAGTGGTCACTGTCACTAGCAAGACTCTTTCGGCAAAGAAAACACGACGAGGTCTTCTCGAGTCGATGTTGCACTTGTGCACTTATGGAGATTTTCAAAAGCTTTATCATTGGAGTCAACTTAAAAACCCCCCTTTTTTATAGGGGGGCAATGAACATACAGTCATTTAGACCACTTTTGATTCGATTAGCTTGTGAAGCTGCTCAAAACTAATGCTTAATGAATGTAAGCCAGAAACGTCACATTGGTCCTGTTCAACAGCGTACCATTCCACGCCATTGTCTTCACCCCATCGCAAAATTGGCAAGAAATCAATTTTTCCTGTATTAATTTCTGCGAAGGCCTCTCGGCTGTCATCTGTCATGTCCTTCAAATGAATAATTGGCATTCTCTGCGCGTAAGGTGCAATAAAGGCTAATGGGTCATAGCCCGCTTTTTTAACCCAGTACACATCAATCTCAGCAAGCACATCGTTTCCAGGGACAGGATCCAATAAATATTCAAGCCCATTTTTGCCATCAATTTCAGTTTTAAATTCAAAATCATGATTATGGTAACTAATCCGATAACCACTTGCCTCTCTTGCAATGCTATTTAACATCGCACGCACTTGCTGGTAGCCTTTTGCATTTTGGTATTCTTGTCCAAGGTAAGGACAAACAATATCTTTTGTTTCATAGAGGTCTGCCTCTTGAAGCACATTTGGCAAATCATTGACCAGGCGATCAAGGGAAACATGCATTCCTGCGACCTTGAATTGATTTTCTTTCAACGTCTGGTGAACGTCTTGCGGCGTCAATTCTGCAGGCAGTGCAGAAAGCTGGACTGCTGACCACCCCATCTTTTTTAACGCGCGAAACGTGCCTGAAAAGTCTTTTTTCATTTCCTCTCGAACCGTATACAACTGTGCAGCTAATTTTTCTTTCATTTTTAAACCCCCGTGTTCGTATAATATGTCTCACTGAAAACGCTACCAAAATGGTGGGTAGCTAAAGGAAGGTTGGCTCCCTTTTTCTCCAGGCGGATGACAAACGCTCGCTTTCTTCGTTGCTTTGCTTTGTCCGGTGCTCATTGCCCTTATGGCAACTCCGCTCCTCCCAAGACTTCACGCCTCGAAAGACAAGCGTTTTCATTCCGCCTGACTGCGGCGCATGACAAACGCTCGCTTTCTTCGTTGCTTGCTTTGTCCGGTACTCATTGCCCCTGTGGCAACTCCGCGCCTCCATAAGCTTTGCGCTTAGATAAGACAAGCGTTTTCATTCCGCCTGACTGTGGCGCATGACAAACGACGATCGCTTTCTTCGTGCCTTTAGCTATTCCATGCTAGTGCCCCATCAGGTAATGTAGATCTTATTCTATTTAGAAAAAAAGCTGTGCGTGTTCTCTTCCTGAAAGGGCACAAGTGCATCATCGACTCGAAAAGACCTCGTCATGACTTCTTAGTCGTGGAGTCTCGCTATTCGTCGTTTTGGTTATGATAAAGGGCGAATCAAATGACCGACCTTTTATGGGTTCACTTCATTCCTTTACCAAACGACATTCGTGTAAAAGGCACCGTTTGATCTACCTTGAAACAATGCATTTACTTGCCTGTTGGTTGCCACACGGCTTTTTACCCTCTATACGAGACCGAGCCACATGAAAACAATGTACGCAGAAACAAACATTAGCGTAGTCAACATGCGTAGACTCTAGTGGGATCAGCACGAGCTGAAGATCCCCTCGGAAAGCAAGATTCCCAGGAAGCTGAAGCCGTGCCCCACAGAAAGCGAAGTATGTTGACGGAGCGATCGTCATTCCCGTTCCCCCTAGCGCATCTTCAACTCGAAAGGACCTCATCGTGTTTTCTTTGTCGCAGGAGTCTATGATAAAGGGCGAATCAAATGAGACCGACCTTTTACGGTTTTACTTCATTCCTTTACCAAACGAATTTCGTGTAAAAGGCACCAGGTGATCTACCTTAAAACATTGCACTTACTTGCCTTATTTGGTTGCAACACGGCTTTTTACCCTCTATACGAGACCGAGCCACATGAAAACAATGTACGCAGAAACAAACATTAGCGTAGGCAACATACGTAGACTCTAGTGGGGTCAGCGCGAGCTGAAGATCCCCTCGAAAAAGCCTGCTTTTTCGAGGAAGCTGAAGCCGTGCCCCACAGAAAGCGAAGTATGTTGACGGAGCGGTCGTTATTCCCGTGCACCTCGTCGTGTTTTCATTACTACTGGAGCCTCAATAATCGTTGCTTTTGGTTTTTATAAAGAACGAATGAAATGAGATAGACCTTGTTGGTTCAATTTCGACCATAACCAACGAAAGTAGTGAAAAGGGCACTAGTTTACCACGAATTTCTACGATGCTTTATGCTCCAAACGTAATTTATCGGCTACCATGGCAATAAATTCGGAGTTGGTCGGCTTTGCTTTTGTCATGGAGACTGTATAGCTAAATAAATTTGAGATGGAGTCCACATTTCCTCTACTCCACGCAACTTCAATGGCATGCCGAATCGCACGTTCAACGCGACTTGCTGTTGTTTTATATTTTTTGGCAATGTCCGGATAAAGCACTTTTGTGATTGAGCCTAACAGCTCTATATCATTATAGACCATCGATATCGCTTCTCTCAAATACATATATCCCTTAATATGAGCAGGCACACCAATTTCATGGATGATTGACGTAATATTGGCTTCAAGGTTCTTAGGCTTCGATTCTCCTGCTTTACTAATTACGCTGGAGCGTTTAACCGTTGACGTTTGCTTGCCTGAAACTTGACGGATCTTGTTTGTTAGATGCTCCATGTCAAATGGCTTGAGAATGAAATAGGACGCTCCAAATTCAGCTGCTTTTGTTGTCACATCTTCTTGTCCAAATGCCGTTAACATAATGACATTTGGCATTTTTTCAAGGTTGCGTTCACGTAAGTTTTCTAACACCGCCAAACCGTCTAAATGAGGCATGATAATATCAAGCACGACAACATCTGGTCGATTCTTCTCCACCATTTCTAGACATTCCTGTCCATTAAAGGAGACACCAACTACTTCCATATCAGGTTGAGTGGATATATAATCCTCTAATAAACCGATAAGTTCCCGATTGTCATCTGCCAAACCCACTTTGATCGTTTGCATAAAACTTCCTCCTCTAACGTTCATTATATCTTATATGCTCGAATAATGACTATGACATGATTTCGACAGCATGCCTTTAAAACCTTTCTTTATTTAAAAAAAGCGAAAATTTATAAATTAATAGTGATAATTCTTTTTGTTTCGACGAAAAACGCAAAAAATACGAACCCAATCGACAGTTTTCTTGCTGCTTAATCATTAAAACGGATGGAAGCATAAGCTTCCATCCGTTTACATTTGTTTTTAACTGGCTTTATTATAGCTGTCTTCTTGCATGAGCTCGATTCCAGCTTCTTTTAACATCCATTCAATGTGAATGCCATAGCCGCTCGTCGGATCGTTTACGAAGACATGAGTTATTGCACCAATCAATTTGCCATCTTGAATAATAGGACTGCCGCTCATCCCTTGGACAATTCCACCTGTTCGTTGTAACAAGTCTGGATCCGTTACTTTGACAACCATTCCCTTTGTCGCAGGGAATTTCTGTGGGATAGAGTTGACAATTTCAATATCAAAGGCTTCCACCTTTTGTCCATCAACAACGGTTAGCATTTTTGCTGGCCCTTTCTTCACCTGAGAAGACACAGTAATCGGCAATGGTTGTTGATAAATTCCGTTTACGAATGGTTTGTTCATTGTTCCAAATACACCAAATGGCGTATTTTTGCTGACGCTACCAATGGGCTCTTTATCGTTTGTGAAGGAGGCAATTTTTTCACCAGGCGTGCCTTGTCCACCTCTGGCGATGGACGTGACCTGTGATGGCAAAAGCTCTCCATTATAGACGGCAACTGGTTCATGATTTGTAGAATCAGCAATGACATGCCCTAACGAACCAAACGCTTTCGATTCAGGATCATAAAATGTCATTGTTCCAATACCGGCAGCTGCTTCTTTAATATACAGCCCGATGCGATACTTTTGATCGTTCTGATCAAAGGCAGGCGTCAGCTGTGCTTGAAAAATCGTTTCCTTTCGTTTTACCTCAAGCAGCATTGGTGCCCCGTCCTGTCCTGCTTTTGTGACAAGCTCACCTACATTTTTCATTTTTTGTACAGGTGTATTGTTGATTGAAAGAATCATATCCCCTGCTTGTAAACCTGATGAGCGACCTGGGGACAAAGCGCCTGAAGATGTTGAGACATCATGATACCCCACGACCAATACGCCACCAGAATTTAAACGAACACCTATTGATTGACCACCGGGAATGAGACGAATATCCTTTAAAACACGAATGTCTGACTGCTTAATTGGAAATCCTGATAGACGATACTGTAATGTCGCTAGTCCTGCGGTTACCGGTGTAACTTCTACTGTATTTTCAGCTTGGTTCATATCTGTTTCCAAGCGATTGGTACCAGAGACATCTACTCCGTTAGGAACCGGGAGCTTTAATGATGCTTGATTGTGAAACAATGCCATAGCTGAAGGCATTTGAAGATAAGACGAAAAAGACGGGCTCATTGTAACTCCGATAAATAAAACAAGGAGAAGAACACCTATTGCCTTTCGTACATTTGTTGTTTTTTTCATAATCACTCTCCTCGTTGTCCGCCTGCACGTGGTGTTTACATTCTTTAATGTTGCCTTTCGGAATTTGTTTTATAACCGTCTGCAAAGAAAAAAGCCATCCAATCATGGATAGCTTTCTCACGCATTTTTTTTGTACGTCATTGCAAGGTCAATCAGTTCTGTTGCATGTTTTTTCGTAAGCTCTGTGACCTCAGTTCCCGCAATCATTCGAGCAATTTCATTTTGTACGTCTTCCATTTTTAGTTTTTCAACGGATGTCGATGTTCTGCCTTTCGATGACGTTTTGACGATTGATAAATGGTGATCGGCCATGGCTGCTACTTGAGGTAAGTGTGAAATACATAACACTTGAGAATGCGTGGATAGGGAGTAAATTTTCTCTGCCATCGCCTGCGCTACCCGGCCACTTACACCAGTGTCCACTTCATCAAATACGATCGCTGTTTTTTGCTGATGAGTTGAAAAGATGCTCTTGATCGCCAGCATCATCCGCGAAAGCTCACCTCCAGAAGCGACTTTTGCAAGTGGTTTTAGCGGTTCACCAGGGTTGGTACTTATAAAAAACTCGACATGATCCACGCCATGTTCTGTTGGATTGTCTGTGGACGACCACTGAATGTTAAATTTTGTCTTGTCCATATACACAGCTCTCAGTTCGTTGTGAATCGCTTTTTCAAGTAGCTTTGCTTCACGCTGGCGGATTTCCGTTAACTGAGCTGCCTCAAGAAGAAGGTCCTTTTTTACCTCTTCAAGCTCATTTTTCGTTTTTGCAATATGATCATCTCGGTGCTCGAGTGTATCAAGCTCTTCTTCCAACGAAGAGGCGTACTTCAAAATCTCTTCTTCATTTGACCCATACTTACGCTTTAAACCGGCAATTTCCTGTAATCTTCGTTCGATGTGATCCAAACGGTCTGGGTCATGCTCAAGCTGGTCGGCAAACTGACGCATTGTAAAAGAAGCTTCTTCTATTGCATAAAAACTTTCAGCCAATGTTTGGTGCAGTTTTGTATAAGAGTCCTCTAACGGTGCGATCGTTTCCATTTGATTCATCGCCATCCCCACCCAATCAAGGCCTTTTTGGTCTCCATAAAGGGCATTGTACGACAGGTGGAGAGCATCATATAGCTTTTCATAATTGCCAAGCTGTTGCTTCTCAGCTTGGAGCGTTTCCCCTTCGCCAAGCTCAAGTTGTGCGGACTGGATATCATTTAACTGAAAACGAAGAAGATCAATTCGTTGTGCAGCTTCTTGTTCATTGTTCGTAAGTGATGCGTATCTATGCTGAAGCTGCTTAAACGCTTTAAACAGACGTTGGTACTCGTTTAGAGGCTGAGCAAGCTTCTTCCCTGCATAAAGATCTAACAGAGGGAGATGTCTTTCAGATTTCATAAGGTCCTGATTTTCATGTTGTCCATGGATATCAATGAAATGCTGACCTACCTCTCGGAGCATTCCCAATGTCACAAGCTTGTGATTCAGCCGGCATACATTTTTTCCTTTTCGTGAAATCGATCGTGAAAGGACAACCATGCCATCTTCCGTGTCAATACCCATGCTTTGCAGTTTCTTATGTACAGACGACTTATCTTCGAAATTAAAAAGACCATCAATTTCAGCACGCTCGCTGCCATGACGGACAAACTCATTGGATCCTCTTGATCCCATGAGCAAATAAATCGCATCAATGATGATGGATTTTCCTGCTCCTGTTTCACCCGTTAGTACGGACAACCCCTCATCAAAGGACAAAGACAAGTCCTCAATGATTGCAAAATTCTTGATTCGAAGTTCGGAGAGCATAGCTTCGCCGTCCTTTCTACTCTAGTCCTAGTCATCAGCATACAAACAACGCTGTTCCAGGGAAAATCACATCACAAGCCAAAGCTACAGCATGTGAATGATTTTTTCCCTCAGCTCAACAGCGTTTTCTGGCGTTCTACAGATGATTAAGCACGTATCGTCTCCACATATGCAGCCAACAATCTCTTCCCAATCCAAATGGTCAATAATGGCCCCTATCGATTGAGCATTCCCAGGCAAAAGCTTTATAACGAGAAGGTTCCCTGCCGCATCTATCTTTACGAAAGAATCCATTAAATAACGCTTCAGCTTCTCAAGTGGATTAAATCGATGGTCAGCAGGCAAGCTGTATTTGTATACGCCTTCTTCTGTAGATACTTTGACTAGATGGAGCTCTTTAATGTCTCTTGAGATCGTCGCTTGTGTGACAGTAAAATCGGCGTCTCGGAGTCGGTCAACGAGCTCTTCCTGTGTTTCAATATCATGTTGAGCGATCAGTTCTCTAATTTTAATTAATCGTTGAGCTTTGCTCACTTTACACAACTGTAGCTTTTCCGCCAATCAGAAAAAGTACAGTCATTCACCACCTTTTCAATGACGTCTCTAACTTAGTCACTTGCTTTTCGAAGTGCCTCATGAGCGAGGTTTACAGCCTCTTGCGCTGCCTCTTTTGTCACACTTGAAGAAGCAGGTCCTGCCTTAAAATGAGCGAGGAATTCAATATTCCCATCGCCTCCAGTGATCGGAGAATACGTGAGCTGCTCGCAATTAAATCCTTTTTCTTCAGCTTTGGCGATCACGTCGACAATCACTTGCAGGTGAACGCTCTTGTCCTTAACGATCCCCTTCTTGCCTACAAGTTCACGTCCTGCTTCAAATTGCGGCTTTATAAGTGCAATGATATCCGCATTTTCCGCTACAATCTCTTTCAAAGGTGGAAACATTTGTCCCAAAGAGATAAAAGAAACATCAATGGAGGCAACAGTTGGTTGCCCACGATCAAACATGTCCTTTGTGGCGTATCGGAAATTGGTTTTTTCCATCACCACGACTTGAGCGTTTGACCGTAGGGACCAGGCAAGCTGATTTGTCCCGACGTCCACAGCATAAACTAAGGTGGCCCCATTTTGAAGGGCGCAATCTGTAAATCCACCGGTAGAAGCGCCAATGTCCACCATAATCTTTCCAGTTAAATCGAGTGAAAAATGGGAGATCGCTTTTTCAAGCTTCAGGCCACCACGCCCAACATATGGATGCTCTTTCCCTTTAACTCTTAAGCTTGTGTTAATTGGCAGTTTTGTCCCTGGCTTATCAATGCGCTCACTTCCTGCGAAAACTAGGCCTGCCATAATAGAACGTTTTGCTTTCTCTCTTGTGTCAATCAATTGTTGCTGAACTAAAAGAACGTCCACGCGCTCTGTTTTCTCTTTCATTATGCTTAGGCCCTTTGCTGGTGATTTTGATGCTCACTTTTACATAAATCACGAATTTGTGCAGCGATATTTGTAGACGTTAAGCCGATTTCCTTAAGAAGCTCTTTTGGGCTACCGTGCTCTATAAAGCGATCCGGCACACCCATTCGTTTGATGGCAATGTCACGGTGCTCATGCTCCTCCATAAACTCAAGGACTGCTGATCCAAAACCTCCTTGAAGAACCGTTTCCTCAACTGTGAGCAATGGGGTCCCTTGTTGGCAAAGCTTATGCAGCATTGCTTCGTCAAGCGGTTTAATAAATCGAGCATTAATCACCTTTACTGAAATGTTTTCAGCACGAAGCGTGGCTGCCGCTTCTAAGGCAGGCTGGATCATTGTACCAACAGCAAGAACAGCCACGTCATTGCCTTCAGTCAGCTCTTCCCAAGAGCCAATCGGAATGATATCTTTTTCGTCTTCTGTTGGAGCTGCTGCTGCATTTCCTCTTGGAAAGCGCATAGCAATTGGCCCATCTTCATAAGCAAGTCCCGTTTTCACCATGGCTTGGCCTTCATTTTCGTCCTTCGGCATCATGACGACCATGTTTGGCAAATGTCGTAAGAAACTGACGTCAAACACACCTTGATGCGTCTCACCGTCAGCGCCGACAAGACCACATCGGTCGATGGTTAGGAATACATTTAAGTTTTGTCTTGCGACGTCATGAACGAGTTGATCATATGCTCTTTGCAAAAACGTCGAATAGATCGATAGCACAGGTTTCATGCCGTCTGCTGCCATTCCTGCTGCCATTGTCGTGGCATGCTGCTCAGCAATTCCGACATCAAAAAAACGCTCTGGATACAAGTCTGCGAACGTTTCGAGCTTAGATCCTACAGGCATCGCAGGTGTAATCACAGCGACTCTTTTGTCCTTTTCTGCCCCTTTAATAATCTCATCGCTAACGACTTTGCTCCAGGCAGGCGGTCCATTCACTGGCTTGACAAATTCACCAGAATCAATTTTATACGGACCCGTTCCATGCCACGTCCCAATGCTATCAGACTCAGCTGGCGTATACCCTTTACCTTTTTTCGTTACGACATGAAGTAATACAGGTCCGTCAATTTTTTTAGCATATTGCAAATGATCCTCTAATTCCTCAAACGAATGTCCGTCTAAAGGGCCTAAGTACGTAAAGCCCATTTCCTCAAAAAACATTCCAGAGACCATTAAATATTTTAAGCTATCTTTCACGCGCTCTGCTGTTGAAGCAAGTTTTCCACCCATGACCGGAATTTTTTTCAGTAAATACTCGAGCTCTTCTTTTGCCCACTTGTATTTTCCTGCTGTACGTAAACGTCCAAGCATATTGTGCATCGCGCCAACATTAGGGGCAATTGACATTTCATTGTCGTTGAGAACAACAATCATTTTTCGTTTTTCATGCCCAATGTGATTCAACGCTTCAAGCGCCATTCCGCCTGTGAGTGCCCCATCACCGATGATTGGAACAATATGGTAGTTGGCGTTTTTTATGTCTCGTGCTGCTGCCATTCCCATTGCGCCGGATAAAGAAGTTGAGCTATGCCCTGTTTCCCAAACATCGTGCTCACTTTCGCTTCGTTTTGGAAAACCGCATAATCCTTTGTATTGTCTTAACGTACCAAATTGATTTGCACGACCTGTCAAAATCTTATGCACATATGCCTGATGCCCAACATCCCAAAGAAATTTATCTTCAGGAGAAGAGAAGGTTTTATGAAGCATAAGTGTTAATTCCACAACACCAAGGTTAGGTCCAATATGCCCACCTGTTTTGGCGATATTTGTGATTAGAAAATGGCGTATATCAGCTGCTAACTTTTCAAGATCACCGTGCTGCATGTCTTTTAAAAATCCGGGATGTTGAATCTTCCCAAGGTCCATGGTGACCACTCGCTTTCAATGCGTTTTTCCTGTAGCAAACCGATTGCCACAAGATCATTACACGTTTATCATTTTTAAAAATAGCCGTTCACACAGAGTGGAAACGGCATTGGTTGTGTTTCATCTTTTTAACGGTGCGCTTTAAAGTGCTTGAAATCTGCATAGTCATTAGTGATTGTATCATAGCACAGTTTTCCACCCATCTCAATGAACGCGATTAGGATACGCGCTGCACCATATAATGTGTGATTGCACGTAGCATAGAGCTCTCCGAAAGATGCAGTCTTGTAAGGGCTTGTTCAGCCATCTCGACTTCCTGACTCAATCGTTGTTTCGCCCCGTCTAGAGTTAACAAGCTAGGAAACGTACTTTTATGATTTACCTCATCACTGCCAATAGGTTTTCCGATAACGTCTACATCGCCTTCGACATCCAAAATGTCGTCCTTAATTTGAAACGCTAGTCCTAAATGAGCGGCAAACGTATGTAAAGTCGATAATTCTTCTTCAGATGCATTCCCGATGATGGCACCAGCAATAATTGAAAAACGAAGCAAAGCGCCTGTCTTATTACGATGAATGTTTTCTAATGAGTCTAGAGGCGTTTGTTGCTCCTCTGCTTCCAAATCAAGGACCTGTCCGCCTACCATGCCAGTTGGCCCAGCTGCTTCAGCGAGCATTTGGTACAGGCGAAGTACCGTCTCTGCGTCCAAAAAACGTTTGCCTTCTCCGAGTACATAAAACGCATGAGTTAAAAGAGCGTCCCCTGACAAAATGGCCATACCTTCGCCATACACTTTATGATTTGTTGGCTGACCTCTACGGAAATCATCATTATCCATTGAGGGCAGATCATCGTGAATGAGTGAATACGTATGAATCATTTCCAACGCACATGCAACGGGCACACACACTTCTCTAGAACTCCCTAACGCCTCCGCAGTAGCGATCATTAGAATGGGACGTAGACGCTTGCCTCCTGCTTTAATGGAATAGGTCATTGCAGATAAAAGCGAGGCGGGACCTTTTTGGTCTAGGTAGTTAAGAAGGGCCTGGTCAATGAACTTTTTATTGTCTTTTAAATACGTGTGTAAGTCATTATTCATCGCTTTCCTCTTCCTCACGCAAGGAGAATGGGGCGAATGTTCCTTGTTCTGTTAGAATCTGATCCATTTGACCTTCCACGGTTTGAAGCTTGTCATGACATAGTTTGGTTAATTGGACTCCTTCTTGAAAAAAAGCAATCGCTTTTTCCAGAGGCACATCGCCTTCTTCTAACTTTTCAACGATTTGCTCTAGCTCCTTCATCGCTACTTCAAACGTTTTGTCATTCTTGTCCATCCCTTGTGTCCTCCTTGGCAATAGATGTAACCTTCGTAGAGATATGACCACCATTTACACGAAGATCTAGCTCATCGTCTAGATGAACATGGTCCACCGATGTAACGACGTGACCATTGTTGTAAACGACACTGTATCCTCGACTCATGACCTTTAGAGGACTCAATGCATCCAATTGACGTGACTTTTCCTGTATCGTTGCTTGACGGTCTTTTAAAAGCGATTGTAACGACTTATGCAAGCGTTCGGACAGCTTGCCTTGTTGCTCTTGTGCACGTGAGAGCATCTTTTGTGGGGATTGTCTCGTTAAGCGGGCAGCAAGTTGTTGCTGTGACATCCTATTCCGATGAATTCCTTGTTTCATTATTTGGAGAAGATCGTCAAAGGCGCGATCAAGCTCCTGTTGTTTTTGGTTCACTAATTGGCGTGGATATTTAAATGCGTAAGAGGATTGCAAGCGTTGAAGACGCTCTGATTGCTTCTGAATCTTTTGTTTCGTAGCCCGCTGCAAGCGGAGGTGAAGATCATTCGTTCGTTGCTTCCATTCGCGCATATCAGGCACTGCGAGTTCTGCCGCTCCTGTTGGCGTCGCTGCACGAACATCAGCAACAAAATCAGCAATCGTAGTATCCGTTTCATGGCCTACAGCAGAAATAACAGGGATGGAACAATTCGCAATCGTTCGCGCAACTTCTTCCTCATTAAAGGCCCATAACTCTTCTATGGAGCCCCCACCTCGACCTACGATGAGCACGTCCGCTTGCGCTTGTCTTTGTGCGACCTTTAATGCTTGTACAATTGACCCAGCGGCATTTTTTCCTTGCACCAATACGGGATAAATGAGCACCTGAGCAGATGGAAATCGACGTTTCAATGTAATCAACACATCACGAATAGCCGCTCCTGTTGGCGAAGTCACAACTCCGATTGTGCTTGGAAATAGAGGCAGCTGTTTTTTCCTATCTTGAGCAAATAAACCTTCTTGCGTAAGCTTTTCCTTTAATTGCTCAAAGGCAAGATGAAGGGCTCCAACACCATCTGGCTGGAGCTCCGTCACCGTTGTTTGATATTGGCCATAGGGTTGATAAACAGAAATACTTCCCCTTACGAGCACCTTCATACCGTTTTCAGGTTCAAACGACAGTTTCATCCTGTCGGTTTGAAACATTACTGCTTGAATGCGAGCAGTGTCGTCCTTGATCGTGCAATACAGATGACCTCGTGAATGCAGCTTTACGTTAGAGAGTTCACCTCTAAACCAAATGTCCTGCAAATTCCTATCCACATCAAATTTTTTCTTAATATATTTCGTAATGGCAGTCACCGTGAGGGTATTCTCGTTCATAATGTCCCCCTATATCTCTTTAGACGCATTGGATAAGAGACCATTCACAAACTTAGACGCCTCATCATCTCCATAGATTTTTGCCAATTCAACAGCCTCATTTATCGACACCGCAAAAGGGATCTCCTCAACATACAAAAGCTCGAATAGCGAAATCCTTAAAATGGTTCGATCCACATTGGCCATACGATCAATGGTCCAGTTCTTCAAGTGTTTGGTAATCACAACATCAATCTCCGCTTGGTGTTCTAACACGCCTTGAATAAGCTGCAAGCAAAAGTCACTCGCCTCTTCCTCCTCAAGCGCATGCTGCATAGCATCTTCTAGCTCCGTATCACTTACATCCATTTGAAAAAGTATTTTAAACGCAAACTCTCTAGCCTGATGGCGATTCATTCATGACGACCCCTTTTTTACTCTCGTACAAACTATCTTTCCCCAGTTTAAACCTCCTTCACTCCCGATGCAACCAGGAAATGCGGAAGCGAGCACGTTTTGAAACGTAGGGCAGAAGATCATCAAACAGTGAAATGGTTTTTTCATTTCTCTCGTTTGAGGATTTCTGTCCCGCAGTTTCAGCGAGCAGTAGCTAGACAAGAAATGCGGAGATGAGCGTGCTTTGAAGCGCAGGTCAGAACATCACGTGGGAAGGAAGACACAGTCTAGAAGCTGCAAAACTTTTCTACATTCATTTGATCACAAAAAAACACACAGCAAAGGAGCTTCTTCGCTGTGTGTCAAAAATGCTATATCATTCGTGTTGTTCAAAACTGAATGCCAACAATATGAATATTAATTTCGTGGATTGTGAGCGCCGTCATCGTCATTAGCGTTTGCCTAATATGTGTCTGTAATTTTTCAGACACATCAGGAATGGAGACGCCAAACTGCATGGTCAAGTACAAATCAATAATGATGCCCTCGTCTCCAAGTTCAACCTTGACGCCCTTGCCGTGGTTTCGCTTACCTAATCGCTCAGCGACACCTCCAGCAAATGTCCCTTGCATCGAAAACACACCGTCCATTTCTGACGCCGCAATGCTGGCAATCACTTCAATGACTTCAGGAGCAATTTCAATTTTACCCAGGCCTTCGTCTTTCGCATCCATTTCTAAACGCTGAATGTCTGACATGACGATTCTCCTTTCTTACTTTTTTAGCACATCGTATTCTTGCAAAAAGGTAGTGGTGAATACCCCTTCTCTAAACACTGGATGTTCCATTAATTCCAGGTGAAAAGGAATTGTTGTCTTCACGCCTTCAATAACAAATTCACTCAAAGCACGCTGCATTCTTGCGACGACTTCTTTTCTTGTAGTTCCGTGAACAATGAGCTTTGCAACCATTGAGTCATAGTATGGAGGGATCACATATCCTGGATACACAGCAGAGTCAACTCGAACTCCAAAACCACCTGGAGGCAAATACACGCTCACTTCTCCAGGGGAAGGCATAAAGTTTTTGTATGGATCCTCCGCATTGATACGACATTCCATCGAATAGCCATTCAACACAATATCGTCCTGTTCGTAACGAAGTGGATGACCCTCTGCAACTCGAATTTGCTCTTTAATTAAATCAACACCTGTCACCATTTCTGTGACCGGATGCTCCACCTGAATTCTTGTATTCATTTCCATGAAGTAATATTGATCTTCATCAACATCATAGATGAATTCAACTGTTCCTGCACCTGTGTAGCCGACAGCTTGGGCAGCCTGAACCGCCGCCTCTCCCATACGTTGTCGCGTTTCTTCACTTATGGCTGGTGAAGGGGTTTCTTCCACAAGCTTTTGCAGGCGACGCTGAATCGTACAATCGCGCTCACCGAGGTGAATGGTATTTCCATGTTCATCTGCAAGCACTTGAATTTCGACATGGCGGAACCGCTCAATGTACTTTTCTAAGTAGACACCAGGATTGCCGAAGGCCGTAGCTGCTTCTTTTTGGGTCATATGCAAGCCCTGAATTAACTCCTCTTCTGTGTGGGCGACACGAATGCCCTTCCCACCGCCTCCTGCTGTTGCTTTAATGATGACAGGATAACCAATGTCTTGTGCAATCCGTTTCGCATCCTCTTCACCTTCAACCAAGCCCTTTGACCCAGGAACAATAGGCACACCAGCTTCACGCATCGTTTCCCTGGCAACATCCTTTGTTCCCATTTTTGAAATGGCTTCAGCAGTTGGTCCAACAAAGGTCACAGAGCAGTCATTACAGATTTCAGCAAAATCAGCATTCTCCGCGAGAAAGCCATAGCCAGGATGGATGGCATCCACGCCAGTAAGTGTTGCAACGCTCATGATGTTTGTGAAATTCAAGTAGCTTTGAGCGGAGGCTGTTGGCCCAATGCAATAGGCTTCATCAGCGAGTTGAACATGTAGTGCGTCACGATCAGCTGTAGAATGCACAGCAACGGTCGAAATGCCCATCTCCTTGGCAGCACGAATAATGCGAACAGCAATTTCCCCACGATTTGCAATGAGTAACTTATGGATCGTTTTTGTCATAGTGCTCACTCCGGCTTTACGAGGAAAAGTGGCTGTCCATATTCAACGAGCTGGCCATTTTCAACGAGCACCTTTTCGATCGTTCCTGAGACTTCTGACTCAATTTCATTAAATAACTTCATTGCTTCTAGAATACAAACAACCTTCCCTGAAGATATAGTGTCTCCTGGTTGAACGTACGCTTTGGCATCAGGCGACGGTGAAGCATAAAATGTCCCTACCATCGGTGATGTGATTTCCTGCAAATGAGTTTGTGGTTGTTCCTCTTCTACGTCCACTGACGACTCTTCTCTAACGACTTGCGGCTGCGAAGCTCGCACCTCTGGTAGAGCGACAGGCTCTGACGTATACACTTTACTTTTTTTAAGCTGAAGGCGGAACCCTTCATTTTCTAAATCTAGTTCATCAACACTTGATTGGTCGAGCATATGGATCAGTTCTTGGATTTCTTTAAGGTTTAACAAGTTTAAACGCTCCTTTTTCACTTATCATGTATTATATTACCGTTGTTTTCAGCTTTGAGCAAATCATAACAGAAACGGTAAAAAGACTCCATAGGGACTCGCTTTGCCTCATACAAAAACCGCCGTTCCATATAGGAAACAGCGGTCAGGTGTAGAGAGACTAGATTGAGTACAGCAGACACTATGATGCCTGCGTGTTTCAGTTCTCTCGCTGAACATGCCGAGAAAGCTCAGCTTCCCCGTGGTTTGCGAGCGTTTGACGGATTGTATAAAAAGGTCCTCCACGTACACTACATTGCACGTTTATCCAGGTTCAAAAAGTAAAGTATGAAAGTTGACTATCCCAAATTACTCAGCAGGCTTCATTTCAACAACAGCGAAGGTATTCTGCCCTAGCTCTTCTCGAACGGTAGCCATGACTTGATTCGCTAAGTGCTTTGTTTGTTCTTCAGAAATTACAGTGACATTGACATCTGAACCTTCAACACGAACTAAAG
Source organism: Aureibacillus halotolerans (assembly GCF_004363045.1). Classification (NCBI taxonomy): domain Bacteria; kingdom Bacillati; phylum Bacillota; class Bacilli; order Caryophanales; family Bacillaceae; genus Aureibacillus; species Aureibacillus halotolerans. The sequence goes on from NZ_SNYJ01000003.1 coordinate 217,612, forward strand.
CGTCTTTAAAGCCTTCTTGTCGAAGTCTTGTTTCTATGATCGCTTCTTTGCTTTCAAGATTTTGAAGCTCAACCATTTCATTATATGCCCCATTACGTTCCTCACTTGTTAAATCCTGCGAGGCAATCTGTTCTTCGAAGCTTTCGATTTGCTTGCTGCGAGCTTCATTTAATTCAAGGCGCATAGCTGTAAATTGTTCGTTTGACCCCACTGAAGAGAAAAAGACTTCTTCCTCCATTGTTGTGTTTCCATCCTCGACTCCTTGCTCCTCATCTCCAGGTGCAGCTGACGCATCATCTTCAGCTGGAGGCTGTTCAGCGTCTTGCTCATCACCTTGCGTCGCATCAGCTGTTTCATTTTCATCAGGCAATGATTGCGCATAATCTGATTGTGGTGGTGCCGTCATATAATAGACGGAGAGGACAATCACCAAACTCAGCATGGTTAGTAGCCAAACCGTTTGTTTTTTTAGTAACATTTTTTATCGTTCCTCCTTTTTTTTAGGCAACACAGATACTCTGTGTGGCGGTACACCAAGTGATTTTGTAACGGCTTCTATGATCCAGCTTTTGACCTGTATGTTGTCGGCCCCCTCAGCCACGACCAAAACACCTCGTACCTCTGGGGTCGCCGTTTTTTTCAGCACTGCGGTTTCTTTATCTCCCTGGCGCAAAATGACGACATTTTCTTCTGTTGTCGTTTCATTTATCGTCCGTTTACCACCATTCGGATCTTCTTCATTCGTTGTTTGCTGCCTGCTTGTCTCGTTTCGTTCGAAAACACGTTCACCCGCTGATTCTAATGTCACCATGACGGTGGCATCTTCTACACCCATCATTTCTTGAATGGCTGTTTTTAGTTCATCCTCATAAGCAGCCTCAAGTTCCTTCACGACTGACTTTGCGTCCGCTGATTTTCCAGATGCAGGTAATGCATTCCCCTCAGGTGTGTCTGACAGCACTTGCTGAGATACTTCCTGTTCCTCAGGGCTATCCGGAACCTCTAACGTTGACGAGGTGCGATTTAATGAGCCAGCCACAAGAAGGAGAACACCAACCACCAGCATAATCACAATGTACGCAACAGGAAGCTTGCCCGGCGTTTTTTTGTCAAAAATGGCTTTCAGCTTTGTTAGGTCCCACTTCATGAAACGCCATCCCTTTCCACTATTTCTACAGAAAGCTCGGATGGCTCAAGCTGCCAAAGCTCTCTGAAGCGTTTCGCTATACCGTTTGTTACCTCTGTCGAAACCTCCTGGCTTTCCTCTGCCTCAGTCAGTGAGACGACAACCGGTTCAATAGAAATTGCATCGTCATCGTGGCTAAGAAGCAACTGCACGTGAGCGATATGTCGTTCATCTTCGGACGCTCCCTCAATGACCACATCTAAATCTTTCACAACAAACCCATCATTTTTCAGCTCCTCCTCAGCTTGACTTTTCATTTGGACAGCCACTTGCTCTGAAATATATGCAGACTGCGCAGCATGTATTTCTTTTTTTCTATTTTTTATTGTCTGTTCTATTTCTTTTTCATAGGATGACTCGCCAAACGCTGTGTTCTCAAGCAAATCGTTCGCATCCAGCTTAAAGAGTTGGAACACTGGAGAGAGCAAAATAGAAACGAGCAATAGACTTAACACCACCTTTGCATACGTCTTAAATGTGTTTTGCGGCAGCAGCAAATCGACAATTGTAGCCAACAATATGAACAGTATGATGTCTGCAGCCCAGCTTGTTAAATACGCCAAAACATTCTCACCTCACCATGATAGGGACATTACTGACGGTGATCATGATGGTTAATGCCAAAAAGAACATTAACGAAACAATTGCCAACGAAGCAAAAACAAATAGCATGCATTTGGAAATAATGTTCAAACACTCGATGACAGGTCCGCCGCCTAAAGGCTGCATTAAGGCCGCTGTCAGCTTGTACACCATCGCTAAAATAAAAATTTTTGCAGCGGGAAATGCTGCAATCATAATAATAATCGCTAGACCTACCAAGCCAATCGTGTTTTTTAATAATACAGATGCGCCGATGACGAGGTCCGTTGCGTCTGTAAACATTCGCCCAACGACCGGAACAAAATTTCCAGTAATGAATTTTGCGGTTTTAAGAAGCATGCCATCCGCTACTGCGGTTGTCGCACCTTGGACGGAAATGACGCCTAAAAACACTGCTAGAAAGACACCAAGAGCCCCAATGGCAATGTTTCGCAACAGCTGGGACAACTGGCTGACTTTGTAATGCTCTGTCATTGATGAAATGATACCTAAAAGCAGAGAGATATAAAGCAATGGCAACACGACATGTTGGATGAATATCCCACTCACATTGACTAAAAAAATGATAACCGGATGAAAGAGTGCAGCACTTGAAAGAGCACCAACCGAGGCCATCATTGCTAGCAATAGGGGGACGAGCGCCACCATAAAATGGACCATCGACGAAATGGCTTCCGTTGCATACGACATTGCAATATGGAACGAGTTTAATGCCAGCAAGATAAGAACCATATAAATGATGGCGTAAGCGATTTGAGATACCGTCTTTTGCTCGAAGGCATTTTGCAGCGATTGTAAGAGCATGCTTAAGACCGTGAGAATCACGAGGGCACCCATCAGCTTCCCGCTTGCCAGTAGCTCTTGAAATAGGAATCGTAGTACTCCTGGCAAAATGTCTCTGAATTGAATTCCTTCATTATTGCGGATAATGTCGACAAGAGACGTCCGATGGCTCTCAGGGAGAAAACTATCATATTGGTTACTCAAGTCTTCCCAGAAGGTTTGAATACCTTCAAGATCAATATGATTTAACTGCTTGTCCATCATTGCATCCGTCACTTCCGCTGGTGACATTCCAGCATTCATTTCTGCCTTCGTATAGGTGGTTGGCCAAGTAAGACTTAGAATGACGACGAACACTGTTAAAAATGGAAGAATTAGCGGTTGTATTCTCCATCTACTTCTCATGTCGGCAACATCGCCAAAACGGTTTCTATGATTACGGTCAGTATTGGGACGGCCATTAAAAGGATCATTACTTTTCCTCCTAGCTCAATTTTAGAAGCCAGGGCTGCTTGTCCAGCGTCCCTTACAATTTGCGCACCAAATTCTGCGATATAAGCGATGCCAACGATTTTTAAAATAGTGCTTAAATAAATCGGTTTTACATGCGCATTTAAAGCGAGCTTCTCTAACATGAGCAAAACGGCTTGCATTTGGCTGATCAAACTAAAAAAAATATAAACACTTGCAAAAATACCAAGCATAAGAGCGAACAAAGGGCTTTTTTCTTTTATGACAAGCACTAAAAGCGCGACGACGATGCCAAGCCCAACAAGCTGCACAATGTCCAATGTCGCCAATTGCCCCCTTTACCTTTCTCTAAAACAAAAACACTTGTTTTATCTTGTCAAATAAATCCGCGATCATTGTAGCGACGAGATACAAAACAACGATAAATGCGATTAAAGTGACCCAATGAGCCCAATCCTCTTTGCCCATTTGTTTTAGTAAGGTATGAATCATAGCGATAATGACGCCTATGCCTGCGATTTGAAATATCGTATTCACATCGTAGCCCAATCGATTGCACCCTCTTTTACGGCAATTTACAACAGCAGTAGCACAAGCAAGCAGCCGCTTAAAAAGCCCAGACTTTTGCTCATTGTTTCATAGGTGCGCTGTTGCTCACGAGCACTCTCTTCTTCTCTCGCCAGATGTGTCATGGCGAGCCTAATTTGTTTTTGCTGTTGTCGTGTGTCATATGCACCGAGCGTTGTGCCAAACTGATGCAAAACAGCTCCATCGGTTGACTTTAGTGAAGATTGCCTTAGCAACGTGTTTACACTTTTCGTCCACGCTTCTTGGGCAACATGCTGTTCTTGTAGTTCTTCAGAAAACAAGGCAAATAGAAGACCCGCTTTGTTCTGATGTTGAGCGGCAATCTGCTTGCTTGCCTCAATTAACGTCATTTGACTATATAAGATTTCAGCTTCAAGAGCTTGAAGCGTGTACCTTAGTTGCATAAGGAGCTCTGGCCTGCCTCTTAGCTTCGCAGCTTGCATAAATCCTAACAGTGTTGTTGTGCCAATAATGCAGACAGCTCCAATGATCACCATCATTTGGATTGTATGAGCGCTTTTAGAGCAAGTGCTTCCCCTGCGCTATTCTTTACGGCAAGAATGGAACCCGTAGGTGACGAACCAAGCTCTACAATTCGTTCAAAGGGCCGATAGTCCATAAGCTCCTTCATTCCTGGTCGACGGATAAAGTCTTCATAATTCGCAGCGTGAGCAGAAGCGACGACCTTTACGCCAGAATGCAAGGCTTCCAAAATGGCTCGTGCATCTTCTTCTCGACCAATTTCATCAACGACGAGCATGTCGGGGCTCATTGATCGAATCATCATCATCATGCCTAATGCTTTTGGGCAACTATCAAGAACGTCGACTTTCGGTCCAAACGTATGTTGAGGAACACCAGAGGCACTTGCGGCGATTTCAGAGCGCTCGTCAACGATGCCTACGGTAATGCTCGGCCACTTTTCATACAAGCCTTCGCTCATTAGACGGGCGATATCACGAATCATCGTCGTTTTTCCAGCTTTCGGAGCGCCCAACACAAGCGTGCTTTGCCACAACCGGTCGAAAAGCAGTGCCGCGATTGGATTTGCCGCGCCAACCCTTTCATGAGCGATACGGATATTAAAGCTTGAAATATCACGTAGCACTTGAACCGTATCGTTTTCAATAACGGCCGTTCCGCATAAACCGACTCGATGCCCACCTGAAAAGGTAATGTACCCTTGTTTAATGTCATTTTCATGCGCATACATCGAGAACTCTGTTAATCGTTGTAAAAATGTATGTGCATCCTTCTTATCGAAAAACAATGACGGCACAAGCAATGAAGTCGAACGATAGATAAACTCAACCGGTTTATCCACACGTAAACGGATTTCTTCAAGTTCATCCTTAGGCTGGTCTTGCAACGAGAGGCTTTCTTGAATATGGTGTGGGAGCAACGACAATACATGGTTCATGTGCCTCACCTTTCTGTCATCTGGCGTATACTGTATCGTATTCAAAAGTTTGTTTCATATGACTCTCTTGTCCAATGAAGAGGATGGAGAAAGGTCATTTGTGGAATTCACTTTTGTTCCTGTGCGAACTGAAATACGATTAGCCATACGTTTACTTTCACCCGAAGGCAAATGGGTCACATCGACTCAAGGTGCTCTTAAAGCAGGGGGTGATTTTTGAAGATGCTTCTCTCGTCTTGGTTTTCTTGAAGGAGATTTATTAGCAGGGGAGTATTTATCTTTACATCTATATGTGTTGAAGCTAAAATTCTTTTTTTTCTGCACCAAAAAAGCCACCCAACGTCTCTTGACGACGTTGGGTGGCTTCTATATGTTTTGCTAAGCTCTTGACACATATTTTCCGTCTGTTGTGTTCACGATGAGGACGTCGCCTTGATTAATGAAAAAAGGTACTTGGACACTGATGCCCGTTTCCATAATCGCTGGTTTTGTTCCTCCAGAGGCCGTATCGCCTTTAATACCTGGCTCGGTTTCTGTAACAGTGAGATCGACGGTATTTGGAAGTTCGACACCGAGCGTTTCCCCTTCATACGTAATCACCGAAACTTCCATGTTTTCCTTCAAATACTTTAGCTCATATTCAATTTGAGTTGCTGGAAGTTCAATTTGCTCGTAAGTGGACGTATCCATAAACGCATGCATATCGCCAGTCGCATACAAATATTGCATTTTTGCACGTTCGATGTGTGCTCGCCCTACTTTTTCGCCGCCACGGAACGTCTTTTCCGAGATACCGCCTGTTCGTATATTGCGAAGCTTTGTTCGAACAAATGCAGCTCCTTTTCCTGGCTTTACATGTTGAAATTCAAGGACTTGCCAAATAGCGTTATCCACTTCAATGGTAACACCCGTTTTAAAATCGTTTACAGAAATCATTCGTAACGCCCCTTTATTCGTTGTTATAAGATAATAAGTTCTTTAGTGCTGTGAGTGAGTACTTGATGCCCTGATTCAGTGACTAGAACATCATCCTCAATACGTACGCCACCAATGCCAGCGACGTAAATACCTGGCTCTACCGTAACAATCATACCAGGAGCTAACGCCTCTTCTCCTTTTATGGATAATGAGGGACCTTCATGAACTTCTAAGCCAATGCCATGTCCTGTTGAGTGACCAAAATTAGGGCCGTACCCTTCTTTCGAAATCAAGTCACGTGCAACGGCGTCGATTTCAATACCCGATTTTCCCGGAGCTATCGAAGCAACCGCTTGCTTTTGCGCGTCTAAAACGATGTTGTAGATTTTTTTCAGCACATCCGATGGTTCGCCAACCGCGACTGTTCTCGTAATATCAGAACAATAGCCTTGATAGTACGCACCGAAATCAAGCGTCACAAAATCGCCGCTCTCAATTCGTTTTGTAGAGGCCACACCATGAGGCAGTGCAGATCGCTTTCCTGAGGCAACGATTGTATCGAAGGATGATGAAGCAGCGCCTTGGTTGCGCATAAACATCTCCAATTCATTCGCAATGGACCATTCGGAAACGCCTGGCTTAAGAAGATTCAACACATGATCGAAAGCCGCATCCGCAATACGCGCCGCTTCTTGAATGATCTTTACTTCGTCGTCATCCTTTACTTGTCGGAGTTGCTCAATAAGTCCACGTGTTGGAACGAATTCAACACCAGCAAGTGCCTGAGCAAATGATTCATACTCACTATAGCTAACGCTCGTTTTCTCAAACCCTAGACGTTTAATTCCTAATCGCTTGGCTTGTGTGGCTGTTTCTTTCCAAAGCGATTGGTCATATTTAACAATCTCAAAACCATCTGTTTCGGCGTTTGCCTGCTCAATGTATCGAAAATCAGTCATAAAAATCGCATCTGACGCTGTGACTAATGCCAGTCCTGCGGTTCCCGTAAATCGTGTGATGTATCTCCGGTTCGATGCATTAGAGATAATAATCCCATCAAGCTGTTGTTCCTTTAAGGCTGCTTGCAGTTTTTTTAGACGCATAAATGTATGTAATCTCCCTTCTTTTATTCGTTCAGGAATGCCAGCAACGCCAACTCATAACTTTTACTTCCAAAGCCACTAATTTGCCCACGACAAACCGGAGCAATGACTGAGGTATGACGAAAACTTTCTCTTGCGTGAATATTTGACATATGTACTTCAATGACTGGTGCTTCTATAGACGCGATGGCGTCACGAATCGCAATGCTATAATGCGTGAGCGCCCCGGCATTCAACACAATTCCTTTACATGAAAAGTGAGCGTGCAGCGCGTCAATAAGCGCCCCCTCGGAATTTGATTGAGCACAAACGACCTGAAGCCCATGTGAAGACCCAATTTCAACGAACTGACCCTCTATTTCAGTAAGCGTTTGACTGCCATAAATTGTAGGCTCACGTTTCCCAAGCAAGTTTAAATTAGGTCCGTTTAGCAGCAGAATTGTATTCTCCATCGCTTTCCCTACCTTTATCTAACAATCTTTAGTAAAAATGCGTGTGCACCACATTTTATCATACGACTAGGATTTTGAGTAGTTTGATGAAGCTTTGGTCTCCTTTAACCGAAGTAATTTTTTATACTCCGAATACTCATAGGAAATCGAGTAGCCGATAAACACCCCATACACAAGAAATAAACAAGCGGTCGTCACAAAATCATCCAAAGACATGGTCGTAAGTACTGGAACACCTGGAAGAATTGGACCGAGGACAGCATACAGGAGTAGCCAAATAACAAGTCCGTAACATGCTCCAGAAACGATGCCTTTTCTTTTCTTAAGGAGCACATGATAACAAAAAGCAATCACAATCGAAACCATGCTTAAAACCAGGAAAGATACAACAACGCCCAACCATGTTGCTCCCCAACCTTGGGATGTAATCTCCGCTAAAAATGATTGTGGACCATTAGATGTAAATGAAAACTGAGAGGCAATCCAGCCAAACAGTGTAAACATTAAGCCTCCATACCATCCGATGCTAAGAACACGCATGTAGTAAGGACCTAAAGATTGTCCTGGATACTCTTGAGAATCGCTCATCATTTTCCTCCTCCTTATTGCATAAAAACTGTGAAACACTCACATCTTTTTCCTGACTTCTCTAAAACGGGCTGGTTTCTTTACAAAGTATGCCCAGCTGGCAGACGTTTTTTTCAATAAAGCAACGAAAACATGATAAACTGGATAATAACTGAATGTAAGAAGGAGGCAAGCTCTCATGGCGCAAACGAACAAACCCATTTACGGAGGGCAAGCTGTCATTGAAGGCGTCATGTTTGGTAGTCGCACGCACGCTGTAACAGCTGTAAGAAAAAAAGATGGTACACTCTCGTATTATCGTGCTGAAAAAAAGAGCAATAAATGGCTTAAGCGATTGAAGAAAATCTTATTTCTACGCGGGCTCGTAGCAATGATTGAAGCCAGTGCCACGGGTTCAAAGCATATGCAATTTGCTGGTGAAGAATACGATGATGACCATGAGGACAAATCCAAACCACAAAAAGAGCAGTCAAAAACACAGATGATTTTTAGCGTCGCCGTTATCGGTGTCCTGTCTTTTTTTGTTGGGAAGCTTATTTTCACTATGGTTCCTATGTTCTTAGCATTCTCATTGAACAACTGGTTCCCTGGTCAGGTCGTGCAAAATCTTCTTGAAGGCGGATTTAAGCTCATTCTGCTTCTGTTGTATATCTATTTACTGTCGTTTACACCAATGATAAAGCGCGTTTTTCAATACCACGGAGCCGAACATAAGGTCATTAACGCATTTGAACAGGATATGCCCTTAACGCCTGAATCCGTTGCCAAAGCATCACGTTTGCATTATCGCTGTGGCAGTAGTTTTATCTTATTCACGGTCGTTGTCGGTGTCTTTATTTATCTAAATTTCCCAACTGACCCATTATGGCTCCGAATCGTCAATCGCATTGCTCTTATCCCGGTAGTCCTTGGTGTGTCCTTTGAAGTACTACAGCTCACCAACAAACTTCGAGACGTACCGGTTTTGCGTTATTTAGGATACCCAGGCCTATGGCTACAGCTACTCACCACAAAAGAGCCTACCCATGATCAGCTCGAGGTAGCCATCGCGTCTTTTAACGATTTACTTCAACAAGAAAAAGAAATAAAACAAGTCGATGCGCAATCGATTGAAGTAAGCTGAATATATTGAAGCGAAAGCGGGAAAAGAAGAAGTAGATAAAGCTATTGGATGGAGGTGTCGATATTGACCAAACATCGCGTTATGAATATCGCTATTGCTGTCATTGTCGGACTTGCGATCATCGGGTTAAGCTCTCAACTCATTAACGATCCATTGCATTTCTTTCTCACCGCCTTAATTACCGTTGTCATCGCTGCCGTGTTAATTTGGGTATTTCGGCGCTTTATGTTCCAGTACAGCACTGGTCCTGGAGCCAACAGCAAAACAGACGCCAATTACAAAAAAGCCGTTAAACAATCTAATCAAAAATACAAAAAAGCCCCACCAAAAAAGCAGGACCCACAACGTTTATTGAATAAATCACAAACCAATTCAAGCACCAAAAAAAGAAAAAACCGCCCCACTCACCTACGCGTCATCCAAGGCAAAAAGTCCGACCCACCACCTAAGAAAAATGCAAGGTGAGAAGAAAAGCGGAGTGCCGTACGCTCAGAAGCGCAGGTCAGAACATCATCGGGCAGGGAAATGGTTTTTCACATTTCTCTCGCCCGAGGATTTCTGCGCCGCAGCTTCTACGGCGCGCAGCTGGACAAGAAAAGCGGAGGTGAGCGCGTTTTGAAGCGCAGAGTAGAACATCACGGGACAAAGAAATGGTTCTCCACATTTCTCTTGTACCGGGATTTCTATCTCGCAGCTTCAGCGAGCCGGAGCTGGACAACGAAAAGCGCAGGCGAGTACGTTTTGAAACGTAGGGCAGAACATCCCCAAACAGTGAAATGGTTCTCCACATTTCTCTCGTTTGGGGATTTCTGTGCGAGCCGAAGCTGGACAATGAAAAGCGGAGTGCCGTACGCTCAGAAGCGCAGGTCAGAACATCATCGGGCAGGGAAATGGTTTTTCACATTTCTCTCGCCCGAGGATTTTTACGCATCGTTAATGCACAAAAAGCAATTCATCCCCTTTTCCTCAGCCCTTAATAACCCCATGTTCTAAAAAATGCCTTCGCTTTTTCTCTTCCTAAAAGCAGCAGTTGCTCTTTTTCCTTCGTCGACAGCTGAAAATCCGTTGTATCCACTTTCGTCACAGGCAAGAAAATAATGTCTTTGACATGATGCTCACTAATGTACCGGTTGTCATGTGCATTTTGCATCGTCGCAAACAGGGCACGAAACAACTGCAAACCGTTTGTTACTTTTCGCTTCGCATATATCGGACGCTCGCCAGTCAATCGGAAGCCAAGCACTGGCCGTTTTGCTTTTTGTCCTTTTGACTTAAACAGCCATATGGGGAAATTGCTTAGTACGCCGCCGTCAACAATGAGGCTTTTTTTACCCGCTGCATTGTATAATGGCACTGGCTGAAAATAAAAAGGCAAACTACAGCTCATTCGAACCGCTTTCGCAACCGAAAATTTTTGCCCATCAAGGCCATAATGGTGCAGTTCATCTGGAAGCACGAGCATGCGTCCGATCGATACATCCGAAACGATCACACGTAGCGTATCAGCTGGCAAATCTTCAAATGTGCGTATGCCTTTAGCTGCCAGCTTTTCCTCTAGCCATTTTTCTAACGAATCCCCTTTGTAGAACCCCATCTTGATGTACAATTGAAACCATTTAAACAAGCCGCCATCTGCCAGCTTTGTCTCTACGTCCAATAAGGCTTCAGTGTTTAACTCCTCAAGAATTGCTACAAGCTCTCTCCCTTGATAGCCCGCAGACAATAAAGCAGCAACAATCGCACCAGCACTCGTTCCTGCCGTTCGTACAAACACACAACCCTTTTGTTCAGCCTCTAACACAGCTCCTACAATGGCGATCACCTTCATTCCACCGCCTGAAAATACCCCGTCGACATACACTTGTCATCGCCCCCTACTGCTTCTTAGGACATGTCTAAGCGAGCACTGAAGGGAATAGAACGAGAAATTGTGCCATAGGACATAAAAAAACAGCCAAATGGCTGTTTTTACGAATCTTTCCCGGAGGAAGAATTTTCATTTTTTCGTTGAATCTCACGTAGCTGGTCCATTCTTGATTGATCTTCTTCAAAGTATTCGACAAGATCACCAATGCGGTCGATCGCTTCCCAACTAATATGATGTTCGATCCCTTCAACATCGTGATAAATTTTGCTTTCAGCAAGACCAATGACGCGCATAAACTCTTCAAGCAATTCATGCCGAAACACAAGACGCTTTCCAATCTTTTTTCCTTTGTTTGTGAGAACCAACCCTCGGTATTTCTCATACACCAAGTATTCATCCTTATCCAAACGTTGCACCATTTTCGTCACAGAGGATGGATGCACCTCTAAGACTTCTGCAATATCTGAAACCCTTGCATAGCCTTTTTCATCAATCAATATGTATATTTGCTCAATATAATCTTCCATACTCGGTGTAGGCATTTCAAGCTCCTCCAAACAAAACAACGTAATGAACATGCACGTCCTAATAAAAACATGAACGTTCCTCTTTGAGGATACAATAGAACAGCTCCCTAGGCAAGGAAACGACTTTAAGTTTACATAATATTAATTATGTGCATTTAATACATTTCCACGATACGAAACAATACTTATGGAGAATAGCTTTCAGAAAATCTCACGATACAGTATACTAAGATAGACAATTTTTTTTGAACGTTTAAGGGGGATTTTGGATTTGGAAGCACTTATTATTCTCGTAGCGTTTGTGGTTGCGATTGTTGCGTATGCGCTTATTTCTCGCAAGTTACAACGACGCTATTTGACTTCATTGTCACAGACTGAATTCCGTGAAGGCTATCGAAAAGCGCAGCTTATAGATATACGAGAGCCACAGGAATATGAGGGGGGTCACATTTTAGGTGCCCGCAACATCCCACTCTCTCAGTTAAAAATGCGGATAAAAGAAATTCGCAAGGACAAGCCAGTGTACCTTTACTGTCAAAATGGCACTCGAATTGGTCGTGCTGCTTCCATGCTAAAAAAACATGGCTGTGAGGATATTAATGAATTAAAAGGTGGATTCAAGAAATGGAACGGACGTATTAAGAAGTAAATTCGCCTAGCATTCGCCTCATTATCAAAAGGATTTAGGGGGAACCACTATGACCATGGTGGCTCTCCCTTTTCTTTTTTCCTATAGTCAGTCATCTGTCTAACTGAATTGATCACCTTTGTTCCCCTTCACTAAAAAAAGCGTACCAGATCCCTTGATCGGTACGCTTTTCCTTGAGTCTTATTTAAGCTTCCTCATTCCATTCATAGATCAGCACAGGTTTCCTTGCGGCTCTTGTTTCATCTAAACGCTTAATGACCGTTGTATGTGGCGCTTCTTGAACAAGTTCAGGCGTTTCAATAATTTCTTGCACAATCTTCCCTAACGCCTCGGCAAACTCATCTAGCGTTTCCTTTGATTCAGTTTCTGTCGGTTCAATCATCATACACTCTTCGACGTTTAATGGGAAATAAATTGTAGGTGGATGATACCCATAATCCAACAACCGTTTTGCAATGTCCAGCACGCGCACACCTAGCTTTTTCTGTGGCTTTCCAGAAACGACAAACTCGTGCATGCAATGCTCTGGGTATGGCACATCAAACCACTTTGACAGCTTAAGCTTCAAATAGTTGGCATTGATGACCGCCTGAGTGGACACTTCATTTAATCCATCTTTGCCCATCGCTAAAATATAGGCATACGCTCGGAGCACGATGCCGATATTGCCATAGTACGAACGAACTCGCCCGATTGAAAGCGGACGATCATGCTCCCAATAATACCCCTCTGTTCCCTTTTCCAGCACGGGTTTAGGTAGATAGTCAGCCAGCTCCTTTACAACGCCAACAGGACCAGACCCAGGGCCTCCACCGCCATGTGGACCGGTAAATGTTTTGTGTAGATTCAAATGCACGACGTCAAAACCCATGTCTCCTGGGCGCACTTTTCCTAAGATGGCATTCAAGTTGGCTCCATCATAATAAAGCTTTCCGCCTGCCTGATGAACTATATCAGCCATTTCAATAATGGAGGATTCAAAAAGACCAAGTGTATTCGGGTTTGTTAACATTAACGCTGCTGTCTTCTCATTTACGAGCTCCTTTAAATGATCAATATCAACAAGCCCTTGATCATTCGAGCGCACCGTCACTGTCTTGTAACCTGCAACATTAGCAGAGGCTGGGTTTGTTCCGTGAGCTGAATCTGGAACAATCACAGTATCGCGCCCAGAATCCCCTTTTTGTTCATGATAGGCTTTAATCATCATTAATCCTGCCCATTCTCCATGAGCACCAGCAGCTGGCTGAAGACTGACGCTGTGCATACCGGTAAGTTCCCCTAAAATGGTTTGCATGTCATACAGCATCGAGAGCATTCCTTGAACGGTTGCTTCTGCCTGATAAGGATGAACATGCGCAAGACCAGGAAGTCGAGCGATCGTTTCATTTATTTTTGGGTTGTACTTCATCGTACAAGAACCTAGTGGATAAAAGCTTGTGTCAACGCCGAAATTACGATTGGCGAGACCTACATAATGTCGCATTAGCTGCCCTTCAGATACCTCAGGCAATCGTGGGGCAGATTCTCTCAAAAATGCCTCTGGAATAGGTTGTTCATCAAGGGCAGGAATATCGCTCTCCGGCAAGGAATACGCGATTCTTCCTTGCTTAGATATTTCAAACAGAAGGGATTGCTGTTTCTTCATGAGTGATGGCCTCCTTCACGTAGCGGACGAGCTTATCAATATCGTCACGTTTTTTTAATTCAGTCACACAAATGAGCATCTTTCCAGCATCCTCTGTGTTTGCACGAGCCAGATCAAACCCACCAATGATGCCCTGCTTTAGCAAATGCCTGTTCACGACTGACGCAGAAATCTTTGTATCAATGACAAACTCATTAAAGAACGGACCTTCGTATACGATAGGAATACCTGCTGAAGCAAAGGTATTTTTCGCATACTGTGCGTGGCGAATGTTCTGCTGTGCCATTTCTGCGACACCTTGCTTTCCGAGCGCACTCATCGCCACAGAAGAAGCCAACGCAAACAGTGCATGATTGGAGCAGATGTTTGATGTCGCTTTATCGCGACGGATGTGCTGCTCACGGGTTTGCAGCGTTAGCACGTAGCCTCGCTCTCCGTTTTCATCTAACGTCTCCCCAACAAGACGCCCTGGCATTTTTCGCATAAACGCCTTTTTCGCTGCAAAAAATCCGCAGTGAGGACCCCCATATTGTGCCGGAATGCCAAATGGCTGTACATCGCCTACAACAATATCGGCTCCTGCTTCACCCGGTGGCTTTAGGACGCCTAATGAAAGTGGATTGCTGCTTACAATGAAGAGCGCACCGACAGCTTTTGCTTTTTCCGCTAATGCTTCTAAATCTTCAATCTGTCCATAAAACGAAGGGGATTGAACGATTAAACATGCTGTATTCTCGTCTAATAGAGGTTCTAGGGCGGCACGATCCGTCACGCCATTTGCGTGCGGCGCCAAAACAACATCAAATGCATCGCCACCGCTATACGTCATGAGGACTTCTCTTGATTCAGGATGCACGGCTCCTGATACGATGACGTTGCGTTTTTTTGTATGATAAGCAGAGAGCTGCGCAGCTTCAGCAAGGGCCGTTGCACCATCATACATTGAGGAATTTGCTAAATCCATGCCTGTTAGCTCCGAAATCATTGTTTGAAACTCAAAAATTGCTTGCAGCTCTCCTTGAGAAATCTCAGGCTGGTAAGGTGTGTAGGCAGTGTAAAATTCTGGTCGAGAGATGACATTGTCGACAACAATAGGTATGAAATGATCATACACGCCGGCTCCTAGAAATGATGTCATGTTTTTCATATGCTGATTTTGCTCCGCTTTTTCTTGAAAATAAGCTAGCAAATCGGTTTCTGACATGCTCGTTTTAAGATCGCTTTGTAGTATGTCATAGCGCAAATTCGTCGGGATGCTAGAAAATAGCTCCTCAACAGATTCAACACCTAAATCTGCGAGCATTTCTGCTTTGTCTGCGTCTGTCATTGGCAAGTAACGATGTTGCATTAGACACCCTCCTCAATACGTTTATAAAATGGTAGCTTCACAAGTTTCGCTTCTATTCTTTTGCCTCGGATACTGATCCATACGGATGACCCAAGGGTTAATTCAGCAGGCACGTACCCCATCGCAATGGCTTTATCAAGCGTTGGTGATTTTGTCCCGCTCGTCACAACACCAATCGGCTCTTCTGTCGTTTCAGAAGCAAAGATTTCGTAGCTATGACGAGCGATCCCCTTGCCAAGCATTTCGAGTCCAACTCGTTTTTTTGTGACTCCGTTCGCTTTTTGATCCGCCAGTGCTTCCTGACCGATATATGGCACATCTTTGAACTTCACCGCAAATCCAAGCTTTGCTTCAAGTGGCGTTGTGTTTTCATCTAAATCCTGCCCATATAGAGGCAACGCCGCTTCAAGACGCAGTGTGTCCCGCGCACCTAACCCACATGGCTTTGCTCCATCCGCCCGCAGCAGCTTCCATACCGTAGCAGCGTGCTCAGAAGGAACATACAACTCAAGCCCATCTTCCCCCGTGTATCCTGTTCGAGCGAGAAGCACTTCTGCACCTGCAATTGTTGTCATTCTAAAGGAGAAAGAGGAAAGTTGAACCTCTTCCTTAAGGACCTTTTCCATGACATCGATTGCCGTAGGTCCTTGTAATGCAAGCAATGCTGTGCTCTCTGAAATGTCCGTCAATTCACAATCATATTCTTCCGCGTGTGATACGAGCCAATCCCAATCCTTCATTCGATTTGCAGCGTTGACTACAAGCCAGTAAGTGTCTGCACTTAACCGGTATACGATTAAATCATCAATGAGTCCGCCATCCTCTTTGCACAAAAACGTGTATAGAGCTTTCCCTACCGGCTGTAAATCGGTATGGCCCGTGACCATGCGATTCAAAAAAACAGCACTGTCAGGACCACTCACTTTAAACTCTCCCATATGAGAGACATCAAACAGTCCTGCCGATTGTCTGACGATTGCATGCTCTTCTTTAATTCCTGAAAATTGCACTGGCAATGCCCATCCAGCAAAATCAACAATTTTTCCACCTTCATCTACACATACCTGATGCAGTGGGGTTTGTTTCATTTCAGCTCACTCCTTTGTTGTCAGTACACCTGCTTTTCTTCGTTCACCTTTTTATTGGCAATCAAAAAAAGGACAGCAAAACAGCGTGAGTATCCTCACGAACTGTCCCTGTCCTTGTCACCTGAGAGTTTAAGTACACCTTCACTACAAGATTATGTAGAAGGCGACCGTTTCCCCGTTGGCGGCTGCGTAAAGCAGCACTCTCCAGAGAAGCGTCCAACAAGAGTCTTTTTGCCTGAGAGATTCACGTTAGTTTGCTCCTTCGGCGTCGAATAAATTCGATCTCTCCCCTTGCTGTCATCCGCAATCATTAAATTTTGAAATCTTGGTTACACTATGACTAAGCATCTTTATCCTATCATTAAACTAAAGTGATCTTCAACCAGTATTTCAAAGAGGTGCAAAAATGACAGACATTCATTATGATACGGCGTTTGCGGACGGGTTTATGGAACGCTACGAAAAAGACGGCCCTTGGGCAGATTGGACATTGTTCCAACTTCACTTTGAAGCCCAAAACAGTTTGAGAATTAAAGATTTTGACGAATTGCTTGCTCCGCAGCATCTGCCTGATCTTCATATTTATGAGCATCAAAGAGAGACGGCGGAGAAAGTCATTCAAGAAATGAACGGGAAGGCCATTCTAGCTGATGAAGTCGGACTTGGAAAAACGATTGAAGCTGGCCTTATTTTGAAAGAGTATATGATTCGAGGACTTGTGAAGAAAGTATTAATCTTAACCCCGGCATCTTTAGTCTCACAGTGGGAACGCGAACTCAATTCAAAGTTTTTCATTCCTGCTGTCGCCCAGCGTAAAACCTATGTATGGGAACAATGTGACGTCGTTATTTCATCAATGGACACAGCGAAACGCGAGCCACATAGAAGCATCGTTTATGAGCAGGATTACGACATGGTCATCATTGATGAAGCCCATCGTTTACGCAACCATAAAACGAAAAACTATGAATTTGTGCGTCACTTGAAAAAAAAGTTTTGTTTGCTATTAACAGCGACCCCGATCCAAAACAAAGTCGATGAAGTGTTCCATCTTGTGTCTTTATTAAAGCCAGGGCATCTTGGGGATGCCGATAAATGTGCTGAGTTGGCAAGAGGAAAAGGGAATCCTGATGAATTACGCGACCTTATTGGACGTGTCATGGTTCGAAATCGAAGAGCAGATACGAAAATGGAGTGGCCGAAACGGATCGTTCACACCGAAACTGTCACAATGTCGGAGGAAGAACAAGGCATTTATGAGCGCATCTCCTCGTTGCGTTCGACGATTGAAGCCTTCGGGCAAAATCCGTTTATGGTCCTCACTTTACAAAGAGAGTTCTGTTCGAGCAGAGAGGCGCTCTATCAGACCATTACGAAATATAGTAAAGAACATACATTAAGTGATCGCGACCTATCAACATTGCAAACGCTCCTCAATGATATTCAACAACTTCCAGGCCACACGAAAGCAAATAAGACTCTTGAGCTTGTGCAAGGTATTCAAGAGAAAACAGTCATCTTTACGGAATACCGTGCCACCCAGCTTTACTTGCAATGGCTCTTCCAGCAACACGGCATTCGCTCAGTTCCGTTTCGTGGAGGCTTTAAACGCGGCAAGAAGGATTGGATGCAACAGCTCTTTCGAGACCATGCCGACGTGATGATCGCCACGGAGGCTGGTGGTGAAGGAATCAATTTGCAATTTTGCAGCCATATTATTAACTATGATCTCCCTTGGAACCCAATGCGAGTTGAACAGCGTATCGGACGGCTTCACAGATTGGGACAGGAAAATGATGTGAACATCTACAATATGGCTTGCACTGGCACAATTGAAGAGCGTATCGTTGAACTCCTGTACGAGAAAATCCACCTTTTCGAGCATGTCATCGGCCGACTAGACGATATTTTAGAACGCGTCAACATGGCAGAGGTGGATGCTCATATCCAAGATATTTTTTCAACTTCTGAGAATGAGGGCGAACGAAAAATCAAAGTGGATAATCTTACATCTGTACTTCAAGAAATGTCAAAGGAGGCCTTTCATGAATCAGGTTGATGTTCAACGCATTACGGAAACATTTTTATTAAGGGCCGGGGCTGAGATGCGACCAGCTCCTCCAGGTATGTTGCGCGTCCAGCTCACCGAGGCGCTTGACATGGCCATGATGAACCGGCCTTTTTACTGGCAGTATGTCCGGAAAACGGGTGGGATACCGACACCGATGGAGCTCACGCTCAAGCTTGACGCTTCTTCACCCGAACGTGGCGATTTGGTTCATTCTGGCTCACCGCGCTTCCATCAAATTCTCCGTCTTTTAGGAGAGCAAGCTCAATATATTCGCTTATATGAACAGACGTCAGATGGCCAAGGTACTAAAGAAGGACTGCACCCTTGGCTCGTTTTAAATGTCAAAATTTCATTTGTTTGCGATCGAAGAAAAGACACTCTCTTATCACTTGGCATACATTTGCTCACAGGAACCGTCCGTGATCATTTTATGGATGACTTGAGAGCGTTGTCACTGACACCAACACTGCCAGACTACACTTTCACGATCGCGCCTATTATAAAGCCTCAAAGGGCTTTTGAACGGATTGAATACATGTTAAGAGACGCCATTTCAAATGGAGAAGACGCTTGGGCGACTGAAGCCAACGCACGTATGGCCCAAGACTTGACGTTGCTTGATCGCTTTTACGCACATGAAGAAGAGCTTCCCGAGAGCTATCATATCGAAAAAAAAGCGATCATTGATCAATTCATGCCAACCATTCAAGTTCACATTGTTAATGGGGGAATGTTTTATTTGCGAGCGTCTGCTTGAAGAGTCAATTGGCATACAAAAAGCCTCGCTGTGCGAGGCTTTTCGAATACATTAAGCTAAATAAATATTCGTCACTTTCGAGACGCAAAGTTGTCTGGCGTGCGGCGTTGCCATACGGGCAATGTACACCGGACAAAACAATGCAATGACGAAAGCAATGCCATCAACGCCTACCGAACATCATAGAGAGTGAAAACGGCAGAACACCGAACCAGCGATGACTACATGGATGAACAACACGCAGCTGCTTCTCCGGCTTAGGATTCTGTCGATTCATTTCAAATCCGGTAACAAGTTGCGCCGTAAGGAATTTGACGAAATCATTAACACTCATGTGCTCACCTCCTAAACCAATGACAGAATGTTCAATTTGAAAACGAACATTCTTCACTTAAGTCTTCCCCTAGATAAGGTGGGCTATACGATTCATGACTTCTACAGTGACCTCTTTAGGAGTGAACTCTGATGTAGGAATAACGATCGGTGCTTCGTTGTATAGCGACAATCGTTGTTCAAACAACGATTGGATTCTCTCTTGCGGATCTCCATCAAGCAACGGGCGATGTGGATCATCTTTCACCCGTTGGTAGATTTCCTCAGGAGTTACATGCAAAAACACCCAGATGCCTTCTTTTGAAAGCCATTCCCGATTGGCTTTCGATAATACGATACCTCCGCCAGTGGACAGCACCGTTTTTGAGGTCGTCTCCTTTTGAAGAACCTCTGTTTCAATTTCTCTAAATTGAGCTTCCCCTTTTTCTTGAAAAATTGTCCTAACAGAACATTGATGCAAACGTTCTATTTCTTGATCTGTATCAATAAAACGGTACCCATATTGCTCAGCAAGTAGCTGACCAACGGTTGTTTTTCCAGCTCCCATAAATCCAGTCAAAAAAATTACTGCCACGATACGTTCCCTACTTTCATTATGTTAATATGCCCTCCATTCTATCACTTTTTCAAGCTCGATGTCGTAGGAAAAATGCGCACGTGCCCACTCTTCATGATGACCCTCCGCTTTAATCGTGACTTGTAGCAACTCAGATGCATCTGGTTCAATCGTACTTGTGATCGTTCCTTCATCAAAGGTCATCGTCTCCTTCCAAGACTCCTCTGGCCAACGTTGCTCCTCAGTTTGCTCTTTTTGAATGAGATGAACCGTATAGGCCGCCCCATAATGCAGCAATTGATCCAAGTAAATCATCCGCTCTTCACTCATAAATGCCTTTTTGGCAGCGAGATGTACCGTACTAAAATGAAGCATAGCACCGGTTAGAAAGATGGTAAGCAGCAACACTGATAAAAAGACAAACCCGTGGTCATTGTGTTTGCTCTCTGTAGAAAAAGGGATTCTGCAGGAAGCTGCTAACTTCATGACCGCTTTCAAATGTCGTCACCACCTTGAGGCCGCCATTTTCCTTTGAAAAAGACATTTGATGTACTTGCTGTAGCACAAGGTCGTGACCCCTTCCATTGACTCGGCGGCGATATTTGTCTTGATAGGGTTCATAGGTGACACGTCCGTCTTCGGTTTGTAAAATCAGTGTCGCCTCAACAACGTCTATTTCTGCTGCCGAGTGGTACTCCTCCTTGAGTTGTCTGATGAACCGGTAATACTCCAGACGCTCTAGATCTGAACGAGGTGATGTATTGATTGTAGTTAACACCCAAGACAGCATACTTAGGCTCATTGTGACGATGAGCAGTCCGTAACACACACTAACGACATTCATTTCCATTCCTCCCGAATGAGCAACGTACAGCTGGCTTCGAGACCTTCTACTTGAATGGCTTGTACACAAAATCGCGGGACTGAATTCCTCTTTTCGATCGCCCATTCATACGTTTGATCACTATCTGTCGGTATATAAACACCTTCGTCTCCTACTAGTGATCCACTCCCATGTTGAGTGATAAGCTCCTTGAGCACTTGTAACTGCTCGTAGCGGAGGTCAACTTGGTGTCGATCCTGCAAAACATTCACAGAGACGGGGACAAACAGCATTAGAAAAGCGGACAACAACCCCATTGACCAAAGGCTTTCAACAACAAAGGAGCCTCGTTCAGATTTCATAGTACGTCACTCTGCCATTTCCAACCGTTAAAGAGATTTGGAATACTTGATCACCTGAAGAGATCTCGTACGAGCCAGCTTTTCTTGACCGACCACTTGCTGTAAACAAATGTGGAATTCTAAATGTCGTTGTCTCTATTGAAACATGATCAGGAATGTCATGCTGTTGGGTGAATTGTGGACAGCACGTCCAAGATATTCGGTAGTATTCATCTCTGAAATACACTCGCCCTGTTGTTTTATAAAGCTTAGACATATGTTGCGTTTGCCTAAGGTGCGCGGCCACCTGTTCAACGAAATTTGTGAGTTCTTTTTCCTTTGGAGCAGGAGCTTTTGAAACAATAAGGTATGTCGCAGAAAGCACAAGTGTAAGTGCGATTAATACTTCAATAAGTGTAAAGCCACGATCACCCACTGCTCGTCTCTCCCCCTACAACACTCCCATCCTGTATCGTATAAATCGTGCCATTGCTACAAGTATTGGACTGAATATACCCTCCATCCATCAACACTGTAATATCAGCAGCTGGCTCGCCAATATCGATTTCATATACCTCCATTTGATTCCCTATCACTGTTTTTAACGCTTCACATTCTTTTCCTTCTGCGACACTTTTGTTTTTCGATAAATTTGCTACAGTCAGAACGATGAGCACAGAAATAATCACAAGCACAATGAGCATTTCAACAAGCGTAAAACCACGGTCGTTGGTAAGTCGTTTCATCCTGTTCTGTTTACACATTGTAAGGACACCTCATTTTTTAAATTAAATACTGTTCATAAGTTGAAACACAGGCAGCATGACAGACAGAAATAATAGGAAAACAAACAAGCCGAGCATGGCAAATAAAATGGGTTGTGTACGCGCCACAACTGATTTCAACATACGATCCATCTGTTCAAAGCTATTTGCACTTAATTCATCCAACTGCTGGTGAAGATCACCTTTTAACTGTCCCATAACGATGACAGCTGCTAGTGACGGATCATAATAAGGTCTTTGAGCGATGACCTCCTCTAGCCGTTCTCCTGCAGTAAGCTGCTCATAAATTCGCTTGCATTCTTCTTGAAAAAAAGGCGTATTTGACTTTGTTGTGAGAATCGTAAAGGCTTCTCTAGCAGAACATCCACTTGCAAACAGGATGGATAATTGGGAGCAAAAATAATATGTCAAATAGTAGCGTAGCCAACGCTTGAAGAGAGGCAAACGTAAATACAAGTTGATTTGTTGTACAGGAGTGGCGAAACGCTTCAAAGCCAAATAAGCAATCGCAGAAAAAGCAATCAAACAACCAATGAGTTGAATACCCTGAAACATTAGAGACGGCAAGAGCTCGAGGTAAGGGTTCTTCTCTCCTGTCGTCAGCCCTTCAAACAAAGGGAGAATATACATTTGAAGCACGACCAAAAAAGCAATAAAAAACAAACCCATAATCAAAGGATAACGAATAATTTGCAGAAGCTGACGCTGATACATTGACCACTTCGTCATCATTAAACCACAATTTTTTAACACGTTAGGAAATGTATTTTGAGAGTGAGGCATTTGGAGAAAGCTTTGTACATGGGGGTGAAAATGCATATGTTGCATCACATGCAGGAAGGATGCACCTTGTTCAAACTGTAGAGAGGCATGCTGAAGTTGTTGATCGTAGCGGTGATCGAAAAATGGCTGCATATGCAAAAGTACGTCTTTCATTCGATAGCCTTTGCTTAACAACTCTCCTGTTTTTTGTAGAAAAGTTCCTTGATCAGCAAGCGGCCAGCGTTTACGCTTCCATTTCAAGCATGGTCCACCTCCTGCGTTCCGAGTTGGAAATATACCCACACACATACGCTTTAAGAAGCTGTTGATTGATGCCTTTGTAGTGGCGCTCTTCGGTTTTCCAGGTTTTGTTCGGGGCAACATCAAAGATCGCTGCACGTGTTCGTTTATTCGCAGGAGAAACCGTAAGCTGCGTAAGTCGCTGGGAAACAACCCCCAGCAAACAATCGTCTAAATCCATTTCGAGCACACCATAGTCAATCATCCGCCTTCCTACTGAAAAAGCGTTGCTGCCATGAATGGTACTGAGTACGAGATGACCTGTTAATGCTGCCCTTACTGCCATTTTCGCCGTTAGGGCATCACGGATTTCTCCAATGACGATCACATCAGGATCATGGCGTAAAATGGATCGCAAGCCTTCTGCATAAGAAAATCCAGATCGCTCATTTACTTGGAGCTGAACAATATGTTCCAATGACATTTCAACAGGGTCCTCAAGCGTAACGATATGTTTGTGTCCAGCATTGGCAATGGTTTGAAGCAATGCATATAACGTCGTTGACTTCCCCGCACCTGTTGGACCGCTCACTAAAAGCAGACCATGCGGAATTTGGGACATAGCAAAAAGCTGGTCGGTTTGATTTGGAAAAAGAGATAATTCACTCAGCTGTAACGTTTGTGATGGAAGCAAGCGAATGACGAGGTGTTCAAGTGGACGCCCAGGAAGGGTAGAAACTCGGAGAGGAAAATGCTCGTTTTTGAGCTTAAATAGATACGAACCACTTTGCGGAAGGCGTTTTTCGCCGATATCAAGCGACGAAGAGAATTTCAAATGTTGCAGCAACTTCTCATACAGCAGCATCGGGAGTGTCTCCCTATTTTCTAGTGTTCCGTTCATTCGGTACCGAACAACAACTTGTTCAGATGAATGCTCAGGAAAAAAATGAATATCGGTCGCCTGAGCGGATAATGCAAATGACAAAAGATCTTGCAACTTGTCTGTCACATTAATGTACACACACCTCCAAATGTTTTTTGGCAGGTCAAAAAAATAATCGCTTCGTTACAACGCTAATCACGACAAAAATCGTGACTTTTTCACCTGCTATGTTTTAGCTATTCAGCACAAATATAAAAACTCCTGCTTTTTTTGTATATTTTTTTCATCAAAGTAAATGCTATGTATGTTCACTTGAACTTTGGGCTATAGCCAAGTGGTAAGGCAACGGACTTTGACTCCGTCATTCGTTGGTTCGAATCCAGCTAGCCCAGTTTGATACACATAGCTGACACTTTTTACGTTATAGCGTGAAAGAATGTCAGCTTTTTCATGTGTTGCATGACATGTAAAATACATCATTCTCCAGCAGCGATTAATTTGCAATGGACAAGCGCTGTTTCTTTTGCGAGATATTTCGTAGTGCTGAAGGATTATAACCAACAACGAGTTTTGTTCCATCTGTAATAATAGGACGTCTAAGCAGCTTCGGCTCTCTCGTAAGGAGCTCAACCATTTCAGTAAAGGTCAATTCATTCACATCAATTTTTAATTGTTTGAAAGTTTGGCTTCTTGTCGCCAGGATTTCATCAATGCCTTCCGTCGTTAGTGACAGGATCTGTTTTAATTCAGAGGATGATGGGGTTTCACGAAATAGATGACGCTCACCGAAATCAATATCATTTTTTTTCAACCAGGCCTTCGTCTTTCTGCATGATGTGCAACTCGGGTACGTATAAAATGTAATAGCTTTATTTTCTTCCATGGATAAACCTCCCTTAAAAGTATGTAGCAATACTTTGTACCCAAAATACCGACCCCCTAAAACCTGTTTTTTTATCTTTTCGTACATTTTTTGAAATTTTTTCGTAGAAGTGGGCTTTTTACCGGTTTCGTAAAACTTTTGTCAAGTCCTCCCTTTGCAAGCGTTTGATTTTATATTATAATGAGTTGAACTAATGTATGAACGTTTTTCAAGGGATCGAGCAAGGAGGAATACATATGGATCGCATGTACCGCGTATTAGGATTTTGGACAGCAATTATAGCGATAATGGCGTTTCTTGGTGACTTAAAGCCAATGTCGCTTATGTTTTTTGCCCAAACGGCATTCTTCGTCTTTCTAAGCTATCTTAAATTAAGCGAGAGAATGTACATCTACATCTTTGGTGCCTATTTGACGGTTTTCTTTGTAGGTTTTACGTACTACACGACCTTTATTTTTCAGCCAGGCGCTGGTCATTAAACCGCAATAAAAATCCCGTCAACCTTAATAGGATGACGGGATTTTTTTGCGTGTTGTCCTTTTTATTGCGTGAACGTTTATGTAATTACCTCCACTTTCGCAGCTTACGTTTGGCAGACACGCTTTTATATAGCTAGGTAAACCTGCAATTCATTGTTGGGATTGCTTTTTATACATGCTACCATACGCTCGCTTTCACCCTGAAGGACATAAAGGTTCACTTGAGCTTCCTAACTCTCTCATACGACAGACCTTACAAATTTTGGTCATCACCACAACTCTGGGTTGACTTAAATACTAGCGGTCATACGCTCGCTTTCACCCTAAAGGTTTAACGAAGTCATTCATCGTTGCGAAATGTACGAATGTTGCTAACATCAATCCCTACTTTGAGGTAGAGCCATAGAATTTGCAAAAACAGCAAAATCCACCGCTGCACCTATCTTGCCAAGCAGATGATCTTCGGGCACCGGTAACCTAATTCTGCATGAAACAATTCGCTTCATTTTCTTGTATACTAAAGCAACACAGCACAACTCACGTTTAGGGTACAAGTGCAACATCGATTCGAAAGGACCTCATCGTGTTTTCTTTGCCTCAAGAGTCTCGCTAGTGCCCCATCAGGTAACGTAGATCTTATTTTATTCAGGATGAGTTATGGTTCTTGTTTTCGCACAAGTTAACAGCTGGAAAACACTCTCTCTAGGCAAACGGCTATACATCCGCGTTCACTTGCTTCCTTTACCAAACAACATTCGTGTAAAAGGCACCAGGTGATCTAACTTGAAACAGTGCACGTACTCGCCTTATTTGGTTGCCACACGGCTTTTTACCCTCTATACGAGATCGAGCCACAATAAACATTGTACGCAGAAACAAACATCAGCGTAGGCAACATACGTAGACTCTAGTGGGATCAGCGCGAGCTGAAGATCCCCTCGAAAAAGCCTGCTTTTTCGAGGAAGCTGAAGCCGTGCCCCACAGAAAGCGAAGTATTTTGACGGAGCGGTCGTCGTCATTCCCGTGCACCCTAGCGCATCTTCAACTCAAAAAGACCTCGTCGTGTTTTCTTTGCTGTTGGAGTCTCACTAGGTACCGCTTTTGGGTATTGTAAAAAAAAGATCGACCTTGTTGATTCAATTTCGACCATGACCAACTAAGTTAGTTGAAAGGGCACTAGTGACCGCTGGTTTTTAGATGATTACTTTTTGCACTTTCTGAATCGCTTGTCCCATAACAGATTTGATTTTTGAATACATTCAATTGCGAGACCGAGACAACCTAAACCAATTTATACAGAAACAGACATCAGCGTAGTCAAAATACGCAGACTCCAGCGGGAACAGCGCGAGCTGAAGATCCCCTCGGAAAGCAAGATTCCGAGGAAGCTGAAGCCGTGCCCGCGGAACGCGAAGTATTTTGACGGAGCGGTCGTGATTTCTTTGCCGCTGGAGTCTCGTTAGTCGCTGCATTTAACGATGCACTCCTTTATTATGAACTCAAAGAAACGGATTTGATTGTCTTTCAGCTCCGATTGTCGTTTCTGGACCATGACCAGGAGCTACAGCTGTCTCATCAGGGAGAGAGAGCAGCTTCTCCTGAATGCTCTTCAACAATTGCGATGTGTTTCCACCGTAGAGATCAGTTCGCCCAATACTACGTTCAAAAAGAGTATCACCAGCGAAGACCACAGCTTCTTCCTCCCAGTAAAACGAGCAACTCCCAGGTGAGTGTCCCGGCGTTTCAATGACGCGTAAATGAAAAGGTCCAATCGAGAGGTTGCCTTCTGTAAGAGGGTGTAAATCACTTTGTGAATTCACCGTAATGGCTTCAGGAAAATATTTAGCTGACCCATTTTTCTTACCATCCACAAGCCAGTCGTGTTCAAATTCGTGCAAATACACTGGCACTTTGTAATGAGATAAAACGGCATCCAATGCGCCAATATGATCCCAATGCGCATGAGTTAACAACACAGCATCAAGCTGGTCTCCCACCAATGAGATAATTTTTTTTATATTGTCCCCTGGATCAATGAGAAGAACATGCTCGTTCTTTTTCAGGATATATGCGTTTGTTTGAATGGTACCTAACGGTTGCTGTCTATAAGCCATTTAATTCCCCTCTTTTCTACTATCATGACAAAAGCTTCAAATTCTTACGATCAACAATCGACATTCTAAAAGATACATCGTATAATAAACAATAGCAAAGGGCACGCTTACATTCAAATGAGTGTATGCCTTGAGGCAAGAAGCGTGTCTCTTACATATTGAACGCTCGATGTAAGGAGGGACATACGATGGGTATTATTATTATTTTTGGGATCGTTACGATTCTAGGCATATTTGGTTTCATTCGCGAATTTTCAAGGAAAAACTTCGTTGCCGTCGCTTTCTCTGCCGCTACAGTTGCGGTTTTTGGATGGTTTACAGTGAACACACTAATCAGCCTCATTACAAACGGACCGACTTCATATTAATTCTAGAAGTCCTCTTTGGTTTTTACAAATCAAGGGGCAGTATTAAAAGAACAGCCTGAAACAACCAATCGTGTAGACGATTGGTTGTTTTTCATTTTCTATTAAATCGACCTGGGTGGAAGGCCACTTCATAATCACGAGGCATTGAAATTTTAGTTAATAGCTCACCTATAAGCTTAGCTGTTACTGGCGACAATAAAATCCCGTTTCGATAATGCCCGCAAGCAAATAGAATTGCGCTACAATCATCTGTATGCCCTAGTAATGGATACCCGTCCATTGTAGCAGGACGGAGACCCGCCCATTGATGAAACGGTACAAGCCCTTCAAGAGAAGGCATAACTTTCGGAACCCATCGGAGCAGTCGTCCGACCCCTTTTTCTGTGACACTTGTTTCAAAACCTGCAATATCCTCCGTGGCTCCTGCTACAATCGTTCCGTCTCCCTTTTGAACTAAATACCCTTGGCTTGAAAAAACGATGTGTGGCAAGGCACCTGGTGCCCCTCTATACGCACAAATCTGACCACGAATTGGGTAAACTGGAATCTCTAAACTCAAGGTGTCTTCCCACTCTTTTGCCCACGCACCAGAACAGATGACAAGAACATCGGCCTCATAACATCTGCTCTTCACAATAATATCTCCGTTGTTAGCCGCCGTCGGTGTCACCTTCCTATGTTCGAAGCATTCTACA
Source organism: Aureibacillus halotolerans (assembly GCF_004363045.1). Taxonomy (NCBI): domain Bacteria; kingdom Bacillati; phylum Bacillota; class Bacilli; order Caryophanales; family Bacillaceae; genus Aureibacillus; species Aureibacillus halotolerans. The sequence goes on from NZ_SNYJ01000003.1 coordinate 246,064, forward strand.
CCAGTTGCTAAGCACGCCCTATGCAAAGATTTCACATAATCCGGAGCATAAATGTGAGCTTCCTCTGGACGATAGACAGCGCCAAGGACAGACGAGCTTAAGGCAGGCACACGTTCCGCCAAACTTCTGCCGTCCCACAGCTCCGAATCCACCTGAAATTTTTTCTGCCATGCCATCGTTGTTTTAGCTGCTAAAACATCCGCTTCGTGGAAAAAAGCATGTAAACTGCCACTTTCCATATATTCAAAATCCATGCCGCCTGCATCTACAACTCGCTTTTTCCATTGGGGAAATAACTTTAAGCTTTCCTGACAAAGAACAAAAAAGGCATCTGGATCCTCTTCAACCTCTGAATAAGGCGCAAGCATGCCCGCCGCTGCTCCTGAAGCTTGTCCACCAAAGTTTGATTGATCAAAAACGCGCACATCCCACCCTTTGCTTCTTGCCTCAAAAGCGACAGATAATCCAATAACGCCGCCGCCTACTATATTGACTGTTTGGCGCAAAATGCTCACTCCCTATACGCTTTGCTGCGATGATGCGATTGCGCTCTTTTTCTTGTCGGTGGTTTCATGTGAATTGGTTCAGGAAACTTTCTATATGTTTAATCCCTTTTCCAATGCTCCATACGATTACTTTACTCGCTTTCTGAAGCCTTTCCCATGCTAAATACAGCATTTTTCGAACACATGCTTAGTGTACTTTTCCTAAAGTAGGACTGCTTTCCGTCGCGTACATTCTTTCCTGAATTCGACCCGCTTTTTTAGCAAGCAATCCTGCCTCAACTGCATATCTCATTGCGGTGGCCATCCGGACAGGATCCTTGGCTTTCGCAATGGCTGTATTTATTAATACAGCTTGGGCTCCTAGCTCCATCGCTTTCGTGGCGTCACTTGCCGTGCCAATGCCTGCATCAACAATGACCGGTACAGTCAACGATGTACAGATACGCTCGATATTGTATGGATTCAATATACCGAGGCCAGTTCCAATCGGTGACCCACCAGGCATGACTGCCGCTGCTCCAGCTTCTTCAAGTCTTTTTGCTAACACTGGATCGTCCGATGTGTACGGAAAAACAGTAAAGCCTTCCGACGCGAGCTGTTCCGTTGCCTTCAGTGTCTCAATGGGGTCAGGCAGTAATGTCTCATCCTGGACACTAATTTCAACTTTAATCCAGTTACTTAGCCCACTAGCACGTGCCAAGCGTGCGATACGGATAGCTTCATTTGCATTGGTCGCGCCAGAAGTGTTCGGTAAATAGTGAAGCGTACGATCGCCAAGATGCTGTAAGATGGCATCTTCCTCAGGAGCTTCTGTATTCACCCTCCGAACAGCAAACGTCAGCACTTCCGATCCGGAGGCAGCGATGACTTCATTTTGAATAAAAGGATTTGGAAACCTCCCCGTTCCTAAAAAAATACGTGACGTTAGCGTATGCTCACCTATTTTCCATGAGTCATGTTTCATCTCTTTACCCCCCTCCAACAAATTGAACAATTTCAATGTTCATGTTGTCCTTTAGTGTAATTTCATTTCGTGATTCTTCACTGATAATCTCGCCATCGACCTCTGTTATAACTAATCCTGGAGTCATATTGTAAGTGGAAAGAAGCTCTGCCAAAGTTCCTTGAGTCACCTCTGTTGTTTTTCCATTTAAGACAATCGTCATGCCCTCTACCTCTTTTCCTCATACGAAAATGCTTGTATAGCTTGCTGAATCTGGTGGGCTGGTCGTTCATTGCCAACGATTTCACTCACCATACACACCGTAGAAGCCCCTGCTTCAATCACTTCATGTAGGTTATGCAATTTAATGCCGCCGATGGCAACAAAGGGAATACGGAGCTCTGCTGAGACCAGCTCTTTAATATACCCGAGGCCAACGGGTGCAACCACATCTTCCTTCGTCTGCGTATCATAGATTGGACCCGCTCCAATATAATCTGCCCCTCGCCTTTGTGCATCCATGGCCTGCTCAATGCCGTGCGTGGAAATGCCAATGAGCTTCGATGGGCCAAGTTCAGCCCTAGCTTTTTCAATTGCTACATCCTCTTGACCTAAATGGACCCCTGCAGCGTCAACCTCTATGGCAATGTCAATATAGTCATTGATAATGAGCGGCACTTGATAGAGATCACAAAGCGCTTTAAGCTGAAATGCTTTTTCACGCACAAGATGGGGTGCGTTTTTCTTGTCCCGAAGCTGTACAATAGATGCCCCTCCCTCGAGCACATCCCTCATCACTTCTTCTAAGGGTCGCTGTGGGTGAAACTGTTCTCCTGTAATGGCATATACACGACCAAGTTTCATTTCTTTTTCCCCCTTATCATATAAAAAAGCCGCTCCCACACAAAAGGGAAGCGGCTATGAGGCATACATTAAATCTAGACCTCACGTCCGTGACTTCCCTTCGCTGGTATTAGCCAGAGCAGGTTCTAAGAGTAAAAGCTAGGCTTTTTCTCAGCCCGAACATGGGCACCTCTAGTCACATTATTGATGTTTCTATTATTGCAATTCTAGCAATATTACTCAACGAATTCAATACAAAGGCTTTGCTTCTCCTGATGCAAGTCTCACAATGTATGCTTCATTATAGGAATGCAATATTGCCCATGACGCCTTTGGAGACACTGTCAATTTTTCTGTTGAGGCTTGAATCGGAAGTTGTCGTATCAATGAGCCGTCGGTAAGGCTATACACAACAAGCATATCATTTTCAACGATGTACATTCTCTCCTGTTGAATGGCCAAATCCATTGGCGACAATCGGCTGACTCCTGAAGGGAGAGATGTTGAGAAAACAAATGAACCTTGTTTATACAAGGAGCGCTTTTTCCCTTCATTCGTTCGCTCCAAAGCGACTGTGTAAGGGCCTAGTTGTTTAATGTCCAATACATTTTTGGAGATCGGTTCGGGCGCCAACGACTCAAGAGACAATAAGTTCCATTGCAGAGCAGTGGTATCCATATACGTTAACGTATCAGAAAACAACCAATACAAAAACGGGGAAGGGACTTGTAGCGGAACACGTGTATCGTCCTTTATTGACCACAAAAAGGTGTCTGCTGTCCAATCGCGCTGAAAGGTGGAAACCACCATTTGATCTGCATTAAATGGACTCCATGCCACAAAAAGATCGTAGGCGGACGTTTCCCAAAGACGAATCTGTTCCCCTTCCAATGTCGCAATCATTAAATAGCTTCTCATAGGGTCTTCACTGTAATAGATGGCAAAGCTTTGACTAAGGCGGTTATAAGTGACAGAGCTGATGGCTCCTTCTGTTGTAAATAACGGTTGACGATCACCCGTGTAAAGATCGTATTGCAGCAGAGTATTTTCTGTGGTCGAACGTTCAATGACATAAATCGCGTGTTCATTTCTCCATTGTACGAATTCCCACTCTGCATTTTCATCAATTTCCAATCCACGAACAGCATTAAGCCCGACTTGCTTTGTAATTCCTTGGAATTTACTCCCATCAGCCTCTTGTACAACAGGTCCAGAGGCACAGCCGGCAAGGCAAATGATGACAAGGACCAGAAGCCAGCGTATCATTCTCATCCTTCGCCTTCTCTCCTGAATATGTTCTCTCTATTTTACAAGCTTCCACGCCTCTATACAACGGAAAATCTTACTGAATTCAAAGCATTACTGAAGCCATTATGTGTGTGAGGCTGTTGAACACTCCTTGATACATACTAAAAGGTAACGGATTAATGCCTTTTCCTAACTCGATTGTGAACCCGGGCTTACGATAGGTATCAATAAACCAATCTTTATATCCCGCGTGGCTATCAATCGTTCGGACAGGTCGATATCCCGAAAAAGTCTGCATCCTCTCAACCATTTCCTTCGCCTCTGTGGGTTCAGCCTCCTGATACCCCCAATAAATCACCTCTCCCTGTGTATGAAATGCCAGCACTGTTGCAAACGAGGATTCACAAGCAAGCAAGTGCATCGCTTGTGCCTCTGGCTCGCTCAATGGCGCATATCCAGGAAAATCGCGCGGGGCAGGCGCCAACGGTTTTCGCTTTTGTTCGATCTCCCAGCCAGCAGGAAACTGATTGTTCAAATCAACACCACGAAGGTTGGCCTTCCAGCCACTATAATCTGTTCGGAAATGATTTAATTCGCCAAGTATATCTTTGTAGTCAGGAAAAACGCACGGACCGAACCGGATGAGATCGACTCCATCCGGATTGACGATAGGCACGACAGAAAGGGTGTATGTTTCATAGGCTTTGTTCCAAGGGGTCTCTTTGATTGTATTCATTTGCATCGCATAACGCTCAAGAAAATCTAATAAAGCATAGGAAGTGATCCATTCATGTGCATGAAAACCCGCATTGGCATGCACAACCGTCTTCCCTTGGCCGATTCTGGCTTCCAATAGAGGCGTTCCTGCCAAAGAATATCCTATCGTACGGAGTGTTATAAATGGACAAGTCGCATGTAAACGATGCAATCGACGGATGACTTGCCGAGAACCAAATGCTTCACTAGCATGACCTTGCATAGTCCCTCTCCTTGGTTGTGTGATTTAATTTTACTATATGAGCCCTGCACCACTGTCATCACTCACACAAAAAAGGCTTTCTGCGAACAATAACTTCACAGAAAACCTTTTCTTATCTTCTAGATTATTTTATTCATCTTTAAAACGTAACAAATCGCCATATATGATTTTATCTGAGTAACTTAACTCCTGCTCCACCTTTTTACTATAAGGCTCGCAATGAGAAGCTTCTATTTCTTCCCCAGACTCAGCATCATAACAAACGCCTTTTGTGTAAAGCACCTCATCTGTAATGAAGCTTCCATCTCTTAGGATCGTTAATGGTTGATTTTCATCGGAAAATATATCATGACCAAAAGACAAGTCGTCATTTGCAATGCCCATCATATTCAACAAGGTTGGTTTCAGATCAATCTGTCCAGTGACGTTATCAATCGTACGGTTGTCTGTATACCCTGGGATATGAATAATTAATGGAACACGTTGGAGCTTTACGTGATCAAATGGCGTAATTTCCTCGCCACGCAAGTCTTCCAACCCATTATAATTAAATTCTGGGATACCATAGTGATCTCCATACAAGATAAACACAGTGTTTTCATAAAGATCTGCGTCCTTCATTTTTTGGATGAACGTTTCAATGGCTTTATCAGTGTAACGAACTGTCGGGAAATAATTATTCACTGTTTCACTGCTCGTTTCAAGCGGGTCAATCAGCTGGTCTTGTGGATCAAGCTCAAAAGGAAAATGATTCGTTAGCGTGATCAATTTCGTATAAAATGGTTGCTGCATTTCTTTCAAATATGGGACAGTCTGCTCAACGAAATCAACATCCTTTAGCCCCCAACCCACTTGGTTGTTTTCATTGACATCATAGCTTTCAATGTCAAAAAACTCATCATACCCAAGAGAGTCGTATACGATATTGCGATTCCAAAACGTTGCATCATTGGCATGAAACACAGCCGAATGATAGCCGTGCTCACCTACAATTTCCGGAACTGCACGAAACTGATTATCCGCATGTGTGACAAACGCAGATCCTCTAGGCAGTGGATAAAGGGAGTTTTCAACGAGAAACTCAGAATCTGACGTTTTTCCTTGCCCAACCTGACTATAAAAATTTGAGAAATACAACGAGTCTTGGATTAAATCGTTTAGAAATGGTGTAACCTCTTCACCGTTCACTTTTTTATTTATCACAAACCGGTGCATAGACTCCATTGAAATATAGACTACGTTTTTCCCTTCTATCATCCCTTGCATATCTTCACTCGGGTCCACGTCGTTTGCATTCACATAATTCGTTATTTCATCAAGCTCACTGCCATTTGCGAACGCACGCTGCATTAACGTTTTTGAAGACATAAAGGCATCATGAACATGGTAATTCACCGTCCCTAAGTTCTTCACCATAATCTCACGATCGAACGTTTTGGTTAGCAACCACGGCATTTGCATCTCTGCTAGCGCTAGATTAAATATAAACACAGAAGCGACGATCGCATAATATTTCCGAAGATCAGGCTTTTTGAAAACAAAGCTTACGTTAACCTTCTTTTTGTAAAGAAGCCAAGCAATAACAGCTACATCAGCAAAAAACAAAACGTCGTAAATGTGAAGTAAAGCGAAAAAACTTGATCCTAAATCGGCTGCATTGTTTGTCATAAGCAATACTGGAATCGTTATAAAATCACTAAACGCTCTAAAGTAAAGGACATTGGCATAGAGCACTAGCGTATAGGCAATGCTGACAAAAAGCAGCCATCCACGACGACGTTTGGATGTGAAAAGAAACGCCGTACCAACAATCAAGAGCAATGTTGCTAATGGATTGATGAGAAGGTTAAATTGCTCTAAAAGTGAATTCATTTCTATACTGAATTCCATTCTGTAAAGCGCATAGGTTTTTATCCATAGCAATCCAACGGTAAACAATAGCACAAAATACTTTGAAGACGCAAAACGCTCCTTCATAAATGGTCCTCCTCTATTTCGGCACGTCAATTGGGGTTGAGACAGTATAGTATATCTTAATGTTTTCTTCATAAAATCTCAACAAAAAAACAAAAATCTTAACTTAGATCTATTACACAATCGCGCATCATCTAAACCTAAAGACGAAAAAACAGGCGAATTAGTTTCAGTTTTCTCCATACACTCCATCCTCCCTATGAACTAAAACCCCTCTGGCAGTAGGACAAGCGTCGTATAAAAAAAACAAAAAAAAACATTTGCCCAACACTCTTGGCAAATGCTTTCAATGTTTAAATTATGCAGTGCAACCATAAAAATAATGCTATTTACACTTTCTCGTTAACCAACCATGCACAACCAACAATACCAGCATCATTGCCTAAAAGAGCTTCTTCAATGCGGCAACTCTCAGCAATTAGTGGCAAAGCGGCATTTGTAAACGCCTGACGCACTGGGCGTAATAGAGCGTCTCCTGCTTTTGATACGCCTCCGCCGATGACGATCACTTTAGGATTGAGAACATTCGCAAATTGTGCAAGAACATGACCAAGCTCAGCGGTCACAAAATCAACAACTTGTTTCGCTAAAGCATCGTCTTCCTTCGCTGCATCAAAAATCGCCTTGGCCGTTAACGTGCCTTGGAGCGTTCGTAATGACGAGGTAATGGATGGGGATGTTTCTAATGCCTCTTCCGCAAGTCGGACGATTCCAGTTGCCGAACAAACGGTTTCCAAACACCCTTGTCTTCCACAGTTGCACCGCGCTCCGCCTACACGAATGACGGTGACATGACCAATTTCTCCTGCTAGCCCTGATGTCCCGTGAACGATGTCGTTGTTGATAATGACCCCTCCACCAACGCCTGTCCCGAGAGTAATGCACAAACAATCGCTTTCATCATTTCCTGCGCCCTTCCACATTTCTCCCAGAGCAGCTACATTTGCATCATTATCTACGATCACCGAAAGTCCAGTTGCCTTTTCTAGCCTCTCTTTTAATGGGAAATCACGCCAGCCAATATTAACCGCTTGATGCACAAAACCATGATCCATGTCCATAAATCCTGGGCATCCGACACCTAACCCACGAACATTTTCTTTACCTAGTCCATTTCTTTTCAAGCGATCCAATAAAGAGTGGGCAAGTTGCTCAGGAATTGCCTCGCCGTTGTTTGCAAGATCTGTAGGCAACTCCCATTTGTCCAAAATATCACCTGTGCCGCTAAGTAATCCTAATTTAATTGATGTCCCTCCAATATCCGCTGCTGCTAAAACCGTACTCTCCAAGAAAATCTCTCCCTTTTGGTTCTATGTATGTGTTTCAATGATGACGCCAATCACTTTGGCAGTTTTTTCTTTTTTTCTACCTGCTCTTCTTGTTTTAACAAAGCAACCGCTTTCGCATATTCATCCGCATCCATCATGCCGAGCTGAAAGAGCTCCCTAAGTTCTCCGTGGATTAATTCAATATCAGCTAGTCTGTCGCCCGTGTAAATAAAAGCGCCAAACCGTCTTACATACTGAACAACATCTATAAAGTGTTGAATAGGCCACACCCCTAAAAACAGTTTGTATACCTTTTATTATAAGCAACTTTGCGTTAAAACTCCATGCACTTTCCACGTAAGTTTAAAAAGTAGCACTCCTGTTTCTAAAACCCGTGGTCTAAGAGATTCAAAGAGATTCATACACATTATAAAATTGTTTCAGCCAAGGAGATTTTTTTAGCGATCTGGATCCTTTGGATGTAATATTTTCGGTCGATGATGCTTCAATGGAATTGGAGCCCGCAGCAGTACATCCTTAAGCGCTTCCCGATTAAACGGCAGGAGTGGCCAAAGATAAGGAACATCGAACCCTTTGAGTCTCACTAAAAATAGGACCCAAAACGTCACACCAACTACAAATCCGACCACTCCAAAAAGACCTGTCGTGAGGAGCAAAAAAATCCGAAAAAGACGATTGGCAATGCTCAGCTCATAGCTTGGTGTCGCAAACGTTCCAATGGCTGCAATCGACAAATAAAGGATGACCTCGTTGGAGAATAACCCTACCTCCACCGCAACTTGTCCGATAAGTACAGCAGCGACGAGGCCAAGGGCAGTCGCGAGCGAAGACGGTGTGTGTATGGCCGCCATACGTAACAGGTCTAACCCGACCTCGATAATCAAAAATTGAAAGAGGAGTGGGACAACCCCTGAATCGTCAACACCAATATACGCTAATGCGTCGGGGAGGAGCTCTGGTGTGATCGCTAATAAAAACCATAACGGTAGCATAAATAGTGACAACCATACACCAAGGAAGCGAACACCACGAAGATAGGTGCCAATAATCGGTTTCTGGCGATATTCTTCTGCGTGCTGCAAATGGTGGAAAAATGTTGTCGGTGTAATTAAGACACTTGGTGAACCATCTACAATGATAATCACATGTCCCTCAAACAAATGGGATGCAGCCGTATCTGGCCGTTCTGTATACCGAGCAAGAGGGTACGGATTTTTGAATTCCTTGAAGATAAATTCCTCGATTGTTTTTTCAGCCATAGGCAAACCGTCTGTATCAATACTCTCCAAGGCTTTTTTAATCTCAGCCACATGACTCGGATCAGCAATGTCCTCCAGATAGCTAATACAAATATCTGTTTTCGATCGCCTTCCGATTTGCATGTACTCCATACGTAAAGACCGATCTCGTATCCGTCTTCGCGTCATTGCCGTATTGAATACGATCGTTTCAACAAAGCCATCTCTTGCACCACGCACAACTCGCTCTACATCAGGCTCTTCTGGTCCACGCACTGGATATGTACGGGCATCAATTAAAATAGCTGTTGAAACGCCTTCTACAATCATAGCAACAGGTCCACTTAATACCTGATCAATGATAATCTCAAGGTCGTCCTCTGTTCCAATTTCAATATAGGGAATATGTGTTTTCATGAGGGTGTCAAGTGGTTGATCATCAAGGTCTGATTCTTTTAAATGCGAAAGAGCTCGCATAATGTACAGCATAATGTCGTCCTTGACAAAGCCATCGATTAAAAAGAGTGCCATTTTCCTGTTGGCATACTTCAGATCGACTTGAATGACATCAAAGCTTTTATCGACACCGAGGCGCTTATGTAAATACGCAATATTCTCCGTGAAATTCTCCGTTAACGGGACTCGTTTATGAGGTTTATGCATTTGAATGATCACCCTTTATCTTCGGCAAAATGAACTCTCTTAAACGTTCATTAATTTGACCTTACTCGCTAAAGCAAACGACACTTCTGCTACTCATCATTGTCATGCTTTTCGTGTTCCATACCTTTATTCCGATAGAAAGACAAAACCACCCTCTAGCGACAAAAAGGCTCTGTCATCAAAAGGTGGTTTCTTTTCATCCTTGTATATCTAAGCAATACGGTTAAAACAGATCCCCTTCAAGCTTTTTCCGGATATAAGGACCTGCAAATCGACGAACGACAATGTTTCGTAACCAATTGGCTGACATCAAAAATCCAAGCAAACGATAGCGCAACGTGTACAATGCAAAAATAGCACCAAGGAGAAGCATCCATTTTGCTATATCGGCTTCACGCATTTATACATCCCTCCAGTACGCCTTAGGGTGGCTTATCTGCTGGAGGTTTATGCAAGAGCTGGTTAATTTCCTAAGTAACGACTATATAAGCTTCGTGCCGTTGAAGCTTCCTTAACGCCTTGAATAAGGACTCGTCCGTCTTTGAAGATGACAAAAGTGGTTTGATCAGAAATTTTTGCACGAACGAGAAACGGTGTTGTCGTCACATCGGCAATTGGGTTTAAACGCTCTGCGACCTCTTCCAATTGAAACGAGCTCTTGTATTGAAGTTGTATAGCGTCACGACCACACAAGACCGCTTCTGTTTTTTCCCTTGCATTTAATGAAGGGTATTCATGGGATTGACAGGTGGGACACGTCGCCTTCGGTGCTGTAAACGGAAGATGGTGATAGCGGCCAGTCCATGCATCAAAGGACGTTAAACCTTCCTGTTCAAGTTCCTCATGCACGAGCCATTGGAGCACACTCGTTGTCTGGAGGGCAGCTGTGATCGCTACGGCTGGAGAGATCACCCCGACAGTGTCACAGGTTTCCCCATGGTCTCCACCAGAAATCATACAACGCAGGCATGGCGTTTTCCCTGGGATAAAAAAACCTGCCAGACTTCGCGATGACACGGCTCCTCCATACGCAAATGGTAGATTGTATTTAACGCTCACATCATTCAGCAGGAACCGAGTCGAAAAATTATCTGTCCCGTCGACAATAACATCCATTCCATCCACGTGTTCCATCACATTGGATGCGGTCACATCTGTGATAATGCTTTCAATGGTCACGGTACTATTAATTTTTTCAAGCTTGTTTTTTGCGGCCTCCGCCTTAGGGGCCAATTGTCTAGCATCCTCCTCGTCAAACAACTGCTGTCGTTGCAAATTAGACCATTCAACAAAATCACGATCAATTAAGCGTACATGACCGATCCCGGCACGTACAAAATGCGTTGCTGTTGCGGTTCCAAGGGCTCCCATGCCAACAATAACAACCGACGCCTTTGCCAGTCGTTCCTGCCCCTCTTCCCCAATTGGTTGAAACAATGTTTGTCGAGAATATCGTGTTGTCATTTGCTGCGCCCCTCCTTTCAAGACCAATACTCGTGTTGGTCTGTGACGATTAGATCCATGCGAATGTCGGTTTCTTCTCTTGGCAACTCTTCAAGCATCATTTCGTTAAAAGCAAGCCCCATTTTTATCCCTTTCGTTTCTTTAAGATAGCGATCATAATACCCGCCACCATACCCAAGGCGATCTCCATTTTTTGCAAAGCAGAGACCTGGAATGACAAGCAAGTCTATGGCTTCAAACGTCAACACCTGTGAATCACAAGGCTCTTCAATGCCGTACCTGTTTCGTTTCATTAAACTGTTTTTATTCATTTGCAAAAACTGCATCGAGCGGTCCGCTGCTATTTTGGGCAACGCTACCCGCTTATGCTGCTCATACGCCGCTTGAATAAGTGCTTCCGTTTGAACTTCACCTTCAATAGCAGCATAAATACCAACCTGTTTGGATTGTTGCCATGCCTTCGTTCTCAACACCCGCCCTGTCACCAAATTAGTTTTTTGGTCGCGATCCGCGATGAGCTTCCGCTTCGCTTTCATTTGTTGTCGAATAAAGTGTTTCTCTTGAATGTCCATATGCTTAGTGTACAAAGAAAGCGAAAAAAAAGCGAAAAAAAAACAACAGGAGGACCCTGTTGTTATTTCGTTTCGCGATGCACCGTGTGGCGTTGAAGACGAGGTGAATATTTTTTCAGCTCGATACGCTCTGGGTTGGTTCGTTTGTTTTTTGTTGTAATATAATTACGGTCACCAGTTTCAGTGCATTCAAGTGTAATGTTTACGCGCATAAGTATCCCTCCATTTCTTGCAACACATACTATAATAAAGTACCAAACGTAACGACAAAAGGCAAGTTAGTTCGTGTTTTTTATTTACAGAATGACTTGTTTTTTTCAAAGCATAGCCACTGCCTATTGGTTTACATGTTTAGATGAAGAATAACCTGCAACCCATTGAAGTGATTGCTTTATACTAGTGGCTATACGCTCGCTTCTCCCCTAAAGGCACAAGTGCATTATCGACTCGATAAAACCTCGCCTCAGGAGTCTCGCTTATGACAGCTTTTAATGATGATTCATTTTTTATTTAGTGATTTAGGATGTAGAAGTCCGCTTGTTACTGAAAAATGAACTTTTAGAAATCACAGGATTATGAGCAATGGTATCTTTATATTACTGCATACAGCAGCCGTTATTTTTAAGAAGTCCATTCATCTATGTCACCTTTCGTCCACTCAAGCACAACCAGCGTTAAAATCGATTTTGCACTGCGGAAGTTATCTGAATTATAAACAAACCTTATGTCCACCACTGCATCAATACTGCACTAGGATGCAAATTTGCATAAAACGATGCATTTACTTGTCTTGTTTGCTAAGCAATCACGTTTTAACACGCTTTATTATTCGATATACGAGTCTCGGACATAATAAATAACAATTTACACAGAAACAAACCCCAGCGTAGTCAAAATACGTAGACTCTAGCGGGATCAGCGCGAGCTGAAGATCCCCTCGGAAAGCCTGCTTTCCGAGGAAGCTGAAGCCGTGCCCCGCAGAAAGCGAAGTATTTTGACGGAGCGGTCGTCATTCCTGTGCCCCCCAGTGCATCATCGACTCGAAAAGGCCACGTCTCGTTTTCTTTTCTCCTGGCGTCTCGCTAGTGGCAGCTTTTATTGATCGACTCTTTTTATGATGTAACATGAATTCAAAAGGACTCATTAAAAGAATTAACTTGTAGAAATCCGTTTCGTTACTAAAAGATGATATTTAGAAATACAGATCGTGAGCAGAGGCCCTTATCTGTTTACCAGAATACAGCAGTCGTTGAAGAACTAAATTTATCTCTACTCTTGCATTAGGTAAACCAACTTTGCATGAAACGATGCCCTTACTTGTCTTAATTGGTTGCAACACGCTTTCTTACTCGATATACGGATTTCGGACACAATAAAAAACAATCTAACCAGAAGCAAACCCCAGCGTAGTCAAATACGTAGACTCTAGTGGAATCAGCGCGAGCTGAAGATCCCCTCGGAAAGCCTGCTTTCCGAGGAAGCTGAAGCCGTGCCCCACAGAAAGCGAAGTATGTTGACGCAGCGGTCGTCATTCCTGTGCACCCAAGCGCATCATCGACTCGAAAAGGCCACGTCGCGTTTTCTTTTCTCCTGGCGTCTCGTTAGTGGCAGCTTTTATTGATCGACTCTTTTTATGATGTAACATGAATTCAAAAGGACTCATTAAAAGAATTAACTTGTAGAAATCCGTTTCGTTACTAAAAGATGATATTTAGAAATACAGATCGTGAGCAGAGGCCCTTATCTGTTTACCAGAATACAGCAGGCGTTGTTTTGAAGAACTAAATTTATCTCTACTCTTGCATTAGGTAATCCAACTTTGCATGAAACGATGCCCTTACTTGTTTTAATTGGTTGCAAAACGCTTAATTACTCGATATACGAGTCACGGACATAATAAATAACAATTTACACAGAAACAAAACCCAGCGTAGTCAAATACGTAGACTCTAGTGGGATCAGCGCGAGCTGAAGATCCCCTCGGAAAGCCTGCTTTCCGAGGAAGCTGAAGCCGTGCCCCGCAGAAAGCGAAGTATTTTGACGCAGCGGTCGTCATTCCTATGCCCCCCAGCGCATCTCCGCTCGTTACTGAAAGACGACCTTTTAGAAAATACAGGATTGTGAGCTTTGGCAACTTTAATTTTCCTCAATACTCAAGATATCATTTCATCTATCTCACCCTGCTTCTACTCAGTCACTGTCAGCGTTGAAAGTAATTTTTGCACTGCGAAAGTTGTCGTTAACTCCTATAAATTCGTCAAATGACGACAAAATGTCATGTTTTCTCCTTTAAAAACCTTACGAAGCGCTCGAATAGTATGGTATAAATGTATAGTATTAAGACTCAAAAGGAAGGGAATCTCATGACTACGATTTTAATTGTTTTAGTATGTATCGCAATTGCACTGTTTGTCATTTCTTTTTTCGCCAAGGATCGAATGAAGGACGTGGAGGAACAGCTCGAACAATTGACGATTCAAACATCGCAGGATACTTATCAACTCCGACGTAAAGTAGAGGTCTTTGAAGAAGAAATGCTTCTCACTGACACACAAACTCAACAAATAGACGATCATATGGCTTCAGAGCAAGAGCTTCTCACTGAAAAAGCCTTGCATTTGCACGCCCAGGGCTTGGATCCTTCATCGATTGCCCACGCACTTCACATTAGCACCGACCATGTTGAGCAATTATTGTATGCTGAGAAAAGCAGAGGCGTCCTTTTATGAGCCGAAACACGTTACGCTCCTTTTCAGCTGGTATCGTGTTTGCCGTTGTTGTCGTATTGATATTTACGGGTTTTTCTCCACAACCTACGCTGAGCGAAGCCTCTGTCAATCGCTACCTAGACGCCAATGGTCAGATGGCCGTTTCAGCTGATGGAAGCCTTTCTTCGACCGACGAGCAACCAGCGGCTGATAAAGGCGATGAATTGCAAAAAAATGAAGAATCGCCTAGTCCCGTATCAGATGAAGGTGCAAATGCTGACAACGATAATGCTGAAGACGAAAACGCAGCTCCAGAAGAACCAAAAACGGAATGGACGATTACCGTTGAAGAAGGCATGAGCACATATGAAGTAAGTCAACAGCTTGAAGAGTTAGGTTTGCTAGATGCGTCTGTTCTGACGAATTATCTGGAAGATAACAACATTGCACAGTATGTTCAAATCGGTGATCATGAAATCAAAGCCGGAATGAACATTGTCGAGATCGCCAAACAAATTACAAATCGCTAACACCATACGTACATTTATAAAAGACTGAGTAGAGGATAAAACCCCTATTCAGTCTTTTTCGTTTGTGCCCGAAAGCAGAAATGTCAAAAATAGAGCCAAATGAGTGGGCCATGTCCATCTCGTAATCTGCTTATCCGTTCATACAACATTAGTTGAGAATATTTTCAGGCTGTTATTTGTGCGAAAACAAGCACTACAATTCATTCTGATTAAAATAAGATCTACGTTACCTGAAAGTGCACTAGAATAGATTTTACTTGACGTTCACATCAAAATCGGTGTAAATATTATACAAATGGTTAATAAAGGCTGAGTGTTTTTCACAACCATTAGTAGATAGCCATTAATACCACAATTGAACGTGCCACGACATCACACAAAAAAGCTATACCATTACATTAGTTTAAGTGGCTGAAATCTGGCACTTGAAAGAAACTCAATAACCTATGGAAAGGAATGTTACATAATGCTTACTGAAGCTTACCACGTTACAATACCTACAGCCTTCTCACAAAATGAGGAGTTAGAAATCGAACACACATTGAATCATATTCAGAATTTGTATGATAAGGGGGTCAAATCGGTTTTAGTTTGTGGGACTACAGGAGAACAGCACAGTCTCAATACAGAAGAAAAACGAAGGCTTATTGAAGCACTAGATGGTCATGGATTATCTAAAAAAATGGAGATCCTTTTTGGGGTAGGCGCTGTCAGACAAAAAGACGCAGTGATGATTGCGGAAGCAATTAGCAAAACGAATATTGCTGGTATGGTGTTAGGATTTCCTCCCTATATTGTGCCCACACAAGATGAAATTACAATATACATTAAAAAAGTTGTTGAAGCGGGGGGAAAACCTACAATTCTATATAACTCCCCAGCGAGAACAGGATTTGACCTGAGTGAAGATACCATCATAAAAACGTTTAATTCATTAAAACTTGTCATTGGACTAAAAGAATCTGGCCCAAAAAGTAAGGAAACCTTAGCCTATATAAAAGAATCATGTCCAGGTATTTACATTTATGCTGGCGGCGATATAGATCTTAAAAATAAACTTCAGAAGGGGTTCAATCGACTTTCCTCTGTAGCAGGAAATATTGATCCGAACGGGATACATGATTGGTTCAATAGGCTAATAGCTGGCGAAGAGAATCAAATGCACGATGATGCAATTCATTCACTTCTTAACTCAACATATACGAAGCGGTCAATTATTATTAATGTTAAAGCAGAATTGAATAAACAAGGGATACAAATGGGCATTTGTAGAAGTCCATTGGGAAATTGTTAGTCTGCAAAAGCACATAAGGAGTTCTGTAGCGATTTCGAGTGGAGGTCGACCGGTACTCATTTCTTTACATTGTCGGCTAAGGCCATCCTCATAAGCTCTGCAGAGGTCTTGCTTTTGACAAAAAAGCTTCGAACTTTATTATTCAATCTTTAATATGAAAAAAGCAGTCCATTCCTCCTCCGAGGGCGGGCTGCTTTTTCTCTATTCGCTTTACCATTCGTTAGGTGTTGACCGCTTACGTCGTTATGAAAAATAGGACTTAACTTAGCGCCCGGCTTGTAACAGATGAATCGGTCAATGCCTTAATAGCAAACAAAACTCCGAACAGATTCAAATGAATTGTTCGAAGTTTTATCGGATAAATTAGGTATGCCTTAGCCTATTTCGGTTTGCAGCAGCGCTACAGCGCTCTACTACGATTCATTGCCTTGTTCTTCTTCATTTTGATTATCGTTGGTATTAGCATAATCACCATAATTAAAGAAGGCGTCCATCATTCGCTGACCGATATCTTTGCTGATTGGATCACTGTCACTAATTCCCGGGACAGCGATAGCAAAAGCGACTTGCGGATTATCATAAGGCGCATAACCAATCAACGTTAAGTTGTAGAAGTTGCCAGAGTTGTCAGCTTCAGCGGTTCCTGTTTTTCCAGCGGCATTATAGGGGCGATCAGCAAAGTGCTCATCTGCTGTACCTTCCGCCGTATGGAAAGCCATATGAAAGCCTTGCTGAACATATCCTAAATTCGTATCGCTCATTTCGATTTTATTGAGGATATTCGGTTCAAAACGTTGAATTAATGGACCAGGTGAACCATCACCTGAGAGCGTAGGTTCACGAATTTCTTTGACTAGTCTTGGCTGGATGCGATAGCCACCATTCGCGATTGTTGACACGTATTGACCTAATTGCATTGTTGTATAGGTGTCATACTGCCCAATCATCATATCCATCAAGAGACCGATTATTCTGTCTCTACCAGTATACCCTGAGCTTTCAGTAGGTAGGTCTATGCCTGTATCCACCCCGAGACCAAACTGTGCAAAGTAGTTTCTTACTTCTTCATAAGCGCCAGGGTTATTAAACGGAGCAGATTCATAGGGGCGGTAATTGTACTCCCCCATCCGCATTGCAATATGAAACATGTACACGTTCGAAGATTTTTGTAACGCTTGAATTTCATTGTTGTAGCCCAAATATTTATAAGAGCTTTTTTCATCATCATCATTGATATTAATCGGCCGATCATCAATGACCTCGCCGTGATGAATGACACCACTTTCCAATCCAGCTAGTACACTGGCGCCCTTGACCGTTGACCCCATTGCATAAGCATTGTTTGTGACGCCTAACGGATTGTCAATAAATTCAATTTCGCCATTTTCATTGCGACTAAATTTCTTCCCAACCATGGCGTACACTTCACCAGTATTAGGGTTCAGCATTGTTGCATACACCTCATTGGCATACTGACTAGACCCATGTGGACCTTGTTTAGATTGAAGCATTTCTTCCTCAACAATCTGTTCCACTTCTTTTTGTAGTTGAGATCTAATGGACAAAACAAGGTCCTTGCCGCGTTTTCCCTCTGTCACTACTTTTGTAGCGACAACTTCACCATCTTCAAGTGTATTCACTACTTGCTTTTTCTGTCCTTGAAGGACATCTTCATATTGTGCCTCTAAATAGCTTGTTCCGACACGGTCGTTTCGACTGTAGCCGCGTGCCAAATAATAGTCAAGCTGTTCTCTAGGTAATCCTGTTTCCGAACTGGACACACTGCCAATAACACTCCGTAACATCCCATCCTGTGTATAATTCCGCTCCCAGTTGACTGTCGTATGAATGC
The DNA here is from genome assembly GCF_004363045.1 of Aureibacillus halotolerans. Classification (NCBI taxonomy): domain Bacteria; kingdom Bacillati; phylum Bacillota; class Bacilli; order Caryophanales; family Bacillaceae; genus Aureibacillus; species Aureibacillus halotolerans. The sequence continues at coordinate 264,167 of NZ_SNYJ01000003.1, forward strand.
CCGGTAGCTCAGCCAAATGTTCACTGACACGAGCATATTCTTCTTTTTTTACGTCCTCAATCTTTATGTTCTGTGGCACAAGATCATATCCACCTGCAAGCTCACGATAGATGGCCATCACCTCACGCTCTTGCCCATTAATGGAGGCAAGATCTTCAGCTGTAATACGCTCCAACTGAAGTTGGTAAAGGTCTCCTGCTTCAAGCTCCCCTGCCTCAATTTCAGTGGCAATTTTTTCTCTAGCTTTCTCCGGTCTCGTAATGATCCAATAGTCCTTTTCGTCACGGAGATTTACGTCTTCATCCGGCTTTTCAATTAGCGTTGACAATTTTTTTGCCAGTTCTAAAAGCTGCTCATTGCTAGTGTTTTTGTCTCTTGTATAGGTAATAGCATAAAGCGGCTTATTGTTCACAAGCACATTGTAATTGCTATCGTATATTTTTCCTCTAGGAACTGGCGTATTCACGGTCGTATTTACAGTTCGATTTAAACTGCGTTCGTACTCTTCCCCATGCACAATTTGAAGCACACCAAGCCGTAAGATTAATACCGAAAACAGCAAAAATATAACAAAAAATAAGATGTTTAATCGAAAGGATAGCTGTTTCCGTTTTTTCTTTCGTTTCTTTACTGTATCTGCCACACATAACGCTCCCTCTCGCTACAACTTCTAAGTCCATTTTACATGAATTTTTACGAGAGCGAAAGAATGTTAACGTGGGTCTGCATTATTTTCTTGCATTCGCCAAGAATCGGACACAGCTTTTTTGTCATCGTCACGTGTTGGTGTCACCGTATGGATCCGTCGTATGCAAAAATAGATGAGAAAATGGCCGGAGCCTATGACACCAATTAACACAGGAAGTGAAACTGTTGGAGAGAACGCCGTCACAGCTACTATGAACATGAGGATGGAAACGGCGCGACCGGCATTTAAAAAAAGCTCTTTGATAACGACATATTCTACGCGCATATCTGCTGCACGCCAGCCTCGACCAATGACATCATAGGTGAGAGATGCAAAGGGCACCATGACGACAGGGTAAGCAATTCCTGTACAAACTGCATAGATCATCAAGAGAGGGAATTTCAATGTGAACATGAGCAATAATACGCTGGCATACATCATCGCTCCAGCCACTAAAATAGCAAGCTTCCTCCTTGTGGGTGGAATATATCGCGCGGCTATATAATAGAAACAGAGCGCTACAGACGAGTGCACAAGGCTAAAGGTACCGATGGCCAGCTCACTTTGCGTTGCAATAAACACCCATAGTGTAATCGCAAATATAAATGTTCCTTCTCTGAGCCCTTGGAAAAAATGGGCGTTTAATATTCGTTTCCAATCCTTATTATATGTTTGCTCGGTCCAGATCCGTTTCCATTCGTAGCGTCCACTAGCAGGTCTAGGAAGTAACAAGAAACTGAGCGCCACAGCTCCTGCAAAAAGGATGAGCGAGGTCGTAAAGATTGTTGTATATCCTGTAAATTGCTCCATACTAGCAATTATATACCCAGCTGCCAAGGGACCTACCATCCCGGAGAACGAGGAGATAAAGCCTAGAAAACCGTTAAAAAAATCACGTGTGTCTGGTTCGGTGATTTCAAATGTCAGCACGTTAAACGCTAACCAGTAAAACCCAAACCCAATCCCGAGCAAGCTGCCCAAAAGCACTAAATATTGAGAGGATGCCCCCCCTACCATTAATACGGCTAAATAAAAGAGCGCCAAGAAAATCACACCAATGCGTAAAACAAGCACTCGATCTACTTTTTTTGCTAAACGACCAGCAAAAAGGAAAGTGAGTGGCTGTAAAATGACTTGAGCAAGGTTGTAAATGGCCAGGTCCGTATAGTTTCCTGATTGCTTCCAAAGATAAATGTTTACAAAGGTATTTGATAGTGCAATGGATAACGCGTAAAGCCCTCCAATACTAATGAGCAATAACAACGCCCGTTGACTACCACCTGTATTGCCCGTCATATTACGTAATAATGTCTTCATCGTAGCCTCTCCTTTGCATGCTTTTCTTAGCATGATCCTGAAGCAAGGGAGATATGCACAAAACGACAAGCAAAAAGGCAGCCCTTAAAGTCACTTAGATGACTTTAAGGGCTGCCCCATTTTTACAAATTATTATTTTGCGTCGTTGTAAATTTTATTCGCTTTATCCCAATCAACGACATTCCAATACGCCGAGATGTAATCTGGGCGACGATTTTGATATTTCAAGTAGTAGGCGTGCTCCCAAACGTCTAGGCCAATAACTGGCGTCGCACCGTCTGTAAGTGGAGAATCCTGATTTGGAGTGCTTGTGATCTCGATGGCGCCGTTATTTACGACGAGCCATGCCCAACCAGAGCCAAAACGACCAGTTGCTGCAGTCGTGAACTCATCTTTAAACGCATCGAAGCTACCAAATTTACTGTCGATAGCTGCTTTCAAATCACCAGTAGGTTCCCCGCCACCATTAGGAGAAAGGCTATTCCAGAAAAATGTGTGATTTGCATGACCACCGCCATTGTTTCTTACCGCTGTGCGGATGTTTTCTGGGACATCATTCAATTGTGCAACCAACTCAAACACGTCTTTGTTCTCAAGATCCGCGTTTCCTTTAACGGCATCATTAAGTTTTGTGACGTACGTGTTATGGTGCTTCGTGTGGTGAATGTTCATCGTTTCTTTATCGATGTGTGGTTCGAGTGCGTCGTATGCATATGGTAATTCCGGCAGTTCATAAGCCATTGCAAATTCCTCCTTTAAGAATGTATGTAGTTTGCAGCTGAAAACGATTATCAGCCTGTCACTACATCAACAGTACCAAATATACCCGTGAAGTGCAAAGAAAAAACATCGGGATTCCCGATTTTTCTTCCCTGTTTTTTCATTTGGTTATGCCCACCAGATTTCGCCTACTTTTTCCTTCGTAATCATGCGTTGCAAAGTCGCAGCCGCTTTTTCAAACCCTTCTTGGACAGACATTAAGCTGTCCTCATGTTCAATGCTTAAGTAGCCGTCATAGCCAACTAGCTGAAGAGCCGAGACAATCTCCCGCCATTTTTCTTCGCCTTGCCCAAAGCCTATTGTTCTAAAAATCCATGATCGTTCAAGTTCTTGACCATAGTTTTTTGTATCTAATACGCCATTTGCCGCAGTGTTTTGTGCATCAATGCCTGTATCCTTCGCATGAAAGTAAAAAAGTGCATCTTCTTTTGCAAGTGCTTTTATCGCCACAACTGGATCCATCTGCTGCCAGAACAAATGACTCGGATCGAGGTTAACACCAATCTGAGCGCCGCACTCTTCACGTAGACGTAGAGCCGTTTCTGTATTGTACACAACGAAACCAGGATGCGCTTCAATCGCAACTTGAACGTTATGCGCTTTCAAAAATTCATTCTGCTCCTTCCAATACGGAATCACTTTTTCTTCCCATTGCCACTTCAGAACCTCAGGATGATCTTCTGGCCAAGCAGCGGTCACCCACACTGGGTATTTAGAATGCTCTGACTCTCCAGGGCAACCTGAAAAGGTAATCACATTTTTAACACCTAGGCGTTCTGCGAGTAAAACGGTATCATGAAAATCCTGATGAAATTTGTCAGCTGTTTCTTTTGTTGGATGCAGAGGATTTCCATGACAGCTTAAGGCACTAATTTCTAGCCCACGGCTTTCAACAGCTTGTTTGAACGCATCGAGCTTACTGGCATCTGCCAAAAGCTCTGCAGGGTTGCAATGAGCATTTCCTGGATACCCACCTGTACCAATTTCCACGGCATCCAGTCCATTTTTGGCAATGATGTCGAGTGCCTCTTCCAACGGTTTGTCCTGAAACAAAACACTAAATACGCCTAATTTCAATGTTTTTCATCCCCTTTTGATGAGTGGTTGAGTAATCTCCGCTTAGATACGACATCGTTCCCTATAAAAGCGGTTCCATTTACTAGTTCACCGTTTTGTAGTCGAATTCCTTTTCTAAATGCGTTCAACACAAAAGGTTTTACAAATTTAGTGATTTTCTACCTTCATCCTACAAGCAGAAAATTGTTATACTTCTAAGTGGGTTCCTGTCAACAATACCTTCTTACCTTCTTTAGCACTTTTTATCGCCCCAAAAACCATGGCCATGCTTTTAATATTAGAGGTACAGTCGGTCTCCGCTAGACGCCCTTCTTCTAACGCCTGAAACATTTCATCTAAACACCCTTCATGCCCTTCTCGTCGTGACACATCTGCTTGAATAGGCACATGAACGATCTCATCAAGGAAGTCCCCCTCCTTATTTTCCTTCAATTGTTTAACGTCGGCAAAAAGCTCTTTCTCCCCATTCCATAAGGCAGTTCCTTTTGAACCTTGAATCCGCCACTCCGATTGCCACGATGTCCCTGCACCAATTGAGCTCCACGAACCTCGATATGTAAAGACAATGCCATTATCCATCTCAAAAATACAAACGGCAGAAGCATTCCCGTCATACCACGATCCTGGCGTGTTAAACTCGTGACAGTAAACAGACACAGGGTCAGCGTTACAAATCAAGCGTGCCTGATCGAACGTATGAATCGCCATATCAATAATTAAAGGATGCAGCATCGCTTCCCTGAACCCACCAAAGTGTGGACCTAGAAAAAAGTCAGCGTGTACAGCTCCTACAGGTCCAATAAGCTGTTGATCAAGAGCCTTCTGTAAGCCACGAATATGCTTATCATAGCGGCGATTTTGCATTACTGAATACGTCTGCTTCTGTTTTGCCGATAATGCTAAGACACTGTTTGCATCTTCAAATGACTCAGCCATTGGCTTTTCACCAAAGACGTTTAAGTTCATTCTCATTGCTTCTGAACTAACATCCTTATGACTAGCAGGAATGGTTACATCAAAAACAAGTGTTGCTTCTGTTTGTGCAATGGCATCTGTGAGTGATTCAAACACCGGAACATCCAAATTGTGTGCGTCTCGCATTTTGATTGCATTCTCGATAAACACATCGACAAGAGCTACAATCGACACATTGGTTCTCTCGATGGCATAGTCTACCCATTTGTTTGCCATCCCACCACACCCAACAACAATGACACGATGATTCATAAAAACCCTCCTTAATTGTAATCGCTTACGTTTATTGTAGCGACAAGCGACTCGTTCGACTAGTCCTACTTTTTATAAAAGCTGCCATACGCTCGCTTTCACCCTAAAGTGCACAAGTGCATCATCGACTCAAAAAGCTTCGTCGTGATTTTTTTGCCGTAGGAGTCCTCGCTAGTGGCTGCTTTTAATGACCCATTCATTTTTTATGATTTGATTTGAATTGAATTGAAGAGGGATCCTCTAGTTATTAAAAGCGTAGAGATCCACTTAGTTACTAAAAGACGATCTTTAAAATAAGACGAACCATTCTAGCTTTAATCAATTCCGTCTAGCACGAGTTTCTTATATGATTTAACACAAATAAAAAAAGCCTTCAAGAGGCTTGATTCATGTGCCATATAAATTATGGAGGAGGAAGAGGGATTCGAACCCCCGCGCGGTTTGACCCGCCTGTCGGTTTTCAAGACCGATCCCTTCAGCCAGACTTGGGTATTCCTCCGTACAACTGGTGGACCCTGCAGGACTCGAACCTGCGACCGATCGGTTATGAGCCGATGGCTCTAACCAGCTGAGCTAAGGGTCCAGTTACATATAAAAGCATAGCGGCGGAGGGGATCGAACCCCCGACCTCACGGGTATGAACCGTACGCTCTAGCCAGCTGAGCTACACCGCCACAATGAAAAGACATTAGAAATTATACAAGTAATAATCTCTCAAGTCAACCCTTTTTTAAAGGATCACTAGAACAATATACCATGCTTGTTTTCGTGTTGCAATCTTTTTCTATATAAAAATCCAAACAAAAAGCAGGACAATCATGATGGTTTGCAGAACGAATTTGGCAAGTGATCCTGCGATAAATCCTAGCAATGAACCTACCCCAATTTTTAATGCCTTCAAAAAAGGACCTCTATGCACAATAAGCTCCCCAATAACTGCACCAGCAAACGGACCCACAAACAGTCCAACAGCCGGGATGACGAATGGACCAATAAGCATGCCAATTAAGCTTCCATTAATTGCTGCTTTCGACCCTCCCCATTTTTTCACTCCAAAATAAGTGGCCGCCCAATCTGCTAAAAAAATCAAGGCAACTATACTTGCCTGTAGCACCCAATAAACAATGCCAAACGGCGCAAAAGAAAACCAAAATCCATAAAGAAATAGGCCTGCGATCACAAAGAGAATGCCTGGGAGTACCGGGTAGATGAAACTGAGATACCCTAATAGAAATAAAATTGAAATTAGAATCCAACCGACAATATCCAATATCCGTCCGTTTTTTATATAACTGCCTTAAAAAACGGTGCCACCTCGCTTCTATAATGATATCTTGTTTCTATGCTTGATGTTGTGTCATGTCGTGCGTAAAATGAACTATAGATAAAAAAGTATGTGAACCTTGAGGAGATCCATTCATGAAACGTTTGTTCTTTCAACTACGAAAAAGCGTTACGTCGCCTGCCTTTATTGCCGCAATGCGGGTTCGGGGCATTGGAAACGCGCTTCGTTTATTACTCACGCTCTCTGCTTTGTTCGCCCTTCTTTACGGCAGTATTTTATCATTTTCCTTATCAGCATGGGTAAATGACGTTTCTCATGCGTTATCTTCAGAAAGCATCCGCTGGAAAAGCGTTGACGGGTTTCTCGAAGATTTTTCAGCCCCTGACAATAGTCTTGTCAAACGGTCATCGCCATCAGAAGATTCAATAACACCAGCATTGTTTCTTGATTCTACCCAATTTACAATTCATTCTGAGTATCTGTCAATGTCGGTGGATTATTCAACCTTTCCTCAACGCATTTTCACTGAAGAAGACGGTCAGAATGCACTGCGTTTTGTCCAAGAAAATATCGTCTTACTGTATGTTGCTAGTTTTGTAATCACCTTTGTTCTTTGTTTTATGTTCCTAGTGCTCGCATCGAGTGGACTCGCTTTATCCAGCCAGCTTTTCTCCACCGTTATGAAGAAAAAACGCAGCTCTTATACACAAGCATGGTCGATGAGCGCCTTTACATTGCCCTTAGGAACGTTTCTTTACCTTATTGGCAGCGTCATAGGACAACCCCTTTTTGGGCTAGGTGGCGTATTCGTAACGATATCTATGATGTTTCTCGCCATAAAAAAGCTGCCTGTCAGCCGTGTATAACCAACTGACAGGCAGCTTTAACTTATTCCTGAATTATTGATTCTTCCGTTTGAGGCTTCACGACTATTTTCGTCCCATCCACAGCAACAACATTCACTGTTGTCTGTTGCTTGATCCATTGTCCAGAAGACACTGCACTATAGTCGGTCTCGTTAATGCGAACCGTGCCAATGGGGCGAAAGTCAGTCATCGTCATTCCTTCTTTTCCAACGAGTTCTTTATAAGACAGATTTATTGAATTATAGCCGGCTTCACTCGTCAAACGATCTTTGAGTGCGAGCTTAGACCATACATTCCGCTTTGGAAAAACTTTAAGAAGAAATAATGCGCCTGCGACACCAATCATCATACCAATGGTTACTGCGACACCATAGGTTAATGATGGAGAAGGCACAGCAATGGCAACGATCATCATAAGTGTGCCGATAATGGCTAATGTCCCGTCATTGAGAAGCTTTCCGTCAATTAATATAAGAGCGATGCCAATAATATAAATGGCAACCATCCAGACGAGCGCTCCCCCTGACACATGGTAGCTAAAGTAAAGCAGCATCAACAAAAGACCAATTGCACCTAAAATACCGCGTGTTTTAACGAGGATTTCTCCTAAAATAAACATCGTCGCAAAAAGGATAACTGCCATCCCAATAAACACATAATCCAGGAGCATTGTCTTCACCACCTTTCAGTTACGTGTATAAGTCCTTCTATTTATAAAACGTTCCCTCTACTTTAGTATACGAATTAAAGTTGATAAAGTTTCACTAAATCTGGACTATTTTGCGTTCCTTTTACATTATGACATACCTTGTCCTCTTCTACCATATAGTGATGGTAGAGATCACGAAAAGAGGATGAAGCGAAATGAAACAATTTATCGTCGTTGTGTTGAGCTTTGCGATCATCTATGCCATTGTTTATGACTTTCGAAGCGGGACAATACCAAGCACACAATCTGTTGGCAACTGGGAAACCGTTGATGTCCTCCAACAAGACGAGTTACTCCCAAGTACGCGTTCTGAAGAAAACAACACTTATATAGAACATATGGTTAAACCTGGTGATACCGTTCTCGGGATTATCGAAAGTCTGCATGACAATCAAATACCAGTGCCCATTGAACAAATTTCAGAGGACTTTATCGCCTTAAACCAGTCACCCGTGAACACAATTGAAGCTGGTGAAGTCTATCGGTTTCCATTATACAATCAATAATGAAGTACTTTTTAGGAATTAGGTACTTTTTCTTGTCTTTTTAAAATTGGTCTTGTTACAATGAGATTAGTTGGGAGACTGTTCGTGATACGGATGGTTTAATAGAGGAGAGATGATACAATGAGCGAATTAGTTCATCGTAAAAATACGAGACCTGTTAAGGTAGGAAATGTAACGATTGGTGGTTCAAATGAACTTTTCATTCAAAGCATGACGACAACAAAAACACATGATGTCGAAGCCACTGTCGCAGAAATTCATCGTTTGGAAGAGGCTGGATGTCAGATTGTTCGCGTTGCTTGCCCTGATGAAAGAGCAGCAAATGCCATCGCTGATATTAAAAAACAAATCAATATTCCGCTAGTTGTCGACATCCATTTTAATTACAAATTGGCGTTGAAAGCAATTGAAGGCGGCGCAGATAAAATCCGAATCAACCCAGGAAATATCGGAAAACGCGACAAAGTGGAGCTTGTGGTAAACGCAGCTAAAGAAAAAAACATCCCCATCCGAATTGGAGTAAATGCAGGTTCGCTTGAACGGGGGATTCTTGAAAAGTACGGTTACCCTACCGCCGATGGGATGGTCGAAAGTGCATTGCATCACATTAAAATTCTAGAGGACCTTGATTTCCATGACATCATTGTGTCCATGAAAGCTTCTGATGTGGGCCTCGCTGTCGAAGCCTATGAAAAAGCAGCTAAGGCCTTTGATTACCCATTGCATTTAGGCATCACTGAATCAGGAACCTTATTTTCTGGAACTGTAAAGAGCGCTGCTGGCTTAGGCATCCTTCTTAGCAAAGGAATCGGAAATACGCTGCGCGTTTCCTTGTCTGCGGATCCCGTAGAAGAGGTAAAAGTGGCAAGAGAACTTTTAAAGAGCTTTGGACTTGCATCAAACGCTGCGACATTAATTTCATGTCCAACGTGCGGGCGAATCGAAATCGACTTAATCTCAATCGCTAACGAGGTTGAAGAGTACATTTCAAAAATTAAAGCCCCAATTAAAGTTGCTGTATTAGGCTGTGCAGTAAATGGTCCAGGTGAAGCACGTGAGGCTGACATCGGCATTGCTGGAGCACGTGGTGAAGGCCTTCTCTTCCGCCATGGTGAAACGGTCCGTAAAGTACCCGAGGACCAAATGGTTGAGGAGCTTAAAAAAGAAATTGATATTTTAGCTGAAGCACATCGATTAAAAGAAGAAGCAAAAAAAGAAGAAACATTAAAAGCTTGACACTATGTGTCAAGCTTTTTAATGTTCAAACAAGACTTTGCTCACGGCTTTTGAGGCACTTGGAAGGCGCTCATTACCGCATTGTAGGCAATGAGCGTCAGATGAGACAAAGCACCGACGAAAGCAAACGTTTGTCATAAGCTCTATATGAACGGTGCAAAAAACAAACTAATGAGCACAGCAACAACACCTAAACCAATAGCCCATAGAGCCATTGCACCAGCGCCTCGTCTGCGAGAGATGAAACCGATGATAATACCTGCAGCACCGAGAATCAGCGGGAGCACAAACAGAGCCAAAAGGGAAAGTGCCAAAGCAAGACCGCTTAAGCCAACCGCATTCGAGTCTGTATTTGTGGAACGCTCTCGATCATCATCTATACTGTCTTGATCTCGATTACGATCTCGATCGATACCATCAAAGGAGGCTTCTGTAGCGGTTTCCTCTAGATAAGAACGATCTGCTGCATCGTCTGCGCGGATGTCCTCAAAACCTTCATCGTGCCTTCTATCATCATTATGCACACCTAACACCTCCTCTTTTCTGAAGAGCAGTTATAGTATGCAACTAGCGAGCCTAGCCTATGCTGGGAAATTAATCGATTTGCGCCGTTTTTGCCACGAACATCAATTTCACTTTTTTCCACAATAAAACGATACAAAGCAATGCAATTGACACCATAACGATCGTTCCACCCGAGGGAAGCTCGAGGTAATACGCAGCTACTAACCCGCCGACAACCGCAAGCTCACCGAAAACAATCGATAGGACAATCGTTTCTTTGAAGCCTTTTGCAATTCGTATACTGGTCGCCACCGGTAGTGTCATTAAAGCAGAAACGAGCATAATTCCAACAATTCTCATACTCGCCGCTATGACGAGGGCAACAATAACGATGAATACAAAATGAACTTTTTTCGTAGGCATTCCTGAAGCTTTGGCATGTTCTTCGTCAAATGAAAGGAACACAAGCTCCTTATATAAAAACACCAATACGCTAGACACGACGATGAGAATCGCAAATACAGTCCACATGTCACTTCGTGAAATTGCATTAATACTCCCAAAGAGGTAATAAAATAAATCCTGATTGAATCCATTGGCAAGCGAAATAAAAATAACACTTAATCCAATGCCACCTGATAAAATAATCGGTATGGATAATTCTTGAAAAGAGGCATACAAGCTTCGAAGCTTTTCGATAAGCAACGAGCCAATGACGGAAAATAGTAAGGCTGTATACAGCGGATTAAACGCTGTAACAAACGCTACCTTTGCTTGGATCAACAGCCCAGCTGCAATGCCAGCTAATGTAATGTGAGAAAGGGCATCAGCGATTAAGGAGAGCCGCCGTACAACAATAAATACACCAAGGAACGGCGCAAGGAAACCAATCATAATACCCGTCAAAAACGCATTTTGCAGGAATTCAAATCGAACAATATTTTCAATCATGCCAGACCTCCATGATCATGAGATACGGCATGGACAGCGTGACCGTAAAATTGGGAGAGCACCTCATCGTCCAGCTTGTTAAATGTGTCCATTTCTCCATGAAAGTGCAGTTCTCGATTAAGGCATGCCAAATGAGTGGCTTTTTTTGTCATCGTCCCTATATCATGAGAGACCATGAGCAATGTCATCCCTTTGTCTTTGTTTAAGGTTTCCAACAAGCGATAAAAGGAATCGACATGAGCTGCATCTACACCAACCGTAGGCTCATCCAAAATCAATAACTTTGGGTCACTTACCAATGCGCGCGCAATAAACACACGTTGCTGTTGGCCGCCGGATAACAACGCAATATTTTTATCAATGAAGCTTGTCATATCTACAGCTTCAACGGCCTCTTCTATTCTCTGTCGATTGGCTTTATTCATAAATTGAAAAAAACCTACCTTAGAGACGAGTCCCATAGAGACAACTTCTCTAACTGTCGCAGGAAAACCTGAGTTAAAGCTATTCGCTTTCTGAGAAATATAACCGACCTTATTCCACTCTTTAAACTTTGGAGCTGATACGCCAAAAAGCTGTATTTGGGAACGTGCCGATGACGGCAAAAGATTGAGAATCAATTTAATCAATGTAGATTTCCCTGACCCGTTAGGACCTACTAATGCCATAAATGCCCCGTCTGGTATCGTTAATGAGATATTACGCAATACGTCAACATCATTGTACCGAAAGGACAGCTGGTCGATTGATAACACAGGCGTCGTATTCACAGTCGCCCACCTCTCTATAAATTGCTAAGATGATTCAATCTTAAGTAAGAATTATTCCGATTTACCACTCAGATATTATAGCGAATAATAGCTGAGAAGTAAATTGATGAGGATCTTGTCTAAGCGCATCATTGTTCCATAGCATCTCAACGAAAGAAAAAACCCTTCAAATGCGACGCACATAGAAGGGATTCCTTATACGAAACAATAGAAAAGTCATGTTTTAAAGACTTTAATGAGCGGCAGCCTCTGTTTGTATTTTTGTCGCGTACCAGCTTTTGGCACTTCCATTTTCTCTTACATAAGAGTGCATTCCAAATATACCACGATGATAGGCCGTTAATGCCTGATCCCAGTTTCCATAACGTTCATGTAGAAAATCCAAATAAACAATTGACAATTGAATGGAATACAGCGGATCAAACAACAGCTCGTCTTTATACGTTAGATTGGCCATTTCCGCAATCCAAGGGGCGGTATTTTTCATGAATTGCGACATGCCATAAGCTCTGCCATACTGCGTTTGAGGTCCAGTAAGCGATGGATTAAACGTCCCACCTGTCTCAACTGAGAGCAACTCAAACACGACATAGGGATCAATATCGTATCGCTTTGCTTCTTGAAAAAGGAACAATCCCCATTCTTTTTTAAATTGCCCATCACTTTTCTTATACAAGCTTTCAGCCAATGTGACTGCCTGCGCCCATTCTTCGTACCCGTTCATGCTTCCGCTTCGCTCTTTGCTCACGTATGTTTTTATCATCTCTGGGCTAATTGAATAATTATCAAGCAGCTGTTTTTTTTCAGATACATTTTGCTCTAATGCAGACACTTCTTTGTTAAGTAACGTGACTTTCTGAGAAAAATAAAACGTCACGCCAGCACACATTATGATCGCAAGAAGCATCATGAACATTGTTGGCATATTTGTGCGTTTCGACTGCATCGACATCCCTCCTTGTCCATGACGCCTATCTTAGCCTAAGTCAGCAATGCTTTCAAGCTTCAAGGTGCGCTACTCCCCCTCATCTACAGTAAGTGGCAGTGTAAACGTAATTTTTGTCCCCTTCTCAAGCTCACTCTCGACAAAAAACTCTCCTTCATGATTTTCCACAATTTTTTTACAAAGCGGAATCCCTATACCATTGCCTTTTTCTTTTGTTGTAAAAAACGGTTTCCCCAATTGTTCGAGGACTTCTTTTTCCATCCCTTTACCGAAATCCTGGATAACGATCTGATAGTGCCTATTTTCCATCACTTTCGTGTGCAATACGAACCGGCGATTGTCTTTTTTCTCTTCGTACACCTCAATGGTATTGCGAAGAAGATTCAACAAAACTTGCTTTATCATCGCCTCATTTACATCCACATACGCATCTGTTTTTTCGATATGGTATTCGAACGTAATATTATGTAAAAGGCATTCAGAGCGAATAATGTACACGAGTGATTGAAAAATAGCATGAGGAAGTTGTTTTTGCTTTTTTATCTTTTTTCTAGACACTGATAGGAAATCTTCGATAATGTCATTCATACGCGTTAATTCGCTCAAGATGGTGTTGTAATATTTAGTCCAATCGTTCGTTAACGAAGAGAGCTGTAAAAAGCCTCTTATGACCGACAATGGATTTCTTAGCTCGTGCGCCACACCTGCCGCGAGCTGTGAAACGGATTCCATCTGCTGCTTATAGATCAGTAAATTTTCAAACCGTTGCTGGTACGAACGATCATGAACAAGCAAAAGAATGCCTTCGTCTTCAGGAAAATACAACCCTTGAAACTGATACAAAGCATCATCCTCGTAATAATAGCGTTCGTTTACCAAACCAGTTGATCGTATTTCCTCGACGATTTCAATTAAAGTGTCCTTTAAGGGATGCTTTGTTTGAAGGGCATGCACACTACTGCCTGTGATATGCTGCGCCTCCAATTGAAGATACTTCCCAAACCGATCATTGCAAAATTGGATTTCATCATCTTCACGAAGAAGGATCACAGCTAAATCCAATTTAGTTTCCAAAAAATTCAAAAATATGTTCGTGTTCTGACTCAGGAGATGATTGAAGCCTGCATTTCTTTGAGCAATATGTTCCGCTTTTTGCTCAATCATTTTGCCGATCAGATAGATAAAATGACCATCCCACTTTCCTTTAAAGGTCATATCACATCTTAGATTATTGCGAGAAAAGGAAAAGGTTGAGTGGCGCTCGTCCTCTTTTTGTGATGACGTGAGCATTTTTAAAAATTGAAACACCTGTTGCCTATCTTCTTCCTCAAAATAATGAAAAAAAGAAAAGGTCTTCTCTCCGAATATCCTCTTGCCGCAATGGTTTAGGTTTAACACTTCTCCATTTGGACCAAGCACAAGACGGATTTCCTGTGACAATTCATCAAAAACTGTATGATCTATATCGGCCTGAACGTGAGAATGCACTACTTCTAGTCCCCCTTTCTAGCGTTTGGAACAGTCATGCGAATCTTAAACAGAATATTAACATGATTTATCGATACATTCCATTCATCAACTTCAGTCCCCTTTCATACGTATAAAAAGGCAATATGAAAGGAGGAGTGACATGTTCGTTAAAAAGATTGTGAACCAAAAGCTTCGTCGAATTTCTCCTAAAGAATTATTAAAATATGCTAAAAATTATCAAATTAACTTAACAGAGCCACAAGCGGAAAAAATCGCTACGATTTTCCATCAGCAACCGAACCTTGACGTATACGACGTACAGCAACGATCAAAGCTATTAAAGACCATTTCTGAACGCGTTGGGCCATCTACAGCTGCACAGCTAGAGCAGTTATTTGTTAAACTAACAAGCTCATCATAAAAAATGCGTGTAAGTAAAAAGCATGTTGGCCTTTTTGGTCACATGCTTTCTTCAGATTGTAGCTGTTCTTTTAAGTTTTGATTAAATTTACGAGATCGAAGCATTTCAATTTCAAGCTTATATGGCGCTGTCTTATTATTCTTATCCTCTCCGACATATGGGGTTTCAAGTATTTTAGGTAGCTCTGCTAATTGAGGATGGCTAACGATTTTGTCCAACGCTGCAAATCCTATTTTCCCGAAACCAATATTTTCATGCCGGTCTTTAGCAGCACCCTGTTCATTTTTACTATCATTTACATGAACAACCTTTAATCGGTCTACTCCGATGATTTTATCAAAGTGATTTAACACACCATCGAAGTCGTTCACGATATCATAGCCTGCGTCATGGGTATGGCATGTATCAAAACAAACCGACAAGTGCTGATTATGCACTACACCGTCAATGATCTTGGCCAGCTCTTCAAAGGTTTTTCCACATTCCGATCCTTTACCAGCCATCGTCTCAAGTGCGATTTGTACCTCTTCTTTATTCGAGATGACTTCATTTAATCCTTTAATTATCTGTTGAATTCCTACATCTGTTCCCTCTTTTACGTGTGCACCAGGATGCAATACAATTTGCTTGGCTCCGATGGCCTGAGCGCGATCTATCTCTGCACGCAAAAAAGAAACAGCTAGTTCAAAGGTTTCTGGTTTTACAGCATTGCCAAGATTGATAATATATGGGGCATGCACGACAATATCAGTAATCCCATTTTCTTTTGCATGTGCGAGACCTGCATCAATATTAAGTTCTTCAATTTTCTTTCGGCGCGTGTTTTGTGGTGCACCAGTATAAATCATAAAAGTCGTCGCTCCATAGCTTGCTGCCTCTTCACTAGAACCGAGAAGCATTTTCTTTCCACTCATGGATACATGTGAACCAATTTTCAACGTACTCACCTCACTGTTTCATTCCAACAAAAGTGTACCACACCTTGCTCTCTCAATCCATTGACACCACTTATCCCTTTAAAAGCATAGATGTTTTGTCAAACCCCTTTCCTTTCCTTTATAATGAAAGGAGATGGAGAGGAGGAGACCAAATGAAAGTCATAAAAATTGCACCAAGAGGGTACTGCTACGGTGTTGTTGATGCAATGGTGATCGCGAAGAATGCATCAATGGACAAAACGCTCCCCAGACCCATTTATATTCTCGGCATGATTGTTCATAATAAGCATGTTACTGATGCATTTGAAGCTGAAGGTATAATTACAGTAGATGGAGACAGCCGCGAAGATTTGCTTGAACAAATTAATGAAGGTACTGTCATCTTTACAGCACACGGTGTCTCCCCGTCAGTTCGTAAAAAAGCGACAGACAAAGGACTTACCGTATTAGATGCGACATGTCCAGATGTGACGGTGACCCATGACCTTATACGTGAGAAGGCCGCTGAAGGGTATGACATTGTGTATATCGGTAAAAAACATCACCCAGAGCCTGAGGGTGCGGTCGGCGTAGCTCCTCATGCCGTGCATCTAATTGAAACTGTTGAGGATGCCAACGAACTGAACATAGAAAATGATCGAATTCTAATTACGAACCAGACGACGATGAGTCAGTGGGATGTCATTGATGTGTCGAATCGTGTGCAGGAACGCTATCCGCAGACACTTTTTCATAAGGAGATATGCAAAGCGACTCAGGTCCGCCAAGAAGCGGTTGCCGAACAAGCGAAGGAAGCAGACCTAACGATCGTTGTCGGTGACCCGAAGAGCAATAACTCAAACCGGTTAGCTCAAGTGTCAGAGGAAATCGCCGGCACAACAGCCTATCGTGTGACAGACCTGACTGAAATCCAGTTAGAATGGTTAAAAGATGTGCACACAGTGGCCGTTACGGCAGGCGCATCTACGCCAACACCGGTCGTGCGTGAGGTCATTGCTTTCTTCGAAGCCTTTACTTGGGAAGACGAGTCAACATGGACTCGAGAATGGACGTTAGAAACGGATAGAATTCTGCCGAAAGTAAGACCAAAGAAAAAAGCGTAAACAATATAGGGCAGTCTTAAAAGCTTAAAAAACGTGCCAATTACTGGCACGTTTTTTTTACTAAAAGCATAACAAATCCTTCCTGGAACTAGTCCCGCCTCACCGTTTTCTTACAAGAGGTTAAACGGTTCTGATGTGTGTTCGGACGCTGCAATAGCGATGGATGGGAGTTGTTGTTTTAAATAGTGAGCCACGCCATGTTTCATGATCTTTTCTGCATGATGCCCCGGATCAACAAGCAACATGCCTTCGTACATCGCATCCTGTGCTGTGTGGAAATACAAATCACCCGTCACATAAACATCTGCACCTTGAACTTGTGCAGCTCCGATGTATTTATTGCCATCGCCACCAAGAACAGCGATGGTTTGCACCAGTCGTTCATGGTCCCCTACCGTTCTTACAAAGGGCACTTGAAGGGACCGTTTCACATGTTCAGCAAACTGTCCAAACGGAAGTGGTTTCTCTAACATGCCGATTCTTCCAAGGCCGTACGTTTCTCCTGTCACGTCAAGCGTTATAGAATCATAGGCCATCACTTCATATGGGTGGGCTTTTTTTGCTGCAGATAATACTTTTTGTAGGACCGGCTCATGCACAATCATTTCCAAACGAACTTCACTCACCTTCTCAAGCTCACCAGCTGAGCCTAAATAAGGTGTCGCCTCTTCGTTCGGTTTAAACATCCCTACGCCAGAGGTCTGAAATGCACATGCGCTATAGTTCCCTAATGCCCCCCCTCCTGCTGCTGCCATTGCAGTGTGTACGTCCTCTGTATGTGTCTCAGGCACAAATATGATTAATTTGTGTAGCTTCTCTGTAGAGGTTTCTGCGAGGACCCGTGTTTGTTTAAGGTCGAGTGCGTTCGCCAACATATCATTTACACCGCCAGGCGCGATATCTAGATTTGTATGGGCTACGTAAACTGCGATGTTATGTTGAAGCAACTCGACCAATAATTTCCCTCGGTACGTCGACGTATCTACTGTTTTAATAGGCGAAAATATAAAGGGGTGGTGAGCAATGATTAAATTCGCGCCTGCGTTAATCGCTTCTTTAACGACCTCCATCGTGACATCTAGCGTCACAATGATGCCTGATAGTTCAGTTTCTGAATTGCCAACCTGGAGTCCAATGCGATCTCCCTCCACGGCATACGAAGGCTTTGCCCATGCTTCCATGGACGTGACTGCCTCTGCGATTTTCATTGAATCACTCCTTGTATCATGCGAAGTTTGTTCGTAAATTGCTCTCGTTTTTCTTGAATGGAGGAATCATTCACAGATTGATCCAACGAGAGTAACAAACGCTTGGTTTTCCCTTCTTCATCCTGCCATTTTTTTTGGAACACAGGATTGGTAGGGTTCTTTATTAGACAAGGTCCGAATAAAACCTCTTCCTCAGATAACTCCTGATCGCCTGGTTCAACGATTAAAACCTCATACAGTTTATCATTTTCCTCAATAATCTCTTCTGAAACAATTCGGTACTGGTTGTGCTGAAGCCAAAAGCGCAGCGCTGGTTCACCATTATTTGGTTGCAGGATCATTTTAGGAACTGGAAGCACCTCTGATTCGCCTTCAAGAATGGTTTTAATGAGCACGCCGCCCATGCCACAGATTGTAATACAATCAACTTCGCCTTTCTTCAGGACGGATAATCCATCACCTTGTCGCACATCAATTTTATCATCCAAATGAAGCGCGGATACTTGTGCTTTCGCCGCTGCAAAAGGCCCATCATTTAGTTCACCTGCAATGGCTGAACGAATTTTATCTTGCTGTACTAACACGACAGGAAGATAAGCATGGTCGGAGCCAATATCGGCTAAGCGAGCCCCTAGTGGAATATATGAAGCCACCGTCTCTAGACGTTTCGACAATGTATGATCATTCATTTGACGCGCCCTCGTTTCCCTTATAATCAAAAAAAGAAAAAGGCAGTCATCTGCCTTTCTCAATGGTTACTTCTGTTCACCAAGCCATTCAGCCAAAACATCAAGCTCCTCACCTGACACGAGGTTTGGTGGCATTGCCGCACTTGGTGGATTTTGGATGACGCCTTTAATTTCGTCAACTGAATACTTGCTGCCAATCTGTTGAAGGTTCGGTCCCGATGCCCCTTCGAGATTTTGCCCATGACACATTGCGCAATTTTGCGCAAAAATCTCCTCAGGTGTCGCTGCTTCCGTAGCGCCTTCACCTTCCGCATTCTGGTTTACACCAACCGTGGAAAGGACGACAATTAAGATGATGCCAAGCACCGCTATCGTCAAAAATGGCATGAGTGGATTTTTCATTGATGCTCCCCCTTATGTAGTACCAAAAGCGTTTCCATTACTGCACATCATTTATTTTACAATAAAATCACCCCGATGAGGAAGGGGAGATTGATAATTAATAGAAACAATCGCGATTTTCGTCGAAAAAGAACGAGTAAAAACTGCCAACGTGATTTGCAAATCACTATAAGATTCAGTAAAATAAGTGTAGGATGTTTCTAACTTCCTCTTATAGAATTAATTTGCTCCAACAGCATTTCAACTGTTGAAGCAAATAGTTTTCTTTTTTCATATCCCTTATTCTAAGAAATCTTTTAGACGCTTACTCCGGCTTGGGTGGCGTAGCTTACGAAGCGCTTTTGCTTCAATTTGTCTGATTCTTTCGCGCGTCACACCAAACACTTTCCCTACCTCTTCCAATGTACGTGTTCGTCCATCATCTAGCCCAAAACGCAAGCGCAGAACATTTTCTTCTCGATCTGTCAATGTATCAAGGACATCCTCTAATTGTTCTTTAAGAAGCTCATAGGCCGCTGCATCAGATGGTGACGTTGCTTCCTGATCTTCAATAAAGTCGCCTAAATGGGAGTCATCCTCTTCACCGATAGGCGTTTCAAGAGATACAGGTTCTTGAGCAATTTTAAGGATTTCACGCACTTTATCAGAGGTCAGCTCCATTTCTTGAGCAATTTCCTCAGGTGTAGGCTCTCGTCCTAGATCTTGCAAAAGCTGTCTTTGTACACGAACAAGCTTGTTAATCGTTTCAACCATATGAACAGGAATACGAATGGTTCTTGCCTGGTCTGCGATGGCACGAGTAATGGCCTGACGAATCCACCAAGTAGCATAGGTGCTAAATTTAAAGCCTTTTCTGTGGTCAAATTTTTCTACAGCTTTAATTAGACCCATGTTTCCTTCCTGAATGAGATCCAGAAACAGCATTCCCCGTCCTACATAGCGTTTAGCGATCGACACCACGAGACGTAAGTTTGCTTCTGCAAGGCGTCGTTTCGCCTCTTCATCTCCAGCCTCAATTCGGGTTGCTAATTGAATTTCATCTTTTGCAGAAAGAAGATCCACACGACCAATTTCTTTTAAATACATACGAACAGGGTCATTTATCTTAACGCCTGGAGGCACACTTAAATCATTAAGATCAAATTCCTCCTCCTTAGACAGCTGTTGGACGTTTGGATCATCTTCTGACTCGCCATTAACTTCTATGCCCTGCTCCCCCAAGTATTCATAGAACTCATCCATTTGATAAGATTCCAATTCAAAGCCGGCCATTTTCTCAGCCACTTCTTCATAAGTGATAGAGCCTCTTTTTTTGCCTTGCTCGGTAAGCTGCTCCTTCACCTGATCTACTGTTAGTAGTTCACCCTCAACTTCTTTTGAACGAGCTGATTTTTCAGCCATTCGTCCGCCTCCTTCCAGAAAGTGAAGCCGTGTTCCTATGTTCGGCCTGCTTTAGTACAATTACATTTATATAAACTAAATCTATAATAACCTTTGGGATTTCAAACGTCGTTTTTGATCGATGATTTCTTGCCCGATTTGGGCAGCCATCTTAAAGTCCTTACGTCTTTCCGCATCATGCTTTTGTTGCTCTTTTTTATTTATCATTAACCATTCAGGGTGATTCAACACCTGCTGAATGTAGTCATTAAGTTCTTTTTCGGAAATAACCTCGTTCATTTCAAGCATCGCAAGCTCAGATACAAGGGTTTCCAACCTTTGGTCTTTTAAACCTGAAATAAATCTTGAGATATCAATACGATCATTCTCTTCGTAAAAAGCATATAGATAAGTGACAATAGCACTGTGTTCTTCAAGGTTAAAAGCAACACCAAGTTTTTCGTAAACGACGGCAGCATTGTCGGCGCTTTTCAACATATGAGCGATTAAAAACCGCTCTGCATTCTCATATGCCGGTCTTAATTGTGATTTTACTGCGGGACGAGATGTGCCTTTCCATTCTCTCTCTGGAGTTTCTCGCTGCTCTGTCTTAAAGGATGTCTGCCTAGACAATCGCTCAATTTCATTTCGTAACGTCGTATCAGCAATTGAAAATTCGTCAGAAAGCTGTCGAATATAGTGATCTTTTTCGACTTCACTGTCGAGAAGCAGTAAATCCTTAAGAACATGTTCGATATAGGCTAGACGTTCTCCTTCATCTCGAAGGTTTTTCCCTTTTCTTCCTTCGGTCATTTTAAACGCGGTAAGCGTCGAACTGTTTCCGAGAACCTCATTCTTAAAATGCTCCGTTCCATGTGATCGAATACATTCATCTGGATCCATGTTGTCGGGCAACGAGGCAACCCTTACATCGAGACCATTCTCAACAAGAAGATCACCCGCTCTTACAGCGGCTTTTGAGCCTGCTGAATCAGCGTCGTAACAGATGATGACCTGTGATGTGATGCGTTTCAACAACATCACCTGATGCTTCGTTAACGCGGTTCCCAGCGTAGCAATAGCATGCTTAAAACCCGCCTGGTACGCAGTAACAACATCCACATTTCCTTCCATTAGCAACACTTTTTGTTCTTTTTTTATAAATGGGCGTGCTTCTGAAAATCCATATAATTGTTTTCCTTTTTCAAACCAAGGGGTCTCTGTCGTATTTAAATATTTGGGCTCATCCCCGTTTCCAATCGCTCTTCCTCCAAAAGCCATAATCGCTCCTTGTGGATTTGCAATTGGAAACATAACACGATGCCTAAAACGATCAAAGTAACGGGTTTTGTTCTCTGAAAAACCAACAAGACCCGCACGCTGCATAAGAGCTAAATCAAACCCTCGTTTTTCCAAGAATTGCGTTGTCAGCTGCCACGACTCTGGCGCATAGCCTAATCGTAATGCCTGAATGGTTTCTTTTGTCACGCCTCTATCCGTTAAATAAGCGAGCGCCGCTTTGCCTTCATCTGTATGCAGTAACAAGTGGTGATAAAGTTTTGTCACTAAATCATACGCCTCATGTACATTAGTTGTTTCCGGAGATTCTCTTTCTGTTTGTTTATGAGGCCTATCAGGGAGAGCGATAGACGTATTTCTGGCCATCATTTCGACCGCCTCCGCAAACGATACCCCTTTATAATCCATCATAAACTGAAACACATTTCCTCCAGCACCACAGCCAAAACAATGAAAAATCTGTTTGTCCTCAGACACCGAGAAAGACGGCGTATTTTCTCCATGAAAAGGACATAACCCAAAATGATTTTTCCCTTGCTTTTTCAGTTGTACATAATCCCCGATGACATCAACGATATCGACCGACTGACGAACAGCCTCAACTGTTTCATCAGGGATGCGTTGCCCCATTAAACCACCCCCCTCAGACTGTTGACAAACGCTCGCTTTCTTCGTTGCTTTGCCTTGTCCGGTGCTCATTGCCTTATGGCAACTCCGCTCCTCTCAAGTCTTCGCGCCTTGAAAGACAAACGTTTTCAATCAGTCTGACCTCCTGTTGACTAACGCTCGCTTTCTTCGTTGCTTTGCCTTGTCCGGTGCTCATTGCCCTTATGGCAACTCCGCTCCTCTCAAGTCTTCGCGCCTTGAAAGACAAACGTTTTCAATCAGTCTGACCTCCTGTTGACAAACGCTCGCTTTCTTCGTTGCTTTGCCTTGTCCGGTGCTCATTGCCTTATGGCAACTCCGCTCCTCTCAAGTCTTCGCGCTTAGATTAGACAACTGTTTTCAATCAATCTGAACTCCTGCTGACTAACGTTTTCAACCTGCCTGAAATTACTCAGCTTCTCTATCTGCCGCACTCGCTAGCTTTGCAAGCAATGTGTCTAACGCTGTCGCAAAATGAGCCTTGTCACTTTGCTTGATCGCCGTAGGTCCCTTCGAGCGTTGTCCAGCCATTCGTGCCTTCTGAGACAGAAAGCGCTGATTAAGGTGAAGGGTAATGTTGCCCTCATGAATGCTTTTCCCCCTTGATGTCAGCACGTAAACACGCTTAGGCAAGAGCAGACCTGCCAGTCCATAATCGTCAGTAATGGCTACATCATTTTCTGCTACATGATTGACGATATACATATCAGCTGATTCCTTGGCACTATCGACGTATATCCAATGACCTATAGCGGAAGGGGAAAAATGCGAATAAGACGCAACAAAGACAACGCGAATCCCGTATTCCCGTGATACTTGCAATACTTCATCTTTAACGGGACAGGCATCAGCGTCCACAAAAACTGACATCTTTAATTCGTCATAGTTCTCTATTTCTACATCACCTCAAAGATTCCTTCTCGACTCGTTAAGTTTTAAATTTCAGAAATCTGTCGTACAGTGAAGAAACGTTCAATATTTGTCGACTAATGAGCGTCTCCAAGCCACAAACATAATCCAATCATTATAATACATCGAACAAATAAAATCTATTCAGACGCTCAATCCTTTGCATAAAGTTGAATCAGTTTAATGACTCCCCTCCTTACAAATCAAAAGAAAGCCATTCGCCCAAGCGAGTAGAACGGTCATCCCTTAGGACGATTCGTAGCGAATAGACTTCTTTTTACCGTTGATGCCTAAAGAAGTTTTCATGGGAATGCTTTACTTACTTTAAATGCTACATGATTCGTTTCTTTCTCGCGAATAAATGTGAATGCGAAGTTCTCTCACTTTTAGAAGTTTCCCCGAAAATTAATCTCACCTTTTACACTCATGGGATGAAAAGAATAGACGGACATTAGAAACCCATTTACGATAATTATTTGGTTCGCGTATGTTCAATAAAAGATAGGATTAGATTTGCAGTTTCTTCCACAGCTTTATTCGTCACATCAATGACATGACAGCCAATTCGTCCTACGACCTTTTCGAAATAGGCTAACTCTTTATGAATTCTTTCAGGGTCTGCATACCCTGCATTTTCTCTTAATCCTAGCGATTTTAATCGTTCTTTCCGAATGTCATTCAATTTTTCAGGCTGAATCGTCAGACCAATACATTTTGAAGGAGCCACCTTAAACAATTCTGCTGGAGGCGATATTTCAGGTACCATAGGCACATTGGCCACTTTTACCTTTTTATGAGCTAGGTATTGCGACAACGGGGTTTTGCTCGTTCGCGACACACCAATGAGGACAATATCGGCGAGCAGAATGCCTCGTGTATCACGCCCATCATCATACCGAACCGCAAATTCAACAGCGTCCACTTTTTGAAAGTATCCCGCATCTAGTTTATGCACAAGACCAGGCTGGTATTTCGGTTTTTTATTGTAGACCTTTGCCATCGTATCAATTGCAGGTCCAATTAGATCAATCACAGCAACATCATGCAAAGACGCTTCCCTCAAAAGTACATTCCTCATCGCTGGGATGACAAGCGTGAAACCAATAATCGCTTTTTGCTGCTTCGCGAGCTGAATGATCTCGATAAGCGTGCCTGCGTCTTCAACATAGGGCACACGTTTTATTTCGAACTCTTCGCTTTCAAACTGACTCATCGCAGCTTTTAACACCAGTTCAGCCGTTTCCCCGACAGAATCTGAAATGATATAAATAACCGATGGCATAACGTACTCCTTTCAACCAAAATTTCTGCTTATGGAATGATTTTAACGTGCACCAAGCACTGACCGTTTGACACAGCCAGTGCTTGTAAGGATTGTGTTACACATGAAGCTTTCGCATATTGGCAAATGAAGAAAAGGTGTCTGCTAATGCTGCCATAAGAGCCAAGCGATTGTCACGAATTTCTTCATCCTCCACCATGACCATCACATGATCAAAAAACGCTGTAATGGTTGCGGTGTATTGTGTAAGTGCAGCAAATGCAAGCTCTGCATTGCCTTCGCGCACCGCTTCATCGTACCGACTTGACCATGTGGAGTG
Source organism: Aureibacillus halotolerans (assembly GCF_004363045.1). Lineage (NCBI taxonomy): Bacteria > Bacillati > Bacillota > Bacilli > Caryophanales > Bacillaceae > Aureibacillus > Aureibacillus halotolerans. The sequence continues at coordinate 289,094 of NZ_SNYJ01000003.1, forward strand.
TGTTTCAAATAATGCTTGTTCATGGGCATCCGTTAGAAGGTGTTGCTTTACATCCGCATGGGACGCTTTATCAGCGAGATTTTGTACCCTAGCCATTGCTTCCACATGTAACTTTATGTCGTTCTCTTTCTTGTGAGCCACAAGTACATCGGCTTTTCGGAACGTCCATCGTACACCGCTAGATCCATTCAAAATGGCTTCGACAACGTCATGAGGAATGTTTGCATCTAACAGAAGCCCTTTCAGTCGTTGTGAGAGAAATTGAACCAGTTCCTTTGAAACCGTCTCCTCGTCACAAGGGATGCCACCTTTTACAAGGACGTTAACGGCATGATCCACAAGCGTAGCAAATGAAATTTGCCATCCGAATCCGTGCAAGATTTGAACGATGCCATACGCCTGTCTACGAAGCGCAAATGGATCCTGAGAGCCGGTAGGAATCAATTTCTTTGAGAAAAAGGCGACAATCGTATCGACTTTGTCCGCTAATGCAAGCAATGCACCAGCTTCGGTTGATGGCAATGTTCCGTCGGAAGAACGGGGCGCATATTGCTCATTGATCGCAATGGCCGTTGCCTCATTTTCGCCTAGGGCTTTGGCGTATTCCTCACCCATTTTCCCTTGAAGCTCAGGAAATTCTCCAACCATATAGGTGACAAGGTCAAATTTCCCAATGTATGCTGCGCGTGCAGCTGCCTCAATCGTGTTCGGAGAAACAGGCAAGTTTTCACCCAATTGATTGACAAGCGCCTGATTCCGTTTGCTTTTATCAAACAACGTCTTTAGATTTTCGTGGAACACAACGTTTTTCACTTTTTCTAATGCTGCATCGATCGTTAATTTTTGATCCTCAGTATAGAAAAATTTAGCGTCCTGAAGGCGTGCTCGCAAAACCTTTTCGTTTCCACGCTGCACATTGTCTATCTTGACATCATTTCCATTTCTTACGGTTACAAAACGGTGAGCCAACGTCCCATCTTGATTTCGGACAGCAAAATACCGCTGATGCTCTCGCATAGTCGTAATAAGAACCGCCTCAGGAAGAGCTAAATACTCTTCATCGAAAGCGCCATCTAGGGCTGTTGGGTATTCAACAAGCTGTACGACTTCTTCAAGTAAGTCTTCATCTTTTTGGACGACCCAGCCGTTTTTTTCTTCTAACGCTTTGAGCTGTTCATTGATTCGTCTTTTTCGTTCTTCTGGCTGAACAATAACATATTCCTGAAGAAGAGCTTGTTCATATTGATCAGCAGACTGTAGGACAACTTCCTCCCCCAAAAAACGATGACCTCGAGAGATATTCCCCGTCGAAACTCCTTCAATTTCAAAGGGAATAATGCTGTTATCATATAATGCCACAAGCCAGCGAATCGGACGCAAATAACGAAGTTCACTTGATCCCCAGCGCATGCTTTTAGGAAACGGCAAATGGGTAATAACGTTTTTTAGCTCTGAAAGAAGCTGGTCTGTTGCCAATCCTTGCTCAAATACAGAAGCAAAAACGTACTCCTGATCTTTGATTGTTTTTATAGTTAAATCGGTTGGCTCTACATGCTGGCCGCGTGCAAATCCAATCGCTGCTTTTGTCCATTGACCATCGGCATCGACAGCGATCCGCTTTGCAGGCCCGCGGACCTCTTCCTGACGATCGGCCTGCTTTTCGCCAAGCCCATCAATAGCTACCGCTAGTCTGCGCGGTGTCGAAAAGGATGACACCTTCTCAAAGGGCAGTCGAACGTCCTTCAGCCATGATTCAACCGCCTTTTTCAACGCTTCTTCACTGCCTGCGACATATTGTGCTGGCAACTCTTCTAAACCTATTTCTAGCAAAAAACGTTTGCTCATGTTAGTCAACCTCCCTCGTGTTCAGCATTGGAAACCCGCTCGCTTCCCTGCTTGCGTAATAGGCGTTCGCGATTTTGCGTGAAAGTTGGCGCACTCTTCCAATATACCCCGTTCGTTCGGTGACGGAAATTGCCCCACGTGCATCTAGAAGGTTAAACGTGTGTGAGCACTTTAACACATAATCATAAGCTGGGAAAACAAGATTGAGGTCAATGATCCGTGAAGCTTCTTTCTCATACATGTCAAACAGTGAAAAAAGCATCGCCGTATCTGATTCCTCAAATGTATATTTGGAGTGCTCATATTCCGGTTGCAAGAAAATATCTCTCACCGTCACCCCATTTGTCCATTCAAGATCAAATACATTCTCCTTGTCTTGAATATAAGAAGCCAATCGTTCTAAGCCATACGTAATTTCAACTGACACTGGACTTGCCTCTAAGCCACCTACTTGCTGGAAATAGGTGAACTGAGTGACCTCCATACCATCTAACCATACTTCCCATCCGAGTCCAGCTGCGCCAAGCGTAGGCGACTCCCAATTGTCCTCTACAAAACGAATGTCATGTTCAAGCGGGTTTATTCCAAGCACATCAAGTGATCCAAGGTACAACTCTTGGATGTTTGGTGGAGATGGTTTTTTAATTACTTGAAATTGATGATGCTGATACAAGCGATTCGGGTTTTCTCCGTAACGTCCATCGGTTGGTCGTCTGGACGGCTCTACATATGCCACGTTCCAGGGTTCTGGACCTATGCTTCGTAAAAACGTCATTGGTGAAAACGTTCCTGCCCCTTTTTCAACGTCATAAGCTTGTGTTAAAATACATCCCTGCTTTGACCAGTAAGACTGCAGTGATAAAATCATATCCTGCAAATTCATTGAAGGTCACCTCTTTTACATTTTTATGGTTTTCTGATGAGAACGTAGATTTCGTTGATCATTTAACATGGTTCATTTCGTACAAAAACCAACAAAAAACCGCCCCTATGCCTTTAACAGGCATAGGGACGGATAAATTCCGCGGTTCCACCCTATTTGCTGTGCGTACACAGCCACTTTTTCACTCATTGGCTCTGGAATGCCTTTCCTCTATCCGTGGTGACCTGACTTTCACCGTCTCAGGCTCGCTTCACACCATCATGATATTGTACTTTTTCCGTCATTGCCATGTATCCGTTTAATAGGTAAACATTGGGATACTTCTCAATCAATACGATAATCATAGCGCAACCTAAAAGTTATTGTCAATGGCTGTCTAAATTCAAAAGATGAAGTTGATCCAAAAAACGCTTGGACTTTAATCGAATGCCCGCCTGTTCATCGTAGTATTGTGTGATGAATCGCTGCAAATCTTTTTTGACTTCGAATGACACATTAATATTGCCAAGCCGATTCAGATCAAACGAGGAGAAAAGCCGTAATAACTTTAATGCTGAAGGATGAAAGGCTTCTGCGTACGTGGATTGCATCGCACAGCTTCTGCAGACAATTCCCCCTTCGTGCATTGAAAATGCTACGGCATCTCCTTCCCGAGCGCATCCGACACACTGGTCAAACATTGGTGAAATCCCCGCGAGTCTCATTAATTTAATTTCATAGATTGATAGCAAAACAAGAGGGTCCTTGCCTTCATCAATGGCTCCCAGAGACCGTAGAAGGAGCTCGAATAAAAACGGATCTGGCTGCCGGTCCTCGGTCAGCCGATCCGTTAAATCGACCATGCATGCGGCACAAGCCGTTTTTTCTAAATCCTCACGTAGTGTACGAAACGATGTCACTGTTTCTCCTTGTCGCAACGTTCCCATACCACGTTCTCCCTGAATTAAAAACAAGCCATGTGTAAATAAGTGGGCAACAGCACGCAATGAACTTTTCGTTTTTCTTGCTCCACGAACCATCACTGCGATTTTTCCATTTTCTTTCGTGAATAGTGTGCAGATGAGGTTTGTTTCACCATAAGGGATGCTTTTTAGCACAACGCCCTCCACATTCCTCAGCATAACGATGAACACCCTCTCTTTACAGCTCATTTCACAAATTGATTATACGATATATAAGCTTAGATGTGTTACGACACTGGTTTTTGGCGTCTAATCATTGAGGTTTGATCCTGTGCTTTTCGTTCAATTTGCTGGCGTTCAGCTTCCTTTAACAATAAATAAGCGTCTACACTGCCCGTCTTGGCAAAGACCTGCCATGAATATTGTAGCATGAGAAAACCACCTTTTCATAAACGATAGCCGTTTCTTGTGTCATTAGCTTAACTCGTCTGGAAATCATTCATGCGGCACAATTATTGTCAATCTTGATAATCTTTTTCGTCAAATCCATACTCGACCAAATGATGCGGTCGATTACGCCAATCAGACTTGACTTTAACCCAAAGCTCTAAGAAGATTCTTGATCCGAGCAATCGCTCTATCTCCCCACGAGCTTCCTGCCCAATGTGCTTGAGCATTGACCCTTGCTTGCCGATAATAATACCTTTCTGTGAAGCGCGTTCAACGATGATCGTCGCAGCAACATACACCGCACCACCTTTACGCTTTTCCACCGCGTCAAGGACGACAGCTACGGAATGAGGCACTTCTTCCCGTGTGACGTGAAGCACTTGCTCACGAATAAATTCCTGCATAATAAAGCGCTCGGGATGGTCGGTCACTTGGTCTTTAGGATAAAATGCAGGCCCTTCTGGCAATATCGACTCCAACGTCGTTAACAATGTCGTACAATTGTTTCCTTCTTGTGCGGAAACAGGAATGATTTCATCAAATTCATATAAACTGTTATAAGAGTCAATGAGTGGCAGCAATTGATCAGGATGAACCAGATCAATTTTATTCACCACGAGAAACACAGGGGTTTTTAAGCCTTGAAAGCGCTCGATAATCATTTGATCGCCTTTCCCAGGTTTCTCTGTCGCATTTACAACAAAGAGGACCGCATCTACGTCCTTTAATGTACGAATTGCTGATTTCAACATAAAATCTCCAAGGCGATGCTTCGGTTTATGCATGCCTGGTGTATCGATAAAAATCATTTGTGAATCATCCGTTGTTCGTACACCGCGGATGTTGTTTCTAGTTGTTTGCGGTTTATCGCTCATAATCGCGATTTTCTGGCCAACAAGTTGATTTAACATGGTGGATTTTCCTACATTCGGTCGGCCGACAATTGAGATGAAACCTGAGCGATGTGTCACTCCATGTCCTCTTTGCTAAACGAACCTGGCAGCAATTCGCCAACCGTCGTTTCTTTACAGTCGCCTTCAAGATTAAAAAGGTACACGGGCATTGATGGCTCACAAAACTCTGCCATCACTTGACGACAGGCTCCACAAGGGGGTACTGGCTGCTTCGATGCGGCAACAACACCAAGCATAGAAAAAGCTGTGTGTTTTTCCACGCGCGCGGTGAAAAATGCCGTCCGTTCCGCACAATTCGTTAGTCCATACGAAGCGTTCTCAATGTTTGCCCCAAGTACAACCTCTCCATCTGTTGTGACGAGTGCAGCACCGACATTAAACTTTGAATATGGTGTATACGCTTGTTCTCTTGCTTCTAACGCCTGCTGAAATAATTGCTGTTTATTCATGTTAAGCGACCCTCTCTACCATGTATCAGGTGTGTATTTTATTTTACCTGATGAATGTATTTTATGCATTACATCTCCAAAAACTTCCTATAAAAACCTATGCTTCACTGCATTTCAACAAAAACTTTGACATAGGGAAGAAAAATGACGATTCCTATAATAATGGAGGCCACCGCCGAAAGGAAAACGGCACCAGCTGCTAAATCTTTTGCTTGTTGGGCAAGCATCGTTCGTTCTTCTGTAATGAGATCTACAGTCCTCTCAATCGCGGCATTGACCATTTCAAGCGTACAGACGATCGTCATCATAAGGATAAGGACAAGCCATTCCGTTTTCGTGATCTGAAAATAAATACCAAGCATTGAGACGAGTAAAATAGCGATAAAATGAAAACGCAAGTTCATTTCGGTATGCAAGGCATGAGAGATCCCACGTCCAGCGTAAAAAAAGCTTTTAAACCAACGTCGCCAACTCCACGGTTTACTCGTGCGTCCTTTCGATCCCGTATTCACGTAAAAGGGCCTCCTGTGTACTAAACATTTTACGCTCATCTTCTTCGGTCATATGGTCGTAGCCGATTAAGTGTAAAAAGCCATGGACAGCTAAAAAACAAAGCTCACGTAAGTCGCTATGGCCATACTCTTTTGCTTGCCTTTTTGCTGTTTCGACAGAAATGACGATATCACCAAGCATAGTAGGCACGTCTTTTGCCTCTTCAAACCATGGCTCTTCCTCTGCAGACTCCTGCATGGCAAAGGATAATACGTCCGTCGGTTGATCTTTGCCTCGATACGTTTTATTTAATTCATGGATTGTCTCATCATCTGTCAATGTGACAGACAACTCACAGGAGACAGGAACTTCCTCTAGCTGCTTTGAGCAAAACGTTAGCAAATCTATAATACGTTTTTTTGTGTACTCGTCACTATATTGCTCTTCATCAATGAGGTCAATTTCAATCATGCTTGCTTCACCTTTTTCTTTACGGTATCCGGGTATTCAATTCGCGAATGGAAAATGCCCTTTAACGTTTCACATATTGCCTTCGCAACAGTATCAAGCTCTTTTAATGTTATATCACACTCATCAAACTGCCCATCCTGCAAGCGGTCGGAAATGATGCTCCGAACAATCCCCTCAATTTTGTTTGGGTTAGGTTTTGATAATGAGCGCACCGCTGCCTCTACAGAATCGCAAATGCCAATAATGGCCGATTCTTTCGTTTGTGCCTTTGGACCAGCGTATCTAAATTCACTTTCTGGCACCTGTTTCTCCGTCGCCTCATTGGCTTTGTGATAAAAATATTTCAATAAGGTTGTGCCGTGATGCTGGGCTGCAATATCAACGATCTCAGTCGGCAGTTTATTTTCACGAAGCATTTCTGCACCATCGGTTGCATGGGCTGTAATAATGGTTTTGCTAAGCTGTGGAGCAATCTTATTATGAGGGTTTTCAAGCCCCATCTGGTTTTCAATAAAGAAGTGAGGGCGCTTTGTTTTGCCAATATCATGGTAGTAAGCGCCTACGCGTGCAAGCAGACCGTTTGCTCCAACCGCCTCGCATGCTGCCTCAGATAGGTTTGCGACCATTACACTATGGTGATAGGTTCCTGGCGTCTCAACAAGAATTTTACGAAGCATTGGATGATTAGGGCTGGAGAGTTCAATCAACCGAATTGTTGACAACATTCCAAAGCCTGCTTCGAAAAATGGCAGAAGTCCCAAGCTTAAAATGGAGGCCGCAATGCCTGAGATTAATCCAAAGCCGACGCCAATGACCATATCGCTTAACGGCTCGTAGCCAATGAGAGCCAAAGCCATAATGGTGACAATATTAATCAAAGCGACCATAATTCCCGCCTGTAGAATTCTAGCACGGTGATTTCGATTACTCAAAAACAACGTCCCCGCCAACGAACTAGCGAGAAAATAAATCGCTAAATCATAATTAAAGCTTCCTGGAACATACGTACTAAACATCAGTCCGCCTGTAATGGCAAACACAATGCTTGTCATAATAGCCACACGAGAATGAATAAGCATCTTGATTAACATCGTTCCAGCCGCAATAGGAACAACGAGACCAAAATACTCCGTGTTTTCAGGCTGAAACAAGCTGACAATTTTCATCATGATCATCATGACGGAAAAAATGATAGTGTAGATGTACAAATATACTCGTTTCGAGCGTGTTGCATCTGTTAGCCCTTTTGTGTAATACGCAACGAGTGCCGTTAACAAACCAACCAATAAGGCTAAGCCAATAAACGGCAAAGGATTTGAAGAATGGTCGAGTACTCCAACGAGATCAAGCTCACGATAGATTTCCCGGTCCACAAGCTGCCCTTCCCTAACGATTAACTGCCCAAGTTGAATCATCACTGGTTCAATATCATCTCGTACCTCTTGCTGTTGCTTTGATGTTGCTTGTGGGTCGTATACGTAATTCGGGATAATCATCGATGCCGCTATGTCTGCAACAGCACTTTTAAGGTTATCTGGCAAGCTCGTATAAGAAATTTCGCGACGGACCTCGTCTTTTTTCTCTTCGACATTGGCCACTGCGATTCGCTGATCCATGACGCGGTGAACGGATGCAACAGACGATTCATTTGCCACAGCAAGTTGGTCCGGCGTCGCATTTAAAAGTATACGAATCGTCTGGTCTGTAAATTCCCCTTTTAAATCCGGAGGCAATTCTTTTTGGATATCACTTGCTTCCACTCTAGCCGTGGTTCCGTTGCTTTCCTCAGTCGCTGAAGAGGGATCGCTAGTTTCCTCCTCATTACTTTCTGATGTTTTGCTATTTTCAATAGTACGAAAGAGAACGCCTAACGCTTCAATTTGGTTTTGTCTGTATTCACGCTTCAAAACATATTGGTATTCTACCTTCGCAAGAGCTTCGTCTATTTTTGCCTCTGTCGCCTCGGTATCTTCTACCGTAATAGGGGAATATATATCTTTTGGGGCCACTGAAAATAGACTGACATCCACTCGTTCCGGACGCACATTAGAGAACATGACACTGTACATAACGACTGCAATCACAAGTAAAAACAGTCCGAAGAGAAGCTTTCCTTGCGCTTTCTTTTTTAAGGCCTTTCTGATGCGAGACCATTGCTCGTTACCTTTCATCATCTATGTACCTTCCCTTCATAAAACGAACTGTCCTCAATCGTCCTAATGTCTTCTTCATCGTGGAAAAAGAGACCCAAAATATGGGTCTCTGCGCCAATTGCATCATTCCTGTTGTTCATCATACGCGCGAATGATGCGCTGGACGAGGGGATGTCTGACCACATCAGATTCACCAAGGTGTATAAACGAGACTCCCTCCGTTGCTTTCAAAATCTGATGGGCGACCTTTAAACCTGATTGAATTTTTCCAGGTAAATCAATTTGTGTAAGGTCACCTGTAACAATCATCTTTGACCCAAAGCCAAGTCGAGTTAAGAACATTTTAATTTGAGCAGGGGTTGTGTTTTGCGCTTCATCCAAGATGACAAAGGCGTCTTCTAACGTCCGCCCTCTCATATACGCTAAGGGAGCAATTTCAATGGTCCCTCTATCCATCAGTCTTACCGTTTGCTCAACACCAAATACATCGTGTAACGCATCATAAAGCGGTCGCAAGTAAGGGTCAACCTTCTCCTTCAAATCCCCGGGTAGAAACCCAAGGCTTTCGCCAGCTTCAACGGCAGGACGTGTAAGAATAATGCGCTTTACATTGCCTTCCTTGAGGGCAGCAACGGCCATGACGACTGCCAGGTAGGTTTTCCCAGTTCCTGCTGGTCCAATACCAAACACAAGATCATTGCGTTTCATTGCCGAGATATAGCGCTTTTGCCCTAACGTTTTTACGCGTATCGGTTTGCCCTTTATATTTCGAAGCAATTCATCCGCAAAAAGCTCCTCCATACGGTCAAGCTCGTCCTTTTCAGACAACTGAATCGCATAGATTACATCTCTTTCTGACAGAGACGCCCCTTTTTGAATTAGTCGCTGCAACGTTTGCAAAATGGCTTTTGTTTTCAGGGCATCCTCCTCTGTCCCTTTGACAAGAACAGACGCCCCACGCGTAATTAATGAAATTTGAAAATGATTTTCAATTTGTTTTAAAAAAAGATCATTTGTGCCAAATAGGTTTTGTGCCTCATTGGCATCTGAAAAATCGAGCTCAATGCTATGAAGATGATCTGTCATCCGTTACTCTCCTTGAACAATGAGTTTAGGTTCTGCAATGTTTTCAATCACTCGGTAGTGCAAAGACAACTTTACTTTACCATTCTCCGCTTGTTGGTGCAAAACTTTTTCCTCTTTTATGGTGGCATCTTCTCCTAATGACTGAAGCAATTCTGACTTTGCTCGCAATTTTGCTCGAGAGGCTGCCTCCTTCAATGTATACGAAATGGTTTGTTTTTGGGTCTCTTTACGAACAAGTGTTTCCCATGCAAAAGGGCTAGTCCATCCAGCGATCGTCAGAGGCGTCGTTTCATTTTCAACAAACACTTGCTGGAGCGTATCTTCACCGAACCCCCACACTTTCAAACGCCAGCTCCCAATATGAACATACGTATTCTTGTGTGCTTCGCCTGTTAACGTTTGGATGTCTTTTTGCAAAGGCACTTCGACTGTGGACTGATACCAGGTTTCAGCAAACACTTTACCTCTGGAGGCGACAACGGCCGATGCATCCGCATTTTCAGTCGTTTTTCCTGTCACAAGGACCTGCCCTTTCTGTACATAATCATTCAGCTTCACCATGGACTTTCCTTTTTCAATAAACATCCCTGTAATGGTGCCTGCCTTTTTCGCAACAAGATGTCCTGGTGAGTAGGCCTGTCGTTCTTTTGGCATTTCTTTTTCAGCGACATGAATGGAATAGATCGTTCCTTTTCGCTCAACACCAATCCACACAGCCGTATCAATTTGATCCATCACGAGTTTTTGGATTTTTTCAGGCGAGGGCAATGTGAAAAATGTAGTGCCTCTAACGATGCCTAGATCCTCTAAGACGAGTCGAATTTTGTGTTCGTTATCAGGGGCTGCTCCAGAGATTTTCACTCCCCATAACATATTGCTCGCTAAAAAAAGAATAGCTAAAAAGCAACCTATCCCGAGGATAAATCCACTATATCCCTTAGTCATCGATTTCGCATTCGCCATTCCATGCTTGTCCAGAAAAAAAACCTTAACCTTTGTTCCACGCGCATGCTTACGCAACAATGGCAGGTCTTTTGAAGCCATTTTAAACACTAAACTTGTCGCATCAGGACGCTTAATCTCCCACAGCTGCATGCCATCTCGAGCACATTGATTGAGCAGTCTTTCAGCGCCAGACCCTTGAAGTTTTACTGTAAAATGAGATTGCACGTCACTCCAATTTTTCACAGAGGCTCCTCCTTGTCACAGTGTTTCATTGATATAACGTACCTGTTCAATTTGGCCTTCTAAAATTAACTCATCATGGTACATTTTCTTAATCACAAAATTTTTCCCTTGCGCAAGCAACTGTCCTGTCGTCAACCTTAGTCGCAGCTCCGTGTCAGAGTAAACGAGCAGTCCTTTATGATTTTCAATATATAAATGCAAATGACCGACCATCGTCAAGCGGGGCAAATCCATCGTAACATCTGCTGGAAGATCTAACTGCCGTGTCAACCACCTGCGCCATCGCTTAGCTCGTTTCAAAGGCACTGCCCCCTTCCCTGAACTATATGAACTTTCCCCCATCAAATAGACGCATTTTGTTGAATAAATGTGAGCTTAGTGCATTTCCCCTCCAAAAAGGGAGCCTTAATTGAATAACTAAATAACGAATCGCCTACCGTCACATCATTTTATGTGATTTGTAAAACAAATAGGTTATCACAACTCGGGGTTGCATAAATACGAGTCGTCATTTGCTCGAACTCACCCTAAAGGGCACTACTGTGGTCTCGTTAGTGACTGTTTTTAATGATGCACTTTTTTTATAAAGTGAGGTGAATTAAAAAAGGATTCATCTAGTGGTTAAGAGCGCAGAGATCCGCTTAGTAACTAAAAAGCGATCTTTAAGAAAATAAAGGATTGTAAGCATAGCCACTTTTAAATTTCCTGAATACACAAGATGCCAATCAATCTATCTTACCTTGCGCCCACTCAGTCACAGCCAACGCTGAAGGTGATTTCTGCAATGCTAAAGTTGTCTGAATAATTTCGCATGAAACAATGCACTTCCTTGTCTTGTTTAATAAGCAATACGCCTTAACACGTTTTCTTACTCGTTATACGAGACTGGGACTAAATAAAACCAATCTACGCAGAAACAAACCTCAGCGTAGTCAAAATACGCAGACTCCTGCGGGAACAGCGCGAGCTGAAGATCCCCATGGAAAGCTTGCTTTCCATGGTAGCTGAAGCCGTGCCCGCGGAAAGCGAAGTATTTTGACGAAGCGGTCGTATTTGCTTTGCACCCTAAAGGGAATAAGCGCAACATCGATTCGAAAAGACCTCATCGTGTTTTCTTTGCCGCTGGAGTCCTGCTAGTGACCGCTGGTTTGTAGAAGAAAACTTTTGCACCTTCTGAATCGCTTTTACCTCAACAGATTTGCTTTATGAGAACACTCAATCGATAGAAATGGAAAACAATAAAATCGGTCACTAATGTTGCATAAATAATTTCATAAAATTCTGTTCTTTATTCATCGCGGGTAAAGCAAAAAAAGGAGAACCTGAACGAAAGGTGATCTGTCCATTTGGTAATTATATACATTTAGACATAGGGAGGCGGCCGGTATTTTCTAAGGCACAGTGCGGCCTTCAACTCGCCAAACCCAGTG